>NZ_CP009286.1:1964500-2276500 GCF_000758685.1 Paenibacillus stellifer
CCTGCGTCCGTACGATATCATTACTGGCATCAACGGCACGAAGTATGCGACCAGCCAGGAATTGATCGACTTCATCAAGACCAAGAAGGTCGGAGACAAGATTACGCTGAATGTTGTCCGTGACGGCAAGAAGCTGGATCTGCCCGTGACGATCGGCAACAAGAACGACTTCGATACCACAAAGACCCAGAGCCAGTCGCAGCAGTAAGAGCCGTTGTTAACAAGCGGAAGGGGCAACCCTTCCGTTTTTGTCTAAAGAACTGCTACAATAGAACCAAATGATTGGACAAAGGGGCGGGCTTATCTTTTATGCGACCGACTATTTTAATTATTGATGATGATGAGAAAATTATTTCCATGCTCCGGCGGGGGCTTGCTTTCGAGGGCTATGATATCAAGACGGCTTCCAACGGGGCCGACGGCCTCCGGGCAGTGCTGAACAGCAATCCGGATGTTGTAATTCTCGATGTTATGATGCCGCAGGTAGACGGCTTCGAGGTATGCCGCAGACTGAGAGAGGGCGGCAGCAGCGTTCCAGTTCTGATGCTGACAGCCAAGGATGAGGTGGAGCACAGGGTCAAGGGTCTTGATCTCGGAGCCGACGATTATCTAGTGAAGCCGTTTGCGCTGGAGGAGCTGCTGGCCCGTGTAAGAGCTCTGCTTCGCCGCAAGAGCGAGCAGAGCGGCGGGGGAGAGCAGGCGATCATGTACGAGGATATTACACTGGACGTCGATTCGCGCGAGGTGACGCGCGGCGGCAAGCGGCTGGAGCTGACAGCGAAGGAATTCGAGCTGCTCCACCTGTTCATGCAGAATCCAAAGCGGGTGCTCTCCAGGGATTTGATTATGGATAAAATCTGGGGCTATGATTACAGCGGTGAATCGAACGTACTTGAAGTTTATATCGCCATGCTCCGGCAGAAGACGGAGGAGCATGGCGGCAAACGTCTCATACAAACGATCCGAGGAGCGGGCTATATTCTAAGAGGTGACAACTAAATGTCCATCAAGCTGCGGCTGACTGCATGGTATTCTGGGATTTTGGCTGTTATGTTGCTGGCCTTCTCAGCCGCGATTTACGGTTTTTTCTACTTCAACACATACGGTGACCTCAAGGACCGTCTGCGTTTCCAAGCGAGAAGTTCCGAACTTCTGCAGCAGACTATCAACTACGACGGTTCCCTGGATCTGACGTTCAACAAGAGACTGGACATGCAGTATGTGTATGGGCAAATGTATTTTTACGATTCGAAGAAGCTGACCCGCAGCGGGAATCTGCAGAATGCGGATGTGCAGTTTGACGTGCCCAGCCGTGAGCAGATTAAAGCGGTTAAAGGCGGAGCGCAGTTTGTCCATGCCACTTACGGTGGCTACAGTTTCCTCATATATCAGTGGGGGATTGACGCGGAGAATTACAGCAATAATCCGGCGGCGGTTCTGCAGCTCGCTTTCTATACCGGTGACCAGGACAAGCTGCTGGAACGTCTGAAGACGATTCTGATTGCGGGTTCTTTCGCTACGCTGATCGCGGCCTTCACCTTCGGCCTATTCATGGCACGGAAGTCCATGACGCCGATCGGTAAAGTGATCGAGGCAGCCGAAGGCATTCAGACCGGCAATGATCTTAGCGTGCGGATTGAATATGACGGACCGCCGGACGAAATCGGCCGGCTGATACACACCTTTAACAATATGATCGGGCGAATGGAAGGCATTTACAAGGAACTTGAGGACTCCTATGCGGCCCAGCGCCGGTTCGTGTCGGACGCCTCGCATGAGCTTCGGACACCGCTGACGACCATTCGCGGCAACATCGATCTGCTGCAGAAGGTATGGGAATTGAAGCCGGGAGAGAACCCGGCGCTGGACGAAGCGGCAATCCGGCAGATGTCGGTCGAATCCGTGAGCGATATTGCGGATGAAGCGAAGCGTATGAGCCGACTGGTGGCTGACATGCTGTCTCTGGCCAGAGCCGATACGGGCCGGACCTTCGAGAAGGAGCCGGTGGCGCTGGAGCCATTGATGACCGAGGTGGCCCGCCGCGCTGCCTTTCTGCCGCATGATGCAGAGTGGATAACAGGCGATCTATCGCTGCTGAATGGCAAATATGTGTCCGGCAACAAGGATTATCTGCAGCAGATGCTGTTCATCTTTATCGATAACGCATTCAAATACACCCCTTCCGGAGAAGTGAGGTTTGATGCGGTGCTCTACCAGTCCCAGGTTGGCATCCGCGTCTCGGACACCGGTATTGGCATGGACAAGAGCGAGGTGCCATATATTTTCGACCGTTTCTACCGGGCGGATGAGTCCCGCGGGAACACGGAAGGCACAGGACTTGGGCTGTCCATTGCCAAATGGATTATTGATGAGCACAGCGGTTCGGTCGAGGTAGTTACCCGGCAGGGTGAAGGTACGACCTTCATCATCTGGCTGCCTGTTCTCTTTGCTGCTCCGCTGGAATAAGGGCTCCCGGATAAGGTATAATGGAGCGGACTACGTCTTTCACATTTACAGACGGCAGAAAGCAGGTGATAAAGTGGAAGTCATTAAAATTTCTCCCCGGGGATATTGTTACGGCGTTGTCGACGCGATGGTGATGGCGCGGCAGGCGGCCAAAAATCTCGATCTCCCCCGGCCTATCTATATACTCGGCATGATTGTCCATAATAGCCACGTCACCAACTCCTTCGAGGACGAGGGCATCATTACACTAGACGGCAGCAACCGTCTCGATATTCTGGATCAGGTTGACAGAGGCACGGTGATCTTCACGGCGCACGGCGTGTCGCCGGAGGTGCGCAAGAAGGCAAGGGACAAAGGGCTGACGACTGTAGATGCTACCTGTCCCGACGTTACGAGGACTCATGACCTGATTCATGAAAAGGTCGCGGAGGGCTGCGAGATTATCTATATTGGCAAAAAAGGCCATCCCGAGCCGGAAGGCGCGGTCGGCATCGCGCCGGAGCATGTGCATCTGATTGAGAAGAAAGAGGAGATTTCCTCTCTGTCTTTACCAGCAGGCTCCCGGATCGTGATTACCAACCAGACGACGATGAGCCAGTGGGATATTAAGCATATTATGAAAAAATTGCTGGAGACCTTCCCCGGCGCCGAGGTCCATAACGAGATTTGCATGGCGACGCAGGTCCGTCAGGAAGCGGTGGCAGAGCAGGCCGGACAGGCTGATCTCGTAATCGTAGTCGGCGATCCCCGCAGCAACAACTCCAACCGGCTTGCTCAGGTGTCGGAGGAAATCGCGGGTGTTCCCGCCCATCGGATTGCTGACGTCTCGGAGCTTAAGCCGGATTGGCTGGAAGGCATCAGCAAGGTGGCCGTGACATCCGGCGCCTCTACGCCGACGCCGATCACGAAAGAGGTTATCACATACCTGGAGCAATATGACCCGGCGAATCCAGCTACTTGGGAGATCAAACGCACGGTCAATATGGCGAAGCTGCTGCCTCCGGTCAAAACGAAGGTGTAAGCGGCCAAGCTGGAGCGTCTATGATTCAAGATATGTGTCCGCCCCGATAGCGGGGCGGACTTTTTAGCATATTTGAGTCAAATTAGCTGTGCGCTCAAGGCACTTAGGCATCGGTGAATTACGGATTTATCAACCTTCCAAATATTTTTGGAGAAAGGGTTGACGAACAGGGCAAATTATCATAATATTGCTTTAGTGATTAAAAGCATAAAAGCTTAAAAGCGTCGTAGCGAAATAGCGATTAAGATTGACTAATATAATGAGTGAGGTTCGGAAAGGAAGGAATATCAAATGATCGTAATTACATCCAATCAAACACCGGAGGAACAAATCAAGGAAATCGTCGCCGTTATCGAGAAAGAGGGCCTTCAGGCTCACCTGTCGAAAGGTGCGGACCATACGGTAATCGGCCTGATCGGCAGCGTTAATCCGAAGCTGGCCGAGCATCTGCGTCAGATGAAGGGCGTGGCGAATGTAGTTAAGATCTCGAAATCCTACAAGCTGGCAAGCCGCGATTTCCATCCAGAGGATACGATCATCGATATCAAGGGTGTGAAGATCGGCGGAGAGAATCTGGTTATTATGGGCGGCCCATGTGCCGTTGAGACACCGGAGCAGATCAACGAAATTGCAAGACTGGTCAAAGCCTCGGGAGCACAGGTGCTTCGCGGCGGAGCCTTCAAGCCGCGTACTGGACCTTACAGCTTCCAGGGCGTAGGCGTGGAAGGTCTGAAGATGATGAAGGAAGCCGGCGAGCGTCACGGCCTGCTGACCATCACGGAAGTCATGACTCCGGAATATGTCGAAGTCTGCGCTGAATACGCCGACATCCTTCAGGTCGGAACGCGCAACATGCAGAACTTTGACCTGCTGCGCGCGCTCGGCACCTGCGGCCGTCCGGTGCTGCTGAAGCGCGGCTTCAGCGCCACCTACGACGAATTCCTGAATGCGGCCGAATACATTCTGGCCGGCGGCAACCGCGATGTAATGCTCTGCGAGCGCGGTATCCGCACCTTTGAGACCTACACGCGCAACACGCTGGATCTGTCCGCTGTTCCGGTTCTGCAGAACCTCAGCCATCTGCCTGTCATCTCTGACCCGAGCCATGGCACAGGCCGCCGCGAACTGGTTGAGCCGATGTCCAAAGCATCGGTGGCAGCTGGGGCGAACGGCTTGATCATCGAGATGCACACCGATCCGGACAACTCCATGACAGGCGACGGCGTACAGTCGCTGTTCCCGGATCAGTTCGATAACCTGCTGCGCGATCTGGAGAAGCTGGCTCCGCTGGTCGGCAAGAAATTCTCCAACCAGGTAGCTGTTCCAGTCGTATAATTACTGGTAATGCAAGAGGTTTAGATAAGCGGTTCAAACAGCTTTTCCCCGAGCAAAAAAAGGGCGGCGGAAAGGCTGTTTGGCGTGCTTTTTTAGGCCATATCAAGGGATGAGAAATAATTCACCAAAGCGTAAGAATATCTCACATTACCTTAAAAAATACCTTACATAAGGATTGACGATGTTAGGTTTGAGTTTTATAATGACGACAGTTAAAATCAAAACCGAGAACATTTGCATAGTGGGTACGGCTTAATGTTCGGAACTTGGGGAGGAAAAATTTCATGTCGGTTGAAAAAGTGTTGCAAACGATCAAAGAAAACAACATCGAATGGGTAGATTTCCGTTTTGTAGATTTGGCTGGACGGGCCCATCATATCTCTTTGCCAGCTGATGCTGTAGACGAAGATACTTTCGTTAACGGCGTGGCATTTGACGGCTCTTCGATTACGGGCTTCCGCGGTATTGAAGAATCTGACATGGTTATGATGCCGGATCCTAGCACTACATATGTCGATCCTTTCACTGCTCACCCTACGCTCAACATTATGTGCGACATTTTCACCCCTGACGGCGAGCGTTATGAGCGCGACCCTCGCGGCATCGCAGTTAAAGCCGAAGAATACCTTCAGAAGAGCGGTGTAGGCACGGCTGCTTTCTTCGCTCCTGAATCCGAGTTCTTCATTTTCGACGACGTTCGCTTCGAAAGCGGAATGAACAGCTCCTCTTACTTCGTGGACTCCGAAGAAGCAGTATGGAACACCAACCGCAAGGACGAAGGCGGCAACCTGAGCTATAAAGTCCGCGTCAAGGGCGGTTATGTACCGGTAGCTCCAGTTGATACTCAACAGGACATCCGCAGTGAAATGTGTCGTCTGCTTGCCGAAGCGGGTCTCGTGATCGAACGTCACCACCACGAAGTGGCAACAGCCGGACAAGCTGAAATCAACTTCCGCTTTGATACCCTCAAGAAGACGGCTGACAACCTGCTGACTTACAAATACATCGTGCAGAACACTGCCCGCCAATATGGCAAGGTTGCAACCTTCATGCCGAAGCCGCTCTTCGGCGACAACGGTAGCGGCATGCACGTTCACCAATCGATCTTCAACGGCGATACTCCGCTGTTCTATGAAAAAGGCGCTTATGCCAACCTGAGCGAAACCGCTCTGCACTACATCGGCGGTATCCTGTACCATGCTCCGGCTCTGATCGCTCTGACCAACCCGAGCACGAACTCCTTCAAACGTCTGGTTCCAGGCTATGAAGCACCGGTTAACCTGGTATTCTCCAAAGGCAACCGTTCCGCAGCTGTTCGTATTCCGGTTGCAGCTGTTACGCCTAAGGGCTGCCGTATCGAGTTCCGTACTCCGGACTCCACAGCTAACCCATACCTGGCCTTCTCCGCAATGCTGTTGGCTGGTCTGGACGGCATCAAGAAGAAGATCGATCCGCAAGAACTGGGCTATGGTCCGCTCGACAAGAACATCTACGAGCTGCCGGATTCCGAGAAGGAGAAAATCCGCAGCGTACCAGGCAGCCTGAACGAAGCTCTGGACGCTCTGGAAGCTGACTATGAATTCCTGACTGAAGGCGGCGTCTTCACCAAAGAATTCATCGACAACTACATTGACCTGAAACGCGGCGAAGCACAAGCGGTTGCTATTCGTGTTCATCCGCATGAATATTCCCTGTATTTCGACCTGTAAGATTTGCGCATAAACAGCAAGAAGCCATGTTCACCGATCGGTGGCATGGCTTCTTTTTTCTATTTTATTAACATTTCACTATGTTTTAAACGCAGAACTTGTGGTAAAATCGAAGAGGATTTTGTTCATGTGCCGCATTAAAGCGGCAAATGGAAGATGCTGATAGGCACAGAATAACTCACACAATCATGTGAATAATTATACTTGCTGCCATGTCAGATTATTGCTATCATTACGATATTGAAAGTTGAGAAAGGGTGGGAGTATTTTGAGCAAGAGAGCATACAATTTCAACGCAGGTCCTGCAGCCTTGCCTCTTGAAGTTCTTGAGCGTGCACAGGCGGAATTTGTTGATTTCCGGGAAACGGGCATGTCGATCATGGAGATGTCGCATCGCGGAGCTGTGTATGAATCCGTGCATAACGAAGCACAGGAACGCCTGCTGTCTCTGTTGGGCAATCCTTCCGGCTATAAGGTGTTGTTCATTCAGGGCGGCGCAACGACCCAGTTCGCAATGGTTCCGCTCAACCTTCTCTCTGAAGGCAAGGTCGGCAGCTATGTGCTGACAGGAAGCTGGGCCGACAAAGCGTTCAAGGAAGCTAAAATTGCTGGCGGCGCACATGTTGCGGCTACTTCCGAGGACAAGAAGTTCCTGGCGATTCCAGATCTTGCTTCGATCAAGCCTGCCGATAATGCTGCATACCTTCATGTCACTTCCAACGAGACGATTGAAGGCACCCAGTACCAGGAGTTCCCTGACACTGGATCCCTTCCGCTGATCGCCGACATGTCGAGCGATATTCTGAGCCGTTCTTTCGACGTCAGCAAGTTCGGATTGATCTATGCAGGCGCTCAGAAGAACCTGGGGCCGTCGGGCGTTACCGTTGTCATTGCGAAGGAAGAGCTGATCGCTGAATCTCCTTCCAACATCCCGACCATCCTGCGTTACAGCACGCATTACAAGAACAACTCTCTGTACAATACTCCGCCATCCTATTCGATCTATATGGTCAACGAGGTCCTGAAATGGATTGAAGAGCAGGGAGGCCTACAAGGCATCGAAGCGAAGAACCGCGACAAAGCCGGTCTTCTGTACAATGCCATCGACGGCAGCGGAGGATTCTACCGCGGTGTAGCGGAGCAGAGCAGCCGTTCCATCATGAACGTTACGTTCCGGATGGAATCCGAAGAGCTGGAGAAGAAATTCGTCAAGGCTTCGGAGCAGGAAGGCTTCGTGGGTCTCAAGGGACACCGCAGCGTTGGAGGACTTCGCGCTTCCATCTACAACGCCGTTCCTTACGAAAGCATCAAGGCACTGACAGAGTTCATGAGCCATTTCCAGAAGACGCAAGGCTAATCAATACGAATTCTATTTCAAAGCTAACAGCCTAACCTAACAGCCTGAAAGCGTACTGTAGAAGCCTCAGCGCTTGTTAAGAAGCATGGCCGATGTTAGCTTTGAGCAATAGCTGCTATACTTTTATAAGACCTTCCGCCTCCGGTGGAAGGTCTTCTTGAGCAATTGGACCCTGATAGGGCGATCACGATAATTCGCTGTGAATCAGCATGAGTTTGGAGGAGAATAGGGTATGGCACTTCACATTGTACTCGTAGAACCCGAGATTCCGGCCAATACGGGCAACATTTCCCGCACCTGTGCGGCGACCGGCATTCATCTGCATCTGGTGCGTCCGCTAGGCTTTCGGACGGACGATGCGACCTTGAAGCGGGCAGGGCTCGATTACTGGCATGCCGTTCACATTGAATATCATGACTCTTTTGCCGAGGTGCAGGAAATGTATCCGGAGGGTCGATTCTTCTATGCGACAACCAAAGCGGACAAACGGTATACGGACTATGAATTCCGGGACGGCGACTTTTTTGTCTTCGGCAAAGAAACGAAAGGACTCCCGGACAGCATTCTAAAGGCGGGTTGGGAGACGACGATGCGGATGCCAATGACAGGTGATGTCCGGTCACTGAATCTTTCCAATTCGGCGGCCATTATCGTCTATGAAGCGCTTCGTCAACTCGGTTTTCCGGGTTTGAACTAAGAGCAATAGCTGAAGACCGATTGCGTTGGCAGTCGGTCTTTTTGCTGTATTTTTCGCTAGGGACAAAAATCAAGTGGTCGCCACATCATCCTCCAACAGATCTAGCATGGATTAACTTATCTCATCGGTGCGAAGCTGCTGACGACAGACAAGATGTCTTCGGTTCGTGCTAAAACTTCGTCAGTTAACTCGGTTTCGATCGCTTTAATGTTCTCTTCAATTTGGGAAGGCCGGCTGGAGCCAATAATGGCCGAGCTTACATTCGGCTGGCGCAGCACCCATGCCAAGGCGAATTGAGATAAGGAAATCCCAAGCTTCGATGCCAGCTCTTCCAGTTTAACGGTGCAAGCAAGCACATCCTCCCGTAAATAACTGTTAATAACGCCATTCGTATTGTCATTTGCCGCTCTGCTGTCCTGAGGAATTGCCATGCCCGGCTTGTACTTGCCGGTGAGCACACCTTGCGCAAGCGGTGAGAAGACCACAAGCCCATCGGATTCGCACTGGCTGATTACGTTTTCTTTTTCAATGTAGCGTTCGAACATATTGTATATCGGTTGATTGGAAATCAGCGGCCGCAGATTCAGACTTTTACCGATTGAAGCCGCATCCGCAATTTGATTTGCATTCCACTCGCTGACTCCTGCGTACAGGATTTTGCCTTGGGCTGTAAGATCATCAAGTGCGCGAAGCGTCTCTTCGACCGGTGTTTCATGATCAAAACGATGGCATTGATATAAGTCGATGTAATCCGTCCCCAAACGCTTCAGGCTGGCGTCACATTGCTCTATTATGTGTTTACGGGACAAGCCGCGCTCATTTGGTCCTTGGCCTTGAGGGAAGAAGACCTTCGTTGCCAGCACATAGCTGCTGCGGGGATACGCATGTAATGCGCTGCCCACCACTTTCTCCGCTCCGTTGTAGGAGTTAGACGTATCAAAGAAATTGATACCAAGTTCATATGCTTTATGGATGCAAGCCACCGCCGTTTCCTCAGCTGTAGCCGATCCATAGGTCAGCTAGCTGCCTAGGCCGATCTCACTCACCTTCAGCCCGCTTTTGCCAAGTCTTCTGTATTTCATTTGCTCCACTCCTTCTCATATTGTTGATCAATATCAGAATAGGGGATAAACTTAACTTTAGGTCAAGGGTCGGAGTTGTTTTTTTCGGGAAGGAGTTTTTTGTGGAATATTCAATCAAGCAAGTCTCAGAACGTCTGCAATTGCCTATTTCAACGCTGCGCTATTACGACAAAGAGGGGCTGATGCCTTAATTAAAAGAACCGAATACGGTACCCGCAAATTTTCAGAAATGGATATATGCTGGCTGGAATTGGTCTGTTGTCTTAAGAACAGTGGAATGCCGATTGAGGAAGTCAAGGAATTCATGATGTTATGCCTAAACGGTTCATCTACATGTGAGCAGCGGAGGGAATTGCTTGAACAGCATAAGGAGAATATTGAGCAGAAAATGAATACTCTTAACCGCAGTCTTGGTATGATCAATTATAAGTTGGCGCATTACAACGAAATCGGAATTTTTCATATTGATACTCACTAGCCCAGGAATGAGGGCTGAAAACATGCTTTGTAAAAATTTTTTATGTTTATCAGCAGGATTCGACATATGAGCATCGAATATTCAACATATTGGAAAAATTTCGATATTCCATATTTAACAGTTGAATAGGAGAGGTGTAGGTTAGATGAAGCCCGCTGGCGTAGTGCGTAAAGTGGATCAACTCGGTAGAATTGTTCTGCCTAAATCCCTTCGCAAAAGGTACCAAATGAATGAGGGAGATCCAGTAGAGATTCTGGTCCAGGGGGACCATATTATTCTGGAGCGTTATCGGCCGAAGTGCGTGTTCTGCGGATCGATGGAAGAAGTAAGCGAGTACAAGGAGCGTTATATTTGCAGCCAGTGTCTGAATGAAATGACTCAGCTGCAAAGACACGCGTAAATCATAAGGACTCCGTAAGCATCAAGTCAGACCAACAAGAGGCCGGCAACGGCTACGGAACGGTATCACAACAAGCGCCGCTTGCGGCGCTTTTTTGCTGCCCTTATAGAGGGAGAGCCGAGGCGTTTCGTCTTAAGCATATGCGTACATAAAAAAGGCTTCCCCCGTGGTTCGGAAGGAAGCAGGGCAATTGAGCCCTAATAATCTACTTAAAAAACAAGAAGCTGGTCGGTACCGGCCTCAGGCCACCGTCGGAAGGTTTGTTCACAACCCTGCCTTTAAAAATGAGCGAGGTTGAGCCGCCTCCATCCAGGTTATACGCGTCGATGACACCCATCTTGAACAGCTTGTCCTGAATTTCCTCGAGGGTTGCCCCCGAGCTGCCGTTCTCATTGTACCCCTCGGCTACAACGATCAGCAGCTGGTTGTCCTTGTAGCTGCCGATGGCGGTACGCGGGGCGCGTCTAGGCGCGGTCTGCCATTTGGCGGGAATCTCCGTCTTGTAGCCGTCTTGGAGAAGAACAGGCACGAAGGAAGCGCCAAAGCGCGGCTCCAGCGCATCAAGCTGCTGACGGCTGTTGAATTTGCCGCCGATCAGCTTGCCCTCCTTGTTCATGCCGACAAAGCTCAAATCCTTATAGCTGGGTTCAAAGCCTGTTAAATATTTGCCATCCACAATTGTCGTGCTAAGCGGATAACGTTTGCCATCCTGGTCCGCGAATCCGCCGGCATTAATGCCGGCTACCGCTCCGTATCGGCTTACCGCCTGAAGCGTTGTCTCCGAGCTCCCGAGGCCTTTCTGCGGGAGACTCATCGTCATCGCCGTCTGGTCCTTCAGCTTCACTTTCATCGCATAGCCTGTATAGTCACCAGGATTAAGCCGATACAACTCGATCGTAATCCGGCTGCTGTCGATCACATCGTAAGGAAATCCCAGCCTTGATGAGATACGGCGGTTATAAATTTGCTCCGGACGCGCCGCCTGTGTTCTGGCCTGATCGACCAGAGTGCCCATCGTTGCTGTCGTCTGTCTGTACAGCTTGGCAGTCGTACTGATCGCATGGGTTGTGGAAGAGGCGGACGTCTTCGCCAGCCCAAGATCGCGCCCAATCGCGTCAGTCGTCTGAAGTGGCCCTGGAACGGGCAAAAATTTCTGCGTCTCCAGATCCAGCGTAAGGGAGGGACGGTACAAAACGAGGCACAGCAAGAGCCCGATAAACGGGGCCGTTGCCAGCATGAAGAAACGATTTACTCTTTTGACCGGTGTCATTTCAGCAGATCCATCTCTTTCTGAAGAACGTCAAGCTGCTTGCGGACCTCGTTAAGCTGGGTGTACAGCTTGTTGCTGTTGTCTGTCTTATTATTTGCATTGTCTTTAGTGAAGGTCAGCAGCTCATTGAAGGACTGTACCTGGCCCTGCAGCTCGGTAACTTCCTTGGACAGCGCAGAGAGCTTTTGCTCGTAATCGGACCTTAGGGCGGCCATCTGCTGCTGGCTCTGTGCCGTCAGCTGGGCGACCATTTGGTCTTTCAAATGATTCGAATAGCTGTAAGCCCCATAACCGCCGGCCACAATGACAATTAGCCAGAACAACAAAAACCATTTGACGGGGGATCCGTTTCGCGTCGCGGCACGTGAAGGATACGTGTCCTGCGATTTCACGGACGGCTGCATGTTTGAATCACCTCTAAGCTTTAATATGAGTCCCTATTCTACCAGAATTGCATCCAATTCGCAAAAGATAGAGGAAGAATCAGGAAAAAAATAATTGCATCTTTTGAAAAAATTGCGTTACAATTTCACTAGATTCCAATGTGCATATTATCATGCCATTTAGGTAAATAGTCGGATTTGCCCGTAAGCTTGGAGAACGGGAAGCGGCCATAACCGCGAAGTGCTCCCGATAAGGCTGAGAGCCCGGAATTCATTACATAGTAGCAGGAGGATTGGATTGAAATGGGTAAGGTATGGCAGGTAGTGATCATGGGCTGTCATCCCACAAGCATGCTGGGAACAAAGCTCATATTGGAGGAAACCGGAGATTTGAATGTAATTGCGACATGTGCCGACTGGGAGCAGGGAGGGGAGATTATCCGGGAAAATCGGCCGGAGCTGGTTCTGCTCGACTATTCCGTGTCGGGAGACCTGATCAATGCGATTTTGCCGGGGCTGAAGCAGGAAACGCCTTCCGCGCATTTTGTCGTGATGACGGAGACGAAAGGAAAGGAACTTTTGCAGCCGCTTCTTAAAATGGGGGCCAGCGGCATGATCTCCAAGGAGGCATCCCCGAGCCAACTGCTGCAACTGATCGCAGGACTTCGGGAGGGATTTCTCTCGATGCCGTTCGACTGGCTTGAGGCCGAATTATGGCCCATTCAGACGCCTGAGGATCAGGACGCGCTCTTTAAGTTGACATCTACAGAGCGATTTATCATGGACCGGATCGTTCAAGGCGTGACCTATGACAAAATTGCTTCAGAGCTCGAAGTCAGCCGCCGTTCCATTGACAATTACCTTCGCAAGATTTATGTTAAACTCGAAGTTTCAACCCGGGCGCAGGCCATTGAGAAATATGCGCTGTATACACACCGGGGCAGACCCGTATACGCATAGTATCCGGCAAGGCAGCCCTGCGGCGGCTTGTTTCCGGATCTGCATTCCGAAAGAACGAGGGGGGAACGCCGCATGAAATTCGACTTTTCGGCCAGGGCGCATACGCTTATGTCGTCTCCGCTTCTCAGTATCCGCACCCAGACGCGTAGAGGTTCCTTGATTTCACTGGCCGAAGAGCTGCCGGCGGAGGAGCTGTTCCCGCTGTCGCTTCTGGCCGAGGCGGCGTCCACGGTTATCTCGGAGGATGCCCAGGCGCTGCAATACGGTGATCCGGAGGGGTACGGACCGCTCAGGGATTGGCTGGCCGGAGAATGGCTGAAGAAGCAGGGGGTGCATGTCCCTGTGGACGGTGTGCTGCTGACGACAGGAAGCCAGCAGGCGGTGGACCTTCTGGCTCGGGTGTACATCGACCCCGGAGACCGGGTCCTGGTGGAGAATCCGACTTCGCCCGGCATACTGCAGGCGCTGCGAATGCAGGGGGCGGAGATCGTGCCGGTTAAGAGCGACCGCGACGGTCTGCTTCCCGAGGACCTACGCCTTCAATTGGAGAGTCATCGGCCCAAAGCGCTGTTCGCCGCTCCAAGCTTCTCCAATCCGAGCGGCATCCTATGGAGTGTGGAACGCAGAAGAGCGGTGCTTGAGCTGTGCACGGCACATCAGGTTCTGATCGTGGAGGATGACTCCTACGGAGATTTGTCCTTTCGGCGGAGCAATGGCAAGAGCGAGCGTTATCCTTCTCTGTACGCGTTGGAAGATGCCGGAGATGACGGACATGTGCTCTATATCGGCTCCTTCAGCAAGACGGTTGCCCCGGCTCTGCGAACCGGCTGGGCGGCGGGGAACCGGGAACTGATCATGGTGATGGCGGCCGCAAAAGGAATGGCGGATTGGCAGTCAAGCTCCTTGAATCAGCGCCTCCTCTATCATCTGCTCCATGCGACATCGTTCAGTCTGCGCGAGCATATCAAGCTGCTGAACCGCGAATATGACACCAGATTAAAGCTGATGGTCGAGCTGTTGAAGCGTGCGGCCTGGAACGGCTGCAGCTACGACGCTCCATCCGGCGGCATGTTCCTCTGGGTCTCGCTGCCGGACGGACTGGACAGCTTGATTCTGCTTAAGAACTCTCTGCGAAAGGGCGTCGCTTTTCTGCCGGGTACACTGTGCACGCCTGACGGAAGCGGCAGCGGGTATGTCAGGCTGAACTTCAGCCATCCCGGACGCGACGAGTTGCTGCTCGGCATGAATTTGATGGGGGAAGCGATCAAGGAATTTACCGCCCGCTCCTGAACATCCGGTATGAACGTTATCATCATCCAAAGTCTGTCTGAACCGGCACTTTAACCAAAGGCCTCGTTCTCTGAAATCATTTCGGAGAACGAGGCCTTTGGTCTAGAGGACAGCAATAAGCGCTGGTGAGTTGCGATGATGTGATTCATGCGAAAAAGGCATGATCACCGATGATCCTGATGATTTCGAAGTCAATAGCGGAGCCGGAGTTCAGTTCGATGGCTATGCCCCATCCGGCATTAGCCTTCCCCGCCGCGCTCCCGGTCTGCCAGGGACTGCGAGACGGATACAGCGGCGTATTCGAGCAGCGCGGCCCTGCCCGCCGCTGTGAGGCAATAGCGGCCGCGGGCCACACGGCTGAACCAGCCGTAGTAGTTGGCCTGCAGGATGGCGGCCGCTGCAGGCACACCGCTCCGCCGGCGCAGCTCCGCCGGCGTCACGCCCTCCGGGGCCGGCTTCGCCATGGCCCCGGCCCTCCCGGCACCGGTTCCCGGGGTGCCGGCAGGGACTGCTGCGGGCGCGGCTGCGCGCGCCCGCCTCGTAGCGGAGGCCGGGTTCCGGCCTCCGCCTTGCTCTGCCGCAGCCGCTTCGCCGGCTGCGGCTGCCGTCAGGGCGGCCTCCCGCTCGGCCGCCTCAAGCGCTGCCGCGACGCGCAGCGCCTTCTCGCGGTAGGCGGTGACGAGCTTCACCCGGGTGCTGCCCCCGGTGTTGTAGTCGCCGCTGCGCTCGCGGAACTCGTACAGCAGCCGCTCCTGCCGCCGTCCGCTGCGCCGCCTTGCGGGGCTCGCCGGCTCCTCGGGCTCCGCAAGCACCTCGACGAGCGGGGCCTTCGTCTTGTAGAAGACGACGGTGACCAGCCCTAGCCCGAGGCGCCGGCACAGATCCGTGAGCTCGCCCCAGCGCTGGCTGGCGGAGCCTTTCTTCTCCCGGCAGCGTTCCACCGCCAAATATACGACCGGGCTTAGCTTCAGCCGCTCCACGCCCTGCAGCAGGAGGGGGAGGTTGAAGGATTTCTTCATCTCCACGATTAGCGGCGGCTCTCCGGTCTCCCGGACTCCGACGAGGTCGCAGGAACGGACCTCGCCCTTCACCTGATAGCCTTGTCCTTCGAAGTATTTTTTTAAAGGCGCATACAATTCGGTTTCGCTTTTGATCGCCATAGCCTGTCTCCTTATGAACGGACTTTCGCCGAATCTCTATTATATCACATCAAAAATGAGGTCAATATTCCGGGTGATCCGCATACCTATGTATTATACTTTTCGAATGGCTGCAGCTGCCAACGGCGGGCGGGTCTCGGAAGGGACGGCGGAGGAAGTCGGTTATAGCGGAAAGTCCGGGCCCCACCGGGTCCGGCGGTCATCACGCGGGTACAAGAGCGCAAGGTGAGGAGGCAGCGAGCAATGGACATTTTTGAACGTATAGCATCGTATCGGGCAGAGAATGAACGTTTGGCATGGAGCGGAACCTTCAAGGAATATATCGAACTGTTGAGAAAAGACCCCACTCCCGCCAAAACGGCTCACGCCAGAGTGTATGACATGATCAAATCGCATGGGGTGGAGGACAACGGCGGCCGCAAGCGGTACAAATTTTTTGAACAGGAAATATTCGGTCTTGACCGGGCCGTTGAGAAGCTGGTGGAGGAGTATTTCCACTCGGCTGCCCGGCGGCTTGATGTACGCAAACGGATTTTGCTGCTGATGGGGCCGGTCAGCGGCGGCAAATCGACGCTGGTTACGATGCTGAAGCGGGGGCTGGAGCAGTATTCGCGAACGATGCAGGGAGCGGTATATGCCATCGAAGGCTGCCCCATGCACGAGGAGCCGCTGCATCTAATCCCTAATGAGCTCCGTCCGGAGATCGAACGGGAGCTTGGCGTGCGGATCGAGGGCAATCTGTGCCCGTCCTGCCAGATGCGGCTGAAGAATGATTACGCCGGCGATATCGAGAAGGTCCGGGTCGTCCGGGTGCTGCTGTCGGAGGAAGAGCGCATCGGCATCGGCACCTTCAGCCCGTCCGATCCGAAATCCCAGGATATTGCGGACTTGACCGGCAGCATCGATTTCTCGACGATAACCGAATACGGATCGGAATCCGATCCGCGGGCATACCGGTTTGATGGCGAGCTGAACAAGGCCAACCGGGGGCTCATGGAATTCCAGGAAATGCTGAAATGCGACGAGAAGTTTCTGTGGAATCTGCTGTCACTGACGCAGGAGGGGAACTTCAAGGCCGGCCGGTTCGCGCTCATCAGCGCCGACGAGCTGATTGTCGCCCACACGAATGAAACGGAGTACAAGGCCTTCATTTCTAATAAAAAGAACGAGGCGCTCCAGTCCCGGATGATCGTCATGCCGGTTCCCTACAATCTGAAGGTGTCCGAGGAGGAGAAAATCTACGCCAAGCTGATCGCGCAGAGCGATATGAAGCATGTTCACATCGCGCCCCACGCGCTGCGTGCCGCTGCGATCTTCTCCGTCCTGACGAGACTCCGGGAGAGCAAGAAGCAGGGCATGGACCTCATCAAGAAGCTGCGCATGTATGACGGCGAAGAGGTGGAGGGCTACAAGGAAGCGGACCTCAAGGAAATGCAGAACGAATACCTGGACGAAGGCATGTCCGGCATCGACCCGCGCTATGTCATCAACCGCATTTCCAGCGCCCTTATCAAGGGCGATCTGGAGTGCATGAATGCGCTCGACGTACTGCGGGCAATCAAGGATGGACTTGACCAGCATCCTTCGATCACGAAGGAGGAGCGGGAGCGTTATCTCAACTTCATCTCCATCGCCCGGAAGGAATACGACACGCTGGCGAAGAACGAAGTGCAGAAGGCTTTTGTCTATTCGTTCGAGGAATCCGCGAAGACGCTGTTCGAGAACTATCTCGACAACATTGAAGCATTTTGCAACTGGACGAAGATCCGCGATCCGCTCACCGACGAGGAGATGGAGCCGGATGAGCGCCTGATGCGTTCCATTGAGGAGCAGATCGGCATTTCGGAAAATGCGAAGAAGGCGTTCCGCGAAGAAATTCTGATCCGGATTTCCGCCTATTCCCGCAAGGGCAAGAAGTTCGAATACAGCAATCACGAGCGGCTTCGGGAAGCGATCGAGAAGAAGCTGTTCGCCGATCTCAAGGATATCGTCAAGATTACCACCTCGTCCAAGACGCCAGATGAGAGCCAGCTGAAGCGGATTAACGAAGTATCCCGCCGGCTGATCGAGGATCATAATTACTGCCCGATTTGCGCCAACGAGCTGCTCCGGTATGTCGGCAGCCTGCTTAACCGCTAGGAAGAGGGCGGGGCGCTACCCGCATCGGCGGGAAGAGATTCGGGATAAAGAAGGCCGGGGCTCAATGGGCAGGCAGGAATTCGCAGAAAGGGCCGGGCTTATGAACCGCTAAATAGAGAGCACATCCATCCGGCCAGGCAGAGGGTAGGGTGGATGCGGGGCCGCTGCGCAGCAGCGGCCTTTTGACATGCTCAGATTTCGGGACTGGACAGACGAGGAGCGGAGGAGAGCGGTGGAGAAAGAACGAGTGCTAGCGAGGAAGAGAGAACGAGAGGTGAAGGGGCAGTTAAGAGGGGGGGATTGGTAATTTGTAAAACCGGTGTCAAGAAATCGCTCCCATAAGAACGCAGGAAAGGTGGTTTTTTACATACTACTCGATCTCATTTCATTATATAATGGAAGATATGTTCGATTGACGGGAGCGAGATTATGAAAAAGCTGCTTTATACTCTGCCTTCTTTGATATTTATCTTCGGTTTGGCATACGGACGCATTCTCCTGTACGGGCAAAAGGACCTGGAGACTTCGTTCTCGGCGCTGGCCGGACCGACGCTGCGCGATATCGGCATCGGCATTGTCATTATTCTCCTGCTGTATGCTCTCTCGAAAGCGAGTATGATCGCGGCGTTTGTGTTGGCGGCCGTGCTGGCCGTGTTCCACCTGGCCAATGTCGAGTATATTTATGCGCTGGACCATGTGGTGAATCTGAAGGACATTACGATGGCGTCGGATTCGGAGTTTCTGACCGGCACGCTGTTCCATATCAGCTTTCCGGTATATTCGCTGGTGATTGCGGCTTCGCTGCTGGGGTCGGTCTTTTTTCTCCGCAAAATCCGGATATTTCCGCTTCCCAAGCGAAGATACGGCCTGATCGCGGCAGCCGGTCTGCTGATCGTCTATCTCATTATTGCGATCAACTCCACCGGGGACTGGAAGAGCGGCACCTTCGTGTCGGCCTCCATCAGCAATTCGGTCGCGCTGCTGACGTTCAACGCCGATGATCTGACGGATTACCCGCCCGACATTGAAGAGAAGATCAATACAACTCAGCAGCTCAAGGACGGCGAATACCTGCTGAATAACCATACCGGCAAAAAGAATATTTTGATGGTCGTCATGGAAGGCATACCCGGAGCCTACTCCCCCGCCAACCAGGACTATCTGGAGCTGCCGAATGACATTAAGATGACCAGCCTGGACAAGATCAAGGATCACAGTCTGATCCTGCCGAATTACATTACGCACAACAACCAGACGATCCGGGGTATGTACTCGCTCATCAGCGGGGACTATGACAAGATGGACGCCTCGACACCGAAAGCATATGAATATTTGCAAAAGGATTCGAATTACCGGGAGGAACTGCTGCCAAAGCTGCTGAAGAATAGAGGCTACAATACGGCTTTCATTCAGGCGGCTCCACTGGAGTACATGTCCAAGGGCGACTTTATGACGGCGGCGGGCTTTGACACGATTATCGGGGGAGAGAGCTTCAAGAACCCTTATATTCCTTTCGGCTGGGGGCCGGACGACAAGAGCTTTTTCGAGCAGTCGCGGCAATTCATTAATGAGCTGAACAGCAAGGGCGAGCCGTGGTTCGCCACAATGCTGACGGTCGGCACACATCATCCTTACGCCGTTACGGACGCTTATGCGGAGAAGTACCCGAGCCGCAAGGCGGCAGCCGTTGCGTACTTGGACGAGGCGCTGTCCGATTTCATTGACTATATCGACCATTCAAGCTTCGCCAAGGATACGCTCGTGCTGTTCGTGTCGGATGAATCGCATGGCGTGAATAATCAGACGTACGGCTCGAACTGGGGCATCTTTGCGGCGTATTCGCCGGACATCGACGGCCAGATTATCAATGACGGCGTGTATGGACAAAAGGATGTTCTGCTGTCGCTGCTGGATTACGCCGACCCGGACCTGGATGCCTATACGGTTGGCCGGAGTGTATTCCGCAAGTATACCGAGGATTCGCCGATTCTGTTCGCCTCTCATTATAACGGGGATGTGTTCTATTCGACGAAGAAAGGGACCGTCTATCAGGTGGACAACAGCGGGCAGCTGTACAGCCTGACCTCAAGCAACGGTGAGCTGTTCAGTACGGATTACGACCGGACTTCGCTGAATGACGACGAGCTCAAGAAGAAGATTCTGACCTACAAGAACTATGTGGACAAATCATCGGCCAACGACCAGCGGATTGTGGTCACGAAGGATAAAGACATTCCGCTGAAGCTGAACAGCGAGACGGTTGTAACGGACGGCCAGTTCGTGACGGTGCCGGCTGAGTCCTACGTCGATATCACGGTCGATTATGACGCATCCTCCATGTCGGCGGACGACTGGATGATTCTGCGGTTCGCGGATTACAGCGGCCACAGCAGCTCCCGCATCATCGACAAGGCAAGCAGCAGCGGCACGATGACCTTCCGGTTCTACAATGAAAAAGTGAGCTACGGCTACGCCTTCAACCTGAAGACGGATTTCCGTTCCAAAGCCGTCTCGTCCTTCGGCAAGTCGGTCAAGTTCAACAGCATCACGATCTCGTTCTCCAAAACACTGCCGGAATCAAGCCCGACGCCGAGCGCGTTTGGGCTACCGGCTACATTGAATCCCTCCCAGGCGACGGAAGCGGGAGCTTCGGCAGGGACGGGTGCTGCCTCTGCCCTGCCGGGAAGCACAGGCTCTGGATCGCCGGCAGCGACGCCAGCTTCATCACCAACTGCATCGCCTGCACCGTCTTCCTCGACCGGTGCTGGTTCGGCGGAACGGGTGAGCACGATTGTCGATCTTGATGCGGAGAATAAGTAGCTGCTAGAAGATGGCGGACGGATTAAATACAGCATCATAAAGAGTTACAGACCCAAGGGTGTAGTTCAAGGCCCTTGGGTCTTTTTTTCGACAATATCCTATGCGTTCTCGGTAATTGACGGTGTAATGGTGCCGGGTCCGTTAGACATTAAGATTAGGAATAACAATATACATTGTGATATAAAAAGGGTATGAAAAATCCTATGAGACAGGGGTCTCATAGGATTTTTTGGCGTCACAGAAACTTCCTGAGCACCTTTTTACCGTCATAGGAGAACAGCGCCTTCTTGTCTTCCACCACCGTCTCCAGATGAACGGTCTTGCCCCACAGCGTGAAGATATGCGGGAGCGTGCGCTCCAGATACTTCAGATCCAGCTCGATCCCTTCATAACCGTGTGCGATGTAGAGTTCTCCATTACGCTCGAAGTCGCCATCCTTAACGACTAGGTATGGGGAACCGCCGTTGATGCGGGCCTGGACCAGCTGGTCCCGGACATTCTCCCAGGCTTTGTCGGTGATCTTCCATTCCGGACCTTTCTTCTCGAAGACGTAGAGGTCGAGATCCTCAACAAGCTCCTTGGTCATATAGCTGCGAATGAATGAAATATCCGAATCCAGCTCCCGGACCTCGAACAGCTTCTCCCGGTCCCAGCGGCGCTCGATATCCTCCAGAATCTTGAGGCCGAGGTAATAAGGGTTCAGGCTCTGGCGGGAAGGCTGCACGACAGAAGAGTTCAGCTTCGCGAACTCGATCGTCTCCTCGGGAGTAAGGTCCAGCTCGCGCATAATGCGCTGATGCCAGTACGAAGCCCAGCCTTCATTCATGATCTTCGTCTCCATCTGCGGCCAGAAATAGAGCATTTCGTCCCGCAGCATCGTCATGATGTCGCGCTGCCAGTCTTCGAGGCAGTTGGAATACTGCTGGATGAACCAGACGACATCCTTCTCCGGCTCAGGCGGAAAAGCTTTGTATCCACCCGGCTGCGTCGCCGGCTTCGGCTTGGCGGCCGGATCGTCCTGGCCGATCCCCCAGAGATCGTCGAAAGGACCGGGCTTAGGTTCAATGCGCTTCTTCCCGCTCTGCTCGTTCTGACGCTCCCGTTCATAGTAGCTCTTGACAGGCCGGGCTTGCTGGATCAGGCTGGGGTCGATATGCTCCTGGATGGACAGCACGGCATCGATGAAGCTCTCCACCGTATCCATGCCGTACCTGACGGAATACTCGGCGATCCGGTCGGCCGTGGCCGACATGCTCTCGACCATATCGCGGTTCGTCTGGGAGAAGCGGGCATTGTTCTTGAAGAAATCGCAGTGAGCGAGCACGTGGGCGACGATCAGTTTGTTCTGGACGAGCGAATTTCCATCGAGCAGAAAGGCGTAGCACGGATTGGAGTTAATCACCAGCTCATAGATTTTACTGAGCCCGAAATCATACTGGGATTTCATTTTATGAAAAGTCTTCCCGAAGCTCCAATGGCCGAAGCGCGTCGGCATGCCGTACGCGCCGAAGGTGTAGATAATGTCGGCGGGGCAAATTTCGTAGCGCATAGGGTAGAAATCGAGGCCGAATCCTTTGGCAATCTCGGTGATCTCGGCTATCGCCCGTTCGAGCGCCTGTATTTCATCGCTGGGCATGAATGAGCCCATCTCCTTTCCGGCTGTGTCTTAAGCGGCTTACCAGATGTATATGCCGGAGGCGGGGGGATTTTGCCTCGGGGGAGATAATCAAAAATAGCAAGAAGATAGCGCGAAGACGCCCAATGTTCCCTGACAGTCGATTGCTAGCTGCATCGTATGTCAATCATTAGACGCATGAAAGCCGCCCCCTAAACGGCGGCGGCTCATACGGTAACGATGGTGCCTATCAGGCGTTGCCGGATACGACGGTGAGTGGATAACCGGCGTCACGGTAGACGGCAGCCTCATCCTCGTCGAGACGGCTATCGGTCACGATTTCGTCGAATTTGTCGAGGCTGGCGATGATGGCGAGCGAATTGTAGCTGAACTTCGTAGAGTCGGCCAGCAGTATGCTTTTCCCGGCGGCGTTCATCGCAGACTGGCGGGCACCGACAAGGACGGGCGACCAGGCCATTGCGCCTTTGGCGTGCGAGACGGCTTCGCATGTCAGGAACGCGACATCTACCGTCAGCGAGCCGAGCATTTTCTCCGTGTAAAAGCCGTCCAGGCTTCCGGCCCATTTGCTGAGCCGTCCGCCCGTACAGTAGACATCGAAACTGCCGAAGCGCTCCTCATTCGAGAGCAGCAGGGCGGTATGCAAATCCCGCGTAATGATTTTTAGCCCTCGAAAGGACTCTAGTTCCTCCACCATAGCGGCAACCGTCGTCCCCGCATCCAGGATGATGCTCATTCCGTCTCGTATGTGCTTGATTGCTTCCTTAGCGATTGAATGCTTCTCTGCCTGGTGCTCGCTTGCGCGCTGAGTGTAGTTGGAGCCCATGAACCGTTGAACCTTGACCGCCCCGCCATGAGAACGCTTGATTTTGCCTTCCGATTGGAGCAGGTCGAGGTCGCGGCGAATGGTCATTTGGGAGACGTTGAACTTCTCCGCAAGCTCAATGATCGTAACCTGGGGCCGTTCGTCCAGTATTTTCATGATTTCATGGCGGCGCGTTCCCATGAGCATAAGGTGAATCCTCCCTTTATAGATGCGCCTGAAAATAAGGCATTTTTTTCATTATAGCTCTGAAGAGATCTGCTTGTCAGCATCTTGTTATATTTTATGTTAATTTTTGTTCGAATTATGTGAATTTGATCTATACAAGCTTTCGTTTATGTGATATAAATAGGCTTAAGTTCAGTTTATTGAC
This sequence comes from Paenibacillus stellifer, assembly GCF_000758685.1. Lineage (NCBI taxonomy): Bacteria > Bacillati > Bacillota > Bacilli > Caryophanales > Paenibacillaceae > Paenibacillus > Paenibacillus stellifer. The sequence continues at coordinate 1,987,897 of NZ_CP009286.1, forward strand.
ACGATTGAGTAATGAAATATTGCAAAAACCGTGACAAAAAGTATTGACATCGTGATTTTGATGGTTTTGGCGGTCGAAACGAAATGTGCGTGTCAGATAATATTACATAAACGATGGGAGCTGAGCTGCATGAGTTTTAGATATGAAGGTAAAGCGTACAATCTGCATTTTCTTCCCCGTCTGACGACGAAAGAGATAGCGGAATTACCGAAAGATGACGTGCTGATCGTCTTGCCGGTCGGAGCCGTTGAGCAGCATGGCGCTCATATGCCTGTATATACCGATACGCTCCTTGGTGAAGCGATGATGGCCGAAGCGTTCAAACATCTCCCCGATGGCGCGCCGATCTGGCTCTTGCCTTCGGTTGCCTATGGAAAGAGCACCGAGCATATGGAGCATCCAGGCACGATTACGCTGTCTGCCCAGACACTCATTATGGTCCTGCAGGACATCGCCGCCTCGCTCGCCAGAAGCGGCTTCAAGAAGCTGCTCCTGGTCAATACCCATGGCGGAAATGCCGATCTGCTCGGCATGGCGGCGAGGGAGATGCGAATTGCAACGGGATTGGCCGTCTACCGCCTTGATCCGGGATCAGTTGGTTACAGCGAATCATTTACGGACGCAGAGGAGAAGGCGGGAGGCATACATGCCGGCGATGTGGAGACATCGCTTGTCATGGCCGTCTGTCCCGATTGGGTGCATCCGGAGCTGGCCGTACGAGAGCTGCCGAACTTCCCGCAGTCCCCATCCTTCTCCTTCCGTTCCCGGTCATTCGCCTGGGTAATGAGCGACATTTCCCGAAGCGGCATCGCGGGCGATGCGACCAAAGCTACGCCGGAGAGAGGCGCGGCGATGCTGGAGGCGGCAGGTGTCTTGTTGGCTAAAGCGCTCCTGGAGATTGCGTACTTCGATATGGCTTCCTTGAAAAATTAAGAAAGTGAGGCGATCCCGGTGGAAGTGTCTGCTGACGTAAAAGAACGGGTGAAGATGGAACGTTTGTCCAAGGTATACCCAAATGGGACGGTTGCCGTACAGGACGTCAACGTATCGATTTCGGAAGGGGAATTCCTCTGCTTCGTCGGCCCCTCCGGCTGCGGCAAATCGACTATTTTCAAAATGATCACAGGCTTATCCAGTCCGACGGACGGCACGCTTCATGTCATGGGTACATCTCCGAAGCAGGCCCGTAAGCAGAGCGATACGGCCTTCGTCTTCCAGGAGCATACGCTGCTTCCATGGATGTCGATTATCGATAATGTCGGGCTGCCACTGGCGCTTCGTGGTGCTTCCCGCAAGGAGCGCAGGCAGGAGGCTGAGAGAGTGCTCGAGCTGGTTGGGCTCAAGGATTATACGAAGTCGATGCCCCGTCAGTTGTCGGGGGGGATGAAGATGAGGGCCTCGATCGCTAGGGCGCTCGTATCCAAGCCGAAGCTGCTGCTGATGGACGAACCGTTCGCAGCGCTGGACGAGATTACGAGACAGACACTGCAGCGGGAGCTGCTTGATATATGGAGCAAGGACAAGGAAATGACGGTGCTGTTCATTACCCATAACGTATTCGAAGCGGTGTTCCTGTCCACCCGGATCGTCGTTATGACGCCGAGACCGGGCAAGGTGGCGGCAATCGAGTCTGTTAGGGTTCCCTTTCCGCGAGAAGAGACGTTTCGCACCTCACCTGAATTCGGACAGATTGTCAGAACGGTATCCGAAGCGCTGAAGCACTGAGAAATCGAGGAGGTAGACAGATGACGGTTGACTGGATCAAGGAGATGACCGACCTGGTCGGCGAAGAGAAATTGCTGCTTGGCGACGAACGGCTTGAGAAGCTGTCAAAGGACTACTATTGGTATTCTCCGGTACTGGAGCCGCTACTGCGTGACAAGCGGGCCGACGGCATCGTCGTACCCGAATCGGAGGAACAGGTGGCTCAGGTGTTGGCCTTTGCATACCGCCACCAAGTGCCAGTTACGACGCGTGGAGCGGGTACGGGCAATTATGGCCAGGCAGTGCCGCTTGAAGGCGGCATCGTGCTTGACCTAAGCAAGCTCGACCAGGTGCTTGAGGTGACGGAAGGCCATGTGCGCGTGCAGGCAGGCGTTCGCCTGGGGGCGCTGGAGAAAATGCTTCGCGAACAGGGGCAGGAGCTGCGGATTTATCCGAGCACATTTATGAAGGCAACGGTCGGCGGCTTCGTCTGCGGAGGATCGGGCGGTATCGGTTCGATCACTTGGGGGAATCTGTGGGACGGCAACGTGCTGGAGATCGTGGTCCTGACGCTCGAAGAGACGCCGAGACGGCTGGTTGTCAGCGGCTCGGATCTGCTCGCCTATATTCACAACTACGGAACCAACGGTATTGTGACGGAGCTGACCGTACCAGTCACGACCAAGACGGAGTGGCGTCAGACCGTCGCCCAATTCGACGATTTTGAATCTGCCCACCGGTTCGCCCATGCCGTTGCTCTCGACGATTCGATCCGCAAAAGATTAGTATCGCCGATCGAATGGCCGATCCCTTCCTTTTTCAAGCCAATTCTTAAGCATCTGGAGCCTGGGAACAGCGTCTGTCTGCTGGAAACGGAGGAGGGAACCGGCGAAGCGCTCGCTGCTCACGCTGCGGAAGCCGGTGGCCGGATCGGATATGTCATATCCCCGGATCAATACCGCCGAACGATAGGGCTGTCCGACTTCACCTGGAACCATACGACGCTGTGGGCGCTAAAGACGGACCCTTCGCTCACATACTTGCAGTCGGGCTTCCATCCAGTCGATTTCCCGGGTCAGATTGCCAAGATTAAAGCAAGGTTCGGAGACGAGGTGCTGATGCATCTGGAGTTCATCCGTTCGGGGGGGACTGTCGTTCCTGCGGGGTTGCCGGTTGTCAGGTATCAGTCGCATGAGCGGCTGTATGAGATCATCGACTTCTTCCTGTCGATTGGCGTCAGCATTAACGATCCGCATACGTGGAAGCTAGAGATGGGAGGACGAGGCCAGCTCGAAGCAATGCTGGCGGCCAAGCGGTCAAATGATCCGCGCTCGCTGCTCAATCCGGGCAAGCTGCAGGCTCCCGCTCCCGAAGTGGCAAGGGGGGACAAATGATGAAAAAGGCAGGGAACGAAGCGACAGCCGGGACCGTCCCGATGAGACGTATAGAGGAAAAGCCATCCGCCGTGCCGAGTGTGAAGCCGCCTGTGTGGACGAGAGGAGTCGTGCCACCGCTTATCGCCTTCATCGTGTTCATTGGCGGGTGGGAGCTGATCTGCCGGCTGGCGAACGTGAAACCGTATTTGCTGCCGAAGCCTTCCGACATCATCCAGGCGGCTTCGGAGAATGCCTCTAATCTGTGGGTATCGGTATATACGACGATCAGCGAGGCGGTGCTCGGGTTCCTGCTCAGTGTCATACTTGGCGTCGGATTCGCTATCGTGCTCGCCAGTTCGAAGCTGATTGAACGCAGCGTGTATCCGTACGCCATCATTTTGCAGACCATTCCCATCGTCGCCATCGCTCCAATCATCGTCATCTGGTTCGGCGCCGGAATGAATGCGATCATCGTCATCGCCTTCCTGATCGGTTTCTTCCCGATGCTGTCGAACACGCTTATCGGGCTCAATTCGACCGATCACAACATGAAAAACCTGTTCTATCTTTATAACTCGTCCTCTTTGCAGACGATGTTCCGACTCCGTCTCCCGGCCGCACTGCCGTACATCATGGCCGGACTCAAAATTTCCTGCACGCTCGCCGTTGTCGGCGCAATTGTCGGGGAGTACATCGCCGGTATAGGGGGAGGCAATGGAGGTCTTGGATACGCCATTACCGTGGCCGCGTCACGCCTGCAGACTGCTTACTTGTTCGCATGCGGCATATCGGCCTCGTTAGTGGGCATCGTCTTCTTCTTGATCGTCAATGCCTTCTCGAAATGGATGCTCAGTTCCTGGCATGAGTCCGAGATGGGCTCGGAAGGCTAATCTGTTAATAGCGAGAGCGAGGTGCTGGCGATGCCGGGTTCTGAACCCGATTTGGAATTGATAAACGTTCGATTGCCCCTTGAGCAGGATGGAGGCTTGTTCAAGCTAACGGTTCGAGGCGGAATCTGGAGCGCCGTTGAGGCCCAGCAAGGTCCGGCGGAACCGGATGGCCACATCCCGATAGGCGACGCGGGTCTGGAAGAACTGTCGGATGCTCCGGCTCTCGACCTGCAAGGCAAGGTCGCGCTCCCAGGCTTCGTGGACGCGCATATGCATCTGGACAAGGCGTATTCCATCGAGCATGTCCGCAACCAGTCGGGTACGCTTCGGGAGGCGATTGAAGGCTACCGGTCATTGGCTGCTTCATTCAGCAAGGATACGATCAAGGCTCGCATCGTGAAAGCCGCGCTTGCATCGGTTTCTTTCGGCAGTTTGACACTTCGCAGCCATCTCGACGTGCCTCTGCATCTCGGGCGCGAGGTGGCCATGCGGACAGTGGAGGCGGCCCTTGAAGCAAGGGAAGAGGTCGGATCGTTTGTCGATATCCAATATTTCCCTATGTTCTATTACGATCCGGCAAAGGATGGTGAAATGACAGCTTTCGCCGAAGAGACGCTCCGGATGGGCATCGACGGAGTAGGCGGTGCTCCGCATCTGACGCCTGATCCGGAGCAGAACATCGGTTGGGCATTCAAACTGGCGGCTGGGTTCGGTCGGTTGATCGATCTGCATATCGACGAATCCGACGACCCGGCCGTCAAGACGATCGACACGTACTGCGACCATATCGTTCGTAACGGATATTCGGGCAAGGCGACAGCCGGCCATCTCTGCTCGTTGTCTGCGATGGAGCAGCCGGAGGCAGACCGGCTGATTGCCAAGATGGCGGAAGCGGGTGTTGGAGCGGTGACGCTGCCTGCGGTTAACCTGTATCTGCAAGGGAGAGGAGACAGCGGGAACGTCAGACGCGGAGTGACGCGAATCAAGGAACTGGCGGAAGCCGGCGTCCCGTTAGCGGCCGCATCCGATAACATTCAGGACCCTTTCCATCCGTTCGGCCGCGGAGATATGCTGCAAATCGGCTTGATCACCGCATACGCGGCCCATCTGGCCAAGGAAGAGGATATTCCTAAGGTGCTGAGCATGCTGACAAATACCCCAGCGGCCATCGTTGGGCTTACGAATTATGGAATTAGGCCGGGATTCCCGGCGGGCTTTGTCGTCCTAGACGCCGCTTCAGGGGAGTCATTGCTCCAGGAACTGCCCGCCGCCCGGTGGGTATACAACAAATCCCGTTGGATTCATGCTTCGCAGATCAAGCGGCAGTGGGCTAAGCGCTCCTGACCGATCGATAGGCCATGCGGCAAGTTGTATTACAAATTCGGTGCTTATCCCCATTCAAGCGGATACACATATAGAATTGTACAAGGATAAGGGAGGAAGGAACATGCGTATGCGACGGTTGGCAGGAAAGGAAGTAAAATTTGGCGCGATCTCACTGATCGTCGCGATTTCTCTCGTCTTAACAGCTTGCAGTTCGGGAAACAACGGACAAACATCATCTGCGGCAGGAGCATCATCTTCGCCAGGGGCATCAACCGCTGCAGGGGCATCATCCGGCGCGGAGCTGACCAAAATCACCCAGGTCACCAACTGGTTCGCCCAGCCGGAGCATGGCGGTCAATACGCGGCGCTTGCCAAGGGCTATTACAAGGATGCGGGCCTTGACATGACGATCCAGCCTGGAGGACCGGGAGTTTCAGCGACACAGATCGTTGCTTCGGGCCAAGCGGAGTTCGGGATGGGACAGGCGGACGAGATCCTTCTCGCACGTCAGAACGGCATTCCGCTCGTGGCGGTAGCGGCCATTTTCCAGAAAAATCCGCAAGGCGTTATGTTCCACAAAGGCAAGTTAAAAGATTTGTCGGAGTTAAACGGACATAAGATGTACGTGGGGAGCGGTTCCGCATTCTGGGAGTATTTGAAGAAGGCTTACAAGCTCGACCAGGTGCAGGAGATGAAGTATACCGGCTCGCTCGCCAACTTCGTGGCCGAACCGGATTCCGCCACACAAATTTACGTCACATCCGAGCCTTATACGATGCAGCAGCAAGGAGTCGACGTCGATTACTTCCTCAATTACGATCTTGGATATAAGCAATACGGTAATATTCTGTTCACAACCGAAGACTACCTTAAGAAGCATCCGGACATTGTTAAAGCATACGTCGAGGCGTCTGTCAAAGGCTGGAATTATTATAAGGATAACTCCGACGAGATTAACAAGGTGTTGCAGGAGACCAATCCCGATCTGAAGCTGGAAGCGATGGCATATGGCGCTAAGGCGGAAGAACCGCTCATTTTTGGCGGCGATGCCGAGACGAACGGTGTAGGCTTCATGAGTAAGGATATTTGGGAAGGGCTTCAGAAGCAGCTCGTGGATCTCGGTATTCTGAAAAAAGCGGAGCCGATTGACGACGTTTATACCAACGAATTTCTGCCTGTAAAATAATTAGGAAGATTTGTAAGGGGTGGCACTAGTGCTGCGGTATTCATCCTTCTGCAAACACTCCTGATTGTGAATGATGGGACGGAGGCGAGGCGCCTGTGAGGCATGATATGTGAAAGCGACCAAGGCATCCAATGAGCGACGGGGGAACATTATGGCGAAATCATACGATTTGATCATCAGAAATGTACGACAGTCCGACAGTAAGGAGTGCTTCGATCTCGCCGTCATGGGCGGAACGATCGCGGCGATGGGCGCCCTGGAAGAAGCTGTCTCCAAGAAAACCTTCGACGCCGGAGGCAGGCTGATGCTTCCGCCGTTCGCGGAGCCGCATGTTCATCTGGATACAGCGCTGACAGCGGGCAGTCCCGTCTGGAATGAGAGCGGAACACTGGCCGAAGGGATTGGGATCTGGTCTGCGCGCAAAGCGGCGCTCACGAAGAAGGACGTTCTGGAGAGGTCGGAGCGGACGCTGGGGCTATATATGGGGTATGGTGTACAGCATTTACGGACGATGGTTGACATCGGTGATCCGAATCTGACAGCGCTGGAGGCCGTGCTTGAGATCAAAGAGAAGTATCGTCCATATATCGATATCCAGGTGACGGCGTTTCCCCAAGACGGCATCGTCGCTTGTCCTGAGAACGAGGAGCGATTGAAAGTTGCACTTCGGCTTGGGGCGGACGGAATATCGGCCGTTCCCCACCTGGAGCGGACGCGAGAAGAAGGTGTACTGTCGTTGCAGAAGGCGTTTGAGCTAGCGGATTCGCACGGCGCTTACATGCATGTGTTCTGCGACGAGACAGACGACGAGGCATCCCGGTATTTGGAGGTATGCGCGTCCCTTGCACTTTCCATGGGTCTCGGCCGCCGCGTAACAGCCGCTCACGCCAATGCGGCAGCTTATTACAACGAGCCCTATTTTCAAAAAGTGCTCGGGCTGGTTGCAGCCTCCGGCCTGTCGATCATTGCCTGCCCGCTGATCAACAGCGTAACACAAGGGAGGTACGATGCTTATCCCAAGGGGAGAGGAATCACGCGAATCAAAGAGTTTATGGAAGCGGGCATCAACGTCGCGCTGGCTCATGACGACATTCGAACTCCTTTTTATCCGCTCGGCACTGGCAATCCGCTTGACGCTGCGCATATGGCCGCACATTTGGCACATATGAGCGGACGGGCGGATCAGCTCCGCCTGATCCGTATGATAACGGAAGGCGGGGTGATGGCGATGAATGCTGACGAGTCTTATGGCTATATGAACGGCGAATTGCGGGAAGGCGCTCCGGCATCGTTCCTTCTATTTGATGCCGATGATGTCGGCGATCTTATTCGAGAGCGGCCGGCACCGCGTTACGTGTTCCGCGGCGGGCGCCTCATTGCGGAGACGCAGCCCGCAGTTACCACCTTGCAAATCGCAGCCAGCCAGCTAGCCTATGGTAATGCTGGTAAGGAATGGACTAATGTACTGCCCGTGAGGTAAACGCAAAAAACCAAGGAACGGGGTGGAAACACACCACCTAGTCCCTTGGTTTTTTTGAAGTCATCCTACTATTACGATGAGCTTGGATCTCCAATAGTCCCCCTGGGATAGCCTTTTCTGTATAAGTTATATTCCTACTGCACCAAACTCTCCAAATCCGGCTGCAATTTGGTCCGCAGAGCATATAGCATGATGGCTCCAACAAGGAATGAAACGACCTCCGCAATGACGAGCGACCAGACCACCCCGTGGAAGCCATTCGTTCGATTGGCAATATACAACACGGGAATCAGAGTGATTCCTTGAATAATCGACATGATGAATGCTGCGGTTCCCTGCGCTGTTGCCTGGAAGATTCCCGTGAACAACGCGGTTATTCCTGAGATGAACAGGGATAAGAACGTCACATGCAGAATGTAGCTGCCCATTTCAATCAATTGCGGGTCATTCGTAAATAAACCCATTAACTGGTCGGAAGTCAGATAGACGATGACGCCGAACAAGACTGCCAACGCCGCAATCGTTTTGATCGTGAATCCGATGGTATGCTTCATTCGTAATTTGTTAGCTGTAAAAGAGAAGGCGATCAACGGCACGACTCCCTCGCACAAGCCCATCAGAATAAATTCAGGGAATTGCATTAAACGTGAAGAAACTCCGTAAGCCGCTACAGCCTGATCCCCATATTCGACGAGAAAATGGTTGAAGACGAGTGACATTGCACCCATGAAGATACTCATAACAAAGACGGGAACTCCGATCTTGAATACATTGCTCAGAATGTCCTTGGTAACCTTGAACCATTTAAAGGAGACAGTCAGGAATGGGCTCTTATATCCCATATGGAAAATATAGAATACACTCGCAACCAGGTTGGAAATGACCGTAGCAGACGCAACGCCGATCACGCCCCAATGGAAGACGAAGATGACTAATGCATCGAGAATAATGTTCACGACGACACTGAGAATCATACCGGTCATCGACGCGATTGCCGCACCCTCCGAGCGCACGATATTCTCCAGCGTGAAGCATAATACAACGAATGGTGAACCAATAAGCATAACGGTGACATAATCTTTTGTAAAACCGAAGGAGTCGGGCGTTGCCCCCAGGCCATGAACGATCGGATTGATCAACGGGAGGCCGACAGCCATCACGATAAGACCGATCATTAAGCTGCTGTAAAAAGCAAATGAAGACACATGCTTGACATCATCATTTTTCTTCTCACCCATCAATCGGGAGATGAATGTACCGCTGCCCATGCCAATCAAGTTGCCTAGCGCCATAATGACCGCGAATAACGGCAAGGTAAGCGCAAGTGCGGTTAATATGACCGTATTGCCCAGTGTACCAAGGAAATAGGCGTTCAAGATGGAGTATATGACACTCATTGACATGCCCAGCATCATCGGGACAGCGAAGTGAGCTACGGCTTTTGCGACCGGCGCTTGCTCAAAGTAATGGAGGTTTTCTGCATCCATGTGGGTCACCACTTTCTTAATTAAATATGATTGTCTAACAGTGTTAGGTTGAACCTTACAGTGTTAGATGATATCATGAACCTATTAACCTGTAAAGCAAAAACTTACACTGTTAGATAAAAGGACGGATATCGATGAAAAAGCAGCAGCCTCAGATTTCGGAGGACAGGATACTGGAAGCCTCATGGGAGCTTCTGGGGGAGGATGACATCGAGAAATTCAGCATGAGACGATTGGCTGACCGGCTTGGAATTCAGGCCCCCTCTCTGTACTGGTACTTCAAGAGCAAGCAGAAACTCTATTACCGTCTGGCCAATCAAGTATCCAAAATAATCCTGGAGGAGCTCCACTCCGAAGGGAATTGGAAGGAGCAACTGACTGTGCTAGCGGTAACGGTACGGAGTGTGCTCAGCCGATATCCCTGCTCCACGCAGCTCATGATGCAGACGCTTCCCCACGAACCGGACCTCATCCGGTTCACCAACCGCATGCTGCTCTGCGTGGAATCAACACCGCTTAAGGAGGAACAGAAACTGCAAGCGGTTCTTACGCTTGTGAACTATGTCTTCTTCTTCGTATTGGACGATTATCAGCATCAGCGTAATGTCTCTGCTATTCTTAAGGAGCAGGGAGGGCTAGCGGACGGGGAGATGGATCACCTTCTGGATTCCATGAGCGAGACGGAAGCAGGACTGTTCCGGAGGCTGTTCAAGAGCCGGTTGTTCGATCTGATGGGGACCGACGGGGCCTTTGAGTTCGGCGTGAATTTGATTTTGTTGGGGATTGAGCAGGTAATTAAGGAGCAGGAACAGGAGAAATAGGGTGTAAAATGCCGCTCATCCGGTAAAAGCTCTCCATAAACGATAACACATCGTTCGTGGAGAGCTTATTTGCATGAGCACTTCTGATGGAATATTTGGCAACCGTATATCCTTTCCAGCTGTGCCTTCAGCGGCTTGCCAGATGTAGTGTAGGATCACCTGACTAACGCCAGCTCCTCACTCAATCACAAGCAGGAATTTCCTCCTGCGACCGATTAGCTTATTCCAGATGGACGCATTGCCGGCCAGCCGGGACCAAACGGGGATTTCGCAGGAAAAGATGGGCCTTCTTTCCCATTAAAAAGCCAATATAATCGGATAAATTATTGAAGAGTTTTTGATATAATAAGCTTAAATTCTACTGGTATTCTACATATAATGACGATTTTCGCCTTTTGGAGGGTCTGAAGCGGCACACGCAGCTTCGTGGCATCAGCGTCGCAGCTCCCATAGAAAAGGCCGGTACAAGTCGATCTGAGGCGAAGGGAGTTACTCTAGAAAGGAAGTTGGACCGTGGACAAGGACACAGATGACCTCTTAAAACGGTTAATCGCCGAAAATAGCGCCTACAAAGCATTATTCGAAATCGACCCTGCCTGCATTTTCGTATTGAATCTTCAAGGCCGCTGTGTCGGTGCCAATGCCGCCGCAATGAGGCTGGAAGAATCCGTACCCGAACAGATGTCCGAATACTGGGAGCGGGCGCTCCTGTTCGGCAGCCGGGACGAAGCTTCCGACTCTTTCGTGCAAGCCTGCGAAGGACAGACTACCTCTGTGAAGATCAAGTACATTCAGAAATCCGGCAACGTCGCTTCCGTTGAGGTAAGCTATGTTCCAATCATGCATGATGAAGAGGTCGTTGGCGTGTTCGCTGTAGCCCGGAATACCACGATGGACCCAGCCGCTGGCGGTACGCCCGAGAAACCCGCAAGCCTTACTGCCGCTGCTCAAGGATTCCTGACCACAGGCTTTCAGGATCAGCCCGGACTGATCCTGAACTCCGTTACAGAGGGGATCTTCGGTCTGGACCAGGAGGGCAAGGTTCTCTTCGTCAATAAGACAGCTCTGCTAATGCTTGGCTATGAGAGTGATGAATTGATCGGCCTGGACAGCCTCGATCATATCCACCACACACGCCCTGACGGTTCCAGATACTGCCCGAAGGAGTGTCCCATCCGCCAGACGATCGGGGACGGCATGCCGCGCGGGATGAGCGAGGAGATCTTCTGGAGAAAAGACGGAACGAGCTTCTGGGTCAATTACCGGGTCTCGCCAATTATGGAGTTCGGCCAAATCGAGGGCGTGGTTGTCGCCTTCAGCGATATTACGAACGAGCGGGAGACGAAGCGGGCCAAGGAATCCGCGGAGCAAGCTTCACGTGCGAAATCGGAGTTTCTGGCGATGATCAGCCATGAGATCCGGACGCCAATGAACGGCATGATCGGGATGGCCGATCTGCTGCTGGACAGCGAACTGGACGAGGACCAGCGGACCTATGCGGAAATTCTCCGGAGCAGCAGCTACAGTCTGCTGACCATTCTGAACGATATTCTGGATTTCAGCAAAATCGAAGCCGGCAAGCTGCCGCTTGAACCCGTACAATTTGAGCTCCGCAGCATGATCGAAAGCGTGATCGATCTGTTCATACCGAAGGCGGAGGAGAAGGGGTTGGCCTTGCGCTGGTGGGCTGATACCAGCGTCCCTGAGAGGGTTACGGCCGATCCGAGCCGCCTGCGGCAGATCATCGTGAACCTGGTGGGAAATGCGCTTAAATTTACCGAGAAAGGCAGCGTAATTCTGTCGGTCAAAAATATTCTGCTGCCCCATTCTCCGAACTATCTGCTTGAATTCTCGGTTCGGGATACCGGGGTTGGCATTGCAGAGGAGAAGCTTGGACTGCTGTTCCAGTCCTTCTCGCAGCTTCATCCGGCGATCAACCGCAAATACGGGGGAACCGGGCTCGGCCTTGCCATCTGCAAACAGCTCGTGGAGCTTATGGGCGGAACGATCTTTGTGGAGAGCGAGGAGAGCCGCGGCTCCATCTTCCGGTTCATGCTGCCCTTTGTCAAGGAAGAAGCAGAGGCTGGCGCGGAAGTCGAGGTTGCAGATATCAGAAGAAAATAAAGTTATTGATACATCGAATTGGCGGATGATCCCAGAAATGAGATCATACGCCTTTCTTTTTTTAACTCTAAAAGATCAGTTTCTTTGCTGCTTCGGAGTAACCTTTGAAGCCATTTTATTGGTTAAGAATAAAGAAGGAATGATCATGACAACAATGAGAATACTCGCTGTTAAGAAGCCGGATTGATACGCAGATGTCAATTGAGCAACATCCGGAGCTGCATGATCAATCTGGCTTGCGACAATAGTTGCCAATACGGCTGAGCCGAAGGCGCCACCGATGTTTTGAATAATCCGGGTAGCGATACTGGCCTGCGGGATTTGCATTTTAGTCAAACCCGTATAGGCATCACTCATTAATGGGAGCGTTACGCCACCAACGCCGATACCGCGAATTAGGAGTACAGCAGCGAGAATCCAATAGTTCGTGTTTTGATCGACCCAAATAAAAGGAATCGTCCCGGCTAGTGAAACGGCAATCGAATTAATGACAACAATCTTGGCACCCATTCGGTCAATCATTCTTCCAATTAGAGGTCTTGCAAGCAGCATCCCTACTCCCTGTGGAATTAAGGTTAAGGCAGCTAAAATGATGGAGTCGTTACGAACATTTTGGAAAAAAAGCGGCAGCAGCAGCATTGGACCATTCGTACCAATTCCGGCAAGAAACAAGCCGCAAAAGGACCCGATAAAGCTTCTATGTCTAAACAAATTCAAGGGGACAACTACATTCTTTTTATTTGTAGCAGCGTAAATCGCATAAATGATGGTCAATAAGGCACCAACAATGATGAACGATATCGTTCTCGTATTATTAAAACCCGCCCTGTGCGCGGCTTCAGTGATCCCATAGATCAAACTAACTGAGATGGTCCCGAGAATCAGGATTCCGAACCAGTCAAGCCTTGCTTGTTGATTGGCAGGCGGGAAGCTGGGCAGCTTGGTGGTTATAAAGTATAACGAGATGAATACAACAGGAACATTGACGAAGAAAATCCAATGCCAGGAAAGATAATCCACGAGCACTCCGCCAATTACGGGTCCAACGATTGGTCCAAGAACTATGGGCAGGCCTACAATAGACATTAATCGGCCGACTTTTTCTTGCCCGGATACTTGCATTAATAACGTTGTTAACAACGGAATAATCAGACCTGCGCCAAAGCCCTGAATCACACGGAAAACAACCATACTAGTTAAATTCCAGGATAGTCCCGAGGTAATCGAACCCATGAGAAAAACGACTTGTGCGGCAATATACACCTTTTTGCCATCAAATCGCTGAATGAGCCATCCAGAGAAGGGAACGGCTATTCCTGTAGCTAATATATAGCCTGTTACGATCCATTGAATGTTATCGAGTGATGCATTGAATGCCATAGAAAAATCACTAAGAGCTATGTTCACCATCGTTCCATCCAACATGGGGGCAATCGCTCCAAGTACGAGTACCAATGCAATAGTTAATAAAGACTTCGGTATTTTATCTTCTTTTGTGGCCATTATGATAGCTCCTCTCTAAACAAGGTACAATTTGTACCTTATTTTCATTCTGAAGTATATACCGAATGTAAATAAGATGCAATATGTATCTTAATTTTATGTTATAGTCAACTATATAGAATTCATCGAGGAGCTATGAAATGACCAGTATAAGAAAACGAGGGAAAGAGCTTGAAAGCGCGATATTGGAAGCTGCATATGAAATTTGTCAAACCTCTGGTTACCAAGAGATGACCTTTCAAAATGTTGCGAAAAAGGCAAGCACAAGTCGAACGGTGTTGTATCGACAGTATGGAACTCAACTGAATCTACTGCATGAAATGGCTCATTATCGAATATCACAAGTGTTTGGCGTGCCCACCATACTTGAACTCATCAAAGATCGTGGAAGCTTGAGAGCGGATTTACTGAATATGGTAAATCTGTATCATCAGTTTATGGTTGATATCGGAGCAGAAATACTGGGCACCGTCTTGCAAGAGCTAAGCCGGCAACCGGATAGCTTGAGAGAAATTAGCGTTCATGCGCATGAAGTAAATACTCATTTTATGCAGAAGATTCAGGACTTTGCTAAGAAACGTGGAGAAATAACAAGCGATTTCACTACTCTGCAGATACAGCTGCCTTTTAACTTGATGAGATATGAATTTATTATTCAAGGCGGGAACTTGACGGAGTCCTGGTTGACTTCATTCGTCGACGAAGTGTTATTGCCTATTTATTTGAATAACACAGGCTCATCCCGTTAGGAGGGCCCTAAACATAGGGGAAAGTGCGGATTATTGAACTCTGACGGGAATCGTTAGCTCAATAAAAAAGCGGTAGTCCAGGACATTATTTTCTCGTCCAAGTCTACCGCTTTTCTTATAATTGCGACCAATCTAATCCTTTATTATCTTCTCATCAGCAGAACTGTCTCTCCTGCCTATTTCGATTATCGAAATGATAAATGTCTGTACCTCTAAGCACTGCCTTCCGGACGCCTTAAGTACATCATCCCCACTGTATGCGGCCCGCAATGGCTGCCGATCACACAGCCGGCTTCAATAATGGCGATTTCCTTCGCGCCTGTCGCCGACTTAAGAGCGTCATGCAGATGCCGGGCATCCTCTTTCGCGAGCGTGTTGGCGACAATCAGCAGATCGGTATCGATGGGGGCCGGATCGGAAAGGGCATGATTCAGCATTTGCTCCACAGCCTTCTCCTTCTTGCCGCGAATCTTGCCAACAGGAATGATGCTGCCTTCCACGAGCCGAAGCACCGGCCGGATCTTCAGCAGGCTTCCGATGAAATTCTGCATGCCGGAGCACCGGCCGCCCATATGTAAATAGTCCAGTGTGTCGACAACGAATTCGGTGCTGAGCAGGCTCCGGTCTCTTTCGAGCATAGCAACGACTTCATCGGTACTCCGTCCATCCCGCGCCGCGCGGGCTGCTTTGACCGCCAGCAGCGCGATGCCGCCGCACAGGCTGCCGGAATCGATTACCCGGACCCGCCCGGACGGGAATTCCTCTGCAGCCAGCCGCGCGTTCTGATAAGTGGAGGACAAGGCGGAGGAGAGGCTAAGGTAGACAATATCCCGTCCCTCCTCGATCGCGGGAGCAAAGGCGGCGATAAAATCGGCAGGGGAAGGAGCAGCCGTCTTGGGCAGCGCGCCTGCCGCCGCTACCTTGCGGTACACCTCCTCCGGGGTAATATCTACACCGTCCCGGTAAGTCGCATCTTTGAATACGACATAGAGCGGAACAATGCCGATATCATATTCTTCCTTCCAGTTCTGCGGCATATCGGAAGTGCTGTCTGTAAAGATTTTTAGCGTAGACATGGGATTCTCCTTCACCGGTAATCGATTAATCTTCTTATTCGGTATCGCATATCTACTTATTATACCAAGGTTCTCCAGAATCATAAACCATGCCGGACTCAAAGCAGGGAACAGAAGAGAAATGGCGAATACCACTCCAATAAATACAAGTCATGGAAATCCTGGTATACGGGGAGAAGGGAGGCAGCCGGCCGTCTCCCAACAATGCTCGTGAGGGGGAAGGGCGAATGGTTTGGAACCGGGAGGAAATGAAGAGACGCGATTGGCTCAGTGACAGAACCTACTTTGTGCTGGGAGGCTGTCTGCTTGTCCTGATCTGTTTTAATTTGTTCTACCGGCTGGGCGCTATGCCGATTGAGGACTGGGACGAGGCGAGGCACGGCGTCAGCGCCTATGAAATGCTGAGGAAAGGCAGCTATATGATCAATACCTATAATTATCATGACGACTATTGGAACCTCAAACCGCCGCTTAGCTTCTGGAGCGTAGCGCTGGGATACAAGATCGCCGGTTTCAACCCGCTCGGCCTTCGGCTGTTCTCCGCCATTGCAGCATTGATCACGATTGCACTCACGGCTCTTTTTACAAGATACCGTTACGGCAATACGGCTTCACTGCTGTCCGCCGCTGTACTCGCCACCAGTTCGCAGTTCATCCTGATCCACTCGGCCAGGGCCGGTGATGCGGATGCGCTGTTCGTCCTTTGGTTCACCGCCGCAGTCATCTCCCTGATGCTGACGGAACTTCATACCCGCTGGCTGTATGTCTCCGGGCTGATGTTCTCCCTTGCCTTTCTCACGAAGAGCTGGCATGCGGGGGTGATTCTGATGATCATCGTGCTATTCATGCTGCTTACGCGACGGATTTTCCAGCTGAATCTCAGGAATGTGCTCGGTTTTATTGCCGCCTCGGTTGTACCCGTTGCGGTCTGGCTCGGGCTGCGCTTTCCATATGACAAATTTACCTTCATCAAGGAAATGATCCGGTACGATTTGCTTACTCGCGCCTCGTCAACGATTGAAGGCCATGCGAACGGTCCGACTTATTATCTTCATATTCTCAGAGTCTTCCATACCAAGTGGTCGCTCGCACTGTTTCTGATTGTTCTCTACTATACCTTCGTCATGCTTCGCCGCAGAACGCTCCGTCATCTTCCGCTCGACAGCTTTACGTTAGGGACGGCTCTGTGGATTGCAGTTCCCTTCGCCATGTTCACCGCCGCATCAACCAAGCTGATGTGGTATATACTCCCCATTTACCCGCCGCTTGCGATTGTAACGGCCTTTCTGTTCACCGGGATGCTTCATGCAATGAGCCGCCAAGGCTTCCGAGCTGCACTCGCAGCAGCGTTCGCCTCCGTGTTCATTTTGACGCAGACTTATATTGTCCGGACGCTAACAGGAAGTTTCACATCGGCTCACGGAGCGGAGCAGGCGCTGCTACGTCAGATTCAGGAGCAAGGCGATTATTCCGCTTATACCCTCTTCTATTATGAGCATCCGGATACGGGGAACGTCCCTCAGAGTGTGATGCTGGCTTCCAAGCTGTACGGCAATCTGAAGGTGTCGGAGAAGGGAACACTGGAGGATTTTCACAAAGAATCCCTGGGGCTGCTGCTGCTCCCCCGTACCGCAGGCAATGATACGCTGATCACCGGAGAGAAGCTGTCGATCGTGGAGTCCAATTCCTGGGGCTATCTTCTGGCAAAGAACAATCCGGGAAATCACATATCAAAGGTGAAGCAGGCCCAGTGACAACCTTGGATTGTCCAGGCGAACCGGTCTGTGCATACATACATAAGTCGGGAATGTTGTATAAAAGAAAGACCGAGCGACTGTCCGCTCGGCCTTTCTTCTGCTTAGCGCCTCTTAAGGGAGGCCGCTTATTTGCTCATGACCGGTATCCAGACTTCGCAGCGGTAGTCCTCGGCAGAAGGATCGCCGGGAGGATACAGCTCGAATTCCGGGCCTCCGGAATGCTCATAGCGTGTGC
Source organism: Paenibacillus stellifer (assembly GCF_000758685.1). NCBI lineage: Bacteria > Bacillati > Bacillota > Bacilli > Caryophanales > Paenibacillaceae > Paenibacillus > Paenibacillus stellifer. The sequence goes on from NZ_CP009286.1 coordinate 2,005,611, forward strand.
CGGGGAACCATTCCTGGAAGATGCGCTCCCACACCTTCTGGATGGCATGCGGCATCGGCCCGATTGAGGTGAAGACCGCCCAGGTAGCGGCAGGAATGACGGTAGAGGAGTACCCGTCCGGAACATCAGCTTCGCTCTCCACGGCGACCCAGTAGGAGAGCGTCTCCTGCTCATGCTTCACATCGGCGCAGATGCCGAGCAGGTCATGCACACCGCCTCCCAGCTCCACCAGCCGGTCCGAGCTTCCGTCGCTGTTGCAAGTGTCCCAGAACTTCGGAATCTCGCGAAGATTCTCCCCATCCCGTGTTGTGGTCTCAAGCTTTCTCCCGATAACGCGAAACGCTTCCTTATGTTCGATACGATAGTCCATTTCTTTGTCTCCCTTCAAGGATAGAGTAAAGGTGAGGCGCGGGAATGCCTTGAGGACGGTTCCCGGTTCACGGGCCGCCGAAGGCGAGATGCCATGGGCCTTCCGGAAGGCCTTGGCGAATGCTTCCGGCGAGTCGTATCCGTATTTCAGCGACACATCCAGGACACGGACCGGCGACATGGCCAACTCCTGGGCGGCCAGCGTCAGCCGCCGCTTGCGGATATACTCCGCTACAGTTACGCCTGTGACGAGATTGAACATCCGCTGAAAGTGGAAGGAGGAGGAGCAGGCTGCCTTTGCGATCTCCTCCATGTTCATCGGTTCGGTCATATGGTTCTCCATATAGTCCAAAGCATCCTTCATGCGGTTCAGCCATTCCACAGCGAGCCATCTCCTTTGTCTACATCCTAACACCGGCTGCCGATGCCGGTCCTGTTCTTCCGTGCGTTCTTCGGACAGATCGGCGGGCCGGTCCGAGCTGCGGTCACTTTACCTGGGCGGATTCGCGTACCGCGGCACGCTACAGGCAGGCGTAGATGATATTTTTCAGACGCGGGTGCACGTAAGGCTCCTGATTGTTCAGCAAATGCTGCGCATACATTACGGTGAGCTTGGAAGCGGGATCAATGACCGCCAGACAGACATCCGGCGGCGCCGCTCCAGCCGAATTCACCGAGCGGGCTTAGCGATCCGCTGCGGTAATGGAACACCTTCTCGTTGCGGTGCATCACCATTACCTCCGCTCACGGAATGCGCCAGGAAGTAAGAGAATCGATAAATCGGGATAGCGGTGTAAAGTCCATCTTTTCCCATCCTTTATGTAGAAAGTTCTTCCTCCATTATTGGGCAGGCTGGCGATCCCTGCAACCGCTTTTTGGGAAGACGGGATCGGGTTAGTTATAATAAACAGCATGGAAAGGAGTTTCAAGATGGAGAGGATGACCAGAGGCGAACTTGCGGAACGTACGGGCTTAACCGCTGCTACTATACGCTACTACGAAGATTACCTGGTGAAGATCAAATTTATCAAAGATGTGAAGTCATTGGGTCATAGACTGCAGGAGACGGAAGAATTGGGACAACCAGACTCGTATGCGAAAGGAGCGCTCGGTTTCTTGCTTAAAAACGCAGGCGGAGAATCCCGATATTTGAAAAAGGTTATGCAGGCAGCTTCGCATGAAATGGCGGTTCTGGTCGTTCTCAAGGCGATCTCAAGGACGGATGGGACATTTTCGTAAAAACACAGCGGCAGACCGGGAGGATTGATAATTCGCTCCCGATTTGCCGCTGTTTGCTTATTGAAGCTTAATGCTGCGGGACAGCCTCGGCGTCTAGCTCGTCGCCTCGGGGCTGCCGCTTGTGCAATGATCGAAGACCCCGATTCCGATTTCGCGGGTTCCTAAACGGCGCCGCCCAGCCGGTACACTCTGGCTTCGAAAGGACGAAGTACCGATATATCGTCCGGTACTTCGGCGTAGTTGCCGATGACCAGCTCTTTGACCTGTGCCAGCTCTTCCGTCAGGCCAATATCCTGCGGCACCTTGCAGAAGTTGAGCAGCACCAGCCAGCGCTCCTGGTCAAGCGTACGGGTGTAGGCGTAGATGAACTCATGATCCTGCAGAAGCAGCTCATAATCGCCATAGACCATAACAGGGTTATTCTTGCGCAGCTCGATCAGCCTCCGGTAATAGTGGAAGATCGAGTCCGGATCGGCCAAGGCTTGCTCGGCGTTAATTTCGGTATAGTTCGGATTCACTTCAATCCATGGGGTTCCGCTCGTAAATCCAGCTTGCGCAGAGGCATCCCACTGCATCGGCGTGCGCGCATTGTCGCGTCCTTTGATGTGAATGGATTGAAGCACCTCTTCATGCTTGGCGCCGCCTTCGGTCACTTTTTCCCGGTACATGTTCAGAATTTCAATATCCTTGTAGTGCTCCAGGCTGGCGAACTTAACATTGGTCATGCCGATCTCCTCGCCCTGGTAAATATAAGGCGTTCCTTTCAGGGTGTGCAGCAGGGTGGCCAGCATCTTGGCGGAGATGACCCGGTATTCCCCGTCATCACCGAACCGGGACACCATGCGCGGCTGGTCATGGTTGTTCAGATACAGGCTGTTCCAGCCTTTATCGGCCAGTCCGACCTGCCATTTATGCAGAACGTCGCGAAGTTTGGCCAAGTTCCAAGGCACAACCTCCCATTTGCCGGTCGGGCCGGAGTCGACATCCATATGCTCGAACTGGAACACCATCTGCAGCTCTTTGCGTTCCTCGTCCGTGTATAGAATCGCGTCCTCGACCGAGGCGCCAGGGGTTTCACCGACCGTCATGATGTCGTACTTGGACAGCACGCTCCGGTTCATTTCCTGGAGATAGTCGTGGACTTTAGGACCGTTCATATAGAACTCGCCGCCGCCCGCCAGTTCACCCGGCTTCAATCCGTCCGACTCGACGGAAGGGAGGCCTTCGACCTTGGAGATCATGTTGATCACGTCCATCCGGAAGCCGTCTACGCCCTTGTCCAGCCAGAAGGCCATCATGTCATACAGCTCCTGGCGCAGCTTCGGGTTCTCCCAGTTGAGATCAGGCTGCTTGCGTGAGAACAGATGGAGATAATATTCGTCCGTCTTCTCGTCATACTCCCAGGCCGGACCGCTGAAGATGGAGCTCCAATTGTTCGGCAGGCTGCCGTCTTGCTGCGCCGGGCGCCAAATATAGTAATCCCGGTAAGGATTGTCCTTGGAGGAGCGCGATTGTATGAACCAGGCGTGTTCATCCGAGGAATGGTTGATGACAAGGTCCATCATCAGCTTGATGCCCCGGGCGTGCATGCCTTCCAGCAGTTCCTCCCAATCCTTCATTGTTCCAAAATCGTCCATAATGTCCTGGTAGTCGCTGATGTCGTAGCCGTTGTCATCATTCGGGGATTTGTACACCGGCGACAGCCAGATCACGTCCACACCCAGCGTCTTCAGATAGTCGAGACGGGAAATGATGCCCTGCAGATCACCGATGCCGTCACCGTTGCTGTCCTGGAAGCTTCGCGGATAAATCTGGTAGACGACGGCTTCTTTCCAAAAGGTTCAATTCATGGTAAAAGCTCCTTTCGCTTCTGTAAAATGTGAATGCGGACGGCAAAGCCCCCGCGCAGGCGGGGGTACCTGTTAGCGGGGGCTTTGTCCATTAAATTGTCGCCGGATCAAATCGTTACCGGAATGGATCGTTATGAGATTGGAATGTAACTGATCAGATCGTTCCGGATTAGATCGTTACTGATCAGATCGTTACCGGCACGTTCTGTGCGCTTACTGTGCTAAGGCCGCTCACGGTGTATTCTTTGTCAAAAATCGTGAGCGCAGCAGGCGTCTCGGTCTCGTTGGTTACCGTAACGCTCTGATCGGTTACAGTAATCTGGAGACGGGAGCCGCGGAACATGACTTTGAACGAATACGAGGTCCAGTGGCCCGGATTGGACGGCTTCAGGATCAGGCGGTCGTTCTGTACGCGGAGACCGCCGAAGCCGTGGACAATGGACATCCAGGTGCCCGCCATGCTTGTCGTATGGCAGCCGTCTTCGGTGTCATTGTTGTAGTTGTCCAGATCGAGCCGGGATGTCCGGAGATACATTTCGTAAGCCTTCTCCTTGTACCCGAGCTCACTTGCCAGAATGGAGTGAATGCAAGGGGAGAGGGAGGACTCATGAACGGTGATCGGCTCGTAGAAGTCGAAGTTGCGTTTCTTGGTCTCCAGGTCATAGCGGTCGCTCAGGAAATACAGACCCTGCAGCACGTCAGCCTGCTTGATGTAGCAGGAGCGCAGGATGCGGTCCCAGGACCATTTCTGGTTCAGCGGCAGATTCTCGGGCGCCAGTTCCTTGACCGGGATGATCTGCTTGTCAAGGAAGCCGTCCTGCTGCAGGAAGATGCCTTTTTCCTCGTCGGCCGGGTAGTACATTTTGGCGATAATGTCCGCCCACTTGTCTGTCTCGCTGTCCTGAAGGTTCAGCTTCTCTACAAGCTCGGCATAGCGGGATTGTTCATTCTGGCGCAGATAGTCCAGCGCTTCCAGCGTGTACTCCATCGTCCAGGCGGCGATCCGGTTCGTGTACCAGTTGTTGTTGACGTTGTTCTCATACTCGTTCGGACCGGTAACGCCGAGCATCACGTATTTATCCTTATGCGCCACGTAGTGCACGCGTTCTTCCCAGAAGCGGGAAATTTCCGCCAGCACCTCAAGGCCATACTGGCCGAGGTAAGCTTTGTCTCCAGTGTAGTTCACATAGTCGTAAATCGCGTAGGCGATCGCTCCGTTGCGGTGAATTTCCTCGAACGTGATTTCCCATTCGTTATGGCATTCCTCGCCGTTCATCGTTACCATCGGATACAGCGCGCCCTTGGTGAAGCCGAGCTTGCGGGCATTCTCCTTCGCCTTCTCCAGATGCTTGTAGCGGTAGATCAGCAGGTTCCGGGCGATAGAGGAATCCGCTGTGCTGAGGTAGAACGGCACGCAGTAAGCTTCCGTATCCCAATAGGTGCTGCCGCCGTATTTCTCGCCGGTGAAGCCCTTCGGACCGATGTTGAGACGGTCGTCCTCGCCAGTGTACGTCTGGTTCAGCTGGAAAATATTGAAGCGGATGCCCTGCTGCGCGGACGGATCGCCTTCGATGATAATGTCGCTTTCCTTCCATTTCTCTTTCCAGGCGTCTGCCTGCTCGGCCAGCAGCGCTACGAAGCCGGCTTCTCTGGCGGACTGCAGCGCTTCTTTCGCCGCTTCTACCAGCTGACCCAGCCCGTAGTTCCGGGAGGTTACACTTGCTGCGTATTTGTAAATCACCAGCTGCTCGTTCTCTTTAACAGGAACCTTCACGATATTCGCCACATATTTTTCGCGGTCAACCGTCTCGGCTTCGACGTCCAGCTTATTGCCGGCAACATGGATGTCATAGACCATAGCGGTTGTCACATGGAAATCCAGCTTCTTGGTCTTGAGCGTCACATAGCCGCTGCCGGACTCGACGTTCTTCTCGACTTCATTCCAGAACTTCTCGTCATAGTTGGAGTCTTTGTTCTTGACGTCGCCGTCAAGATAAGGGGTAACCGTAATGGTGCCGCTGAAGTTGAGCGGAGTGACGGAGTAACGAATCGCGCCGATCTCCCGGCGGGTCATGCTGACGAAGCGGATGCTCTCCACCTTCACAGTCTTGCCATCCTCCAGGGTGGCTGTGAAGCTGCGGGAGAGGTAGCCTTCTTGCATATTCAGCACACGGCGGAAATCCGTAACCGTGCAGGCTGCCAAATCAAGCGGCGTACCTTCGATGTCGATGTCAATTCCGATCCAGTTGGTGCTGTTCAGCACCTTGGCGAAGTATTCGGGATAGCCGTTCTTCCACCAGCCGACCCGGGTCTTGTCGGGATAGTACACACCTGCTACGTAGCTGCCCTGAAGGCTGTGACCGCTGTACTTCTCTTCAAAGTTGGCGCGGCCGCCCATATAACCGTTGCCCAGACTGAACACGCTCTCGGAGATTTCCTGTGTCATGGGATCGAAGGATTCTTCAATAATGGACCATTCGTCGACTTTCAAGTATTGTTTCATACTCAATCGGCTCCTTTAATAATAAATGTATATATGAATAAATAGACGGCGGCTTTCCTGTGTAAACAGGCACTTCAACTCCGTATACCGGATGCCTGCTAAGACAGGAAGCATCCGGTGTTACACGGCGGAAAGGGCTTCGCGAAGCCGGACGACATTCATGTCCTGCAGGGAGGGAACGACGATATTCGCGGCTCCGAGCGTATCCGGTGAACCGATCCCTACGCTGGCCATGCCAGCGCGGCTGGCCGCTTCGACTCCGGCTTCGGCATCTTCGAAGACGATGCTGTTCTCAGCGGGAACGCCGAGTTCCTGAGCACCGAGAAGGAATACTTCCGGATCGGGTTTGGCTGCAGAGGTCTTGGTTCCGTCGATGATCGCATCGAAGTAGGGAGTGAGTCCGGTATTGTTGAGAATGGTCATCGCATTTTTGCTTGCGGAGCCCAGAGCGACCTTAATGCCGTTATCGCGGCAGTCCTTCAGAAACTCGAGCGCTCCCGGCAGGATTTCCGAGCTGTCCATTTTGGAGATGTATTCGACATAGCGGTTATTCTTCTCTTCGGCGAGTCTGGCCTTCTCGTCTTCACTGAAGGTGAGGCCGCCGATTTCAAGCAGGATGTTCAGGGATGCGGCGCGGCTAACGCCTTTCAGTCTTTCATTATCCTTCTCGGTAAATTCGAAGCCGAGCTTGTCAGCCAGTTCTTTCCAGGCAATATAATGATACTTCGCGGTATCGACGAGCACCCCGTCAAGATCGAACAGACAGGCTTGTATGGTATTCATGGAATTGGCCTCCTTCATTTCATATTGTTGCCTAGTTTATAAGGGAGAATGTAGGTCGGTGCATGAAAATGCGAAACAAAGTGAAAGATTAAAGTGCAAACGTTTGTGCAATCCTCCAAAAAATAAATGAAGCGCTTGAGGCTTCATTTATTTTCTTAACGGAATGCGGGATTTCCTGACTATGATTTCCGAAGCTTCCAGGGTGTCACTTCTTCGGCGAATACATGGATGACTCCCGTACGATCAGCCGGTGGGGAATAATGAACCTGTTCGTGTAACCGGTCTCTTTATTCGGGCTCTGAATGCTTTGGATCAGCACCTGTGAGGCGGTGTACCCCAGATGATAGATGCCGATATCAATGCTGCTGATCGGCGGGCTGGAAAGCTCCGCAAGCGGGATGTTGTTAAAGCTGACAAGCGCCAGATCATTCGGGACCTTGAATTTCAGTTCATTCAGTCCGCGCAGCACCCCGAAGGATACCATATCGTCCACGACGACGAGCGCCGTCGGCCGGTTCGGCAGATTCATGAAGAACGACATGGCCCGGTAGCCGCTGTCTTGAAGAAACTCGCCTTCCACAATCCATTCGGGCCGGGATTCGAGACCATGTTCCTCAATGGCCTTGCGGTATCCCTGCAGCCGGTCCCGGGAGACGATCAGATTCGGAGGACCGCTGACAAAGCCGATTCGCTCGTGTCCCATCGAAATCAGGTGGGATGTTGCGTCATAAGCGGCCATCACGTTGTCGGTATCGACTGACAGCATGTCTTCATACTTGTCGCTTCGTCCGACCAGAACGCATGGATAGCCGTTGCTCTGCAGGAAATCAATTACCGCGTCATCCTTCCGGGAATAGAGCAGAATCGCTCCGTCCACCCGGCGGCCTTTCAGGAGACGCGATACCGCATCCAGCTCCTCCTTCTCGTTGGCGCCTGAACTGATGAGCACATCGTAACCCGAACGGCTGGCCTGCGTGACGATCCCGCGGATCAGTTCCATGAAGAAGAGATTGGAGAACAGCTCTTCCGCCGGCTTAGGCAGAATAATGCAGATGCTGTTCGTCGTCTTCGAGACGAGGCTCTTCGCCATGATATTCGGGTGATAGCCCATTTCCTCCATGATGCCTTTAACTTTGCGGGAGGTTTCCACACTGATTCTCGGATGGCCCGACAACACCCGGGAAACCGTAGAGGGGGAAACGCCCGCTCTCTTGGCCACATCCTTGATGGTAACTGTCATAGAAGCCTCCTTATGATGGAACCGTTTGCTACGCTTATCTTAATCGAAGTTTTTTTAATTGTAAATAGACAAGCTGACAAGCCTTCTGATGTCAAACCCGGCTGTGGGCCGGGTTACAGAGCGTAAGGGGCAAGCACGGCATATCCAGATGCGGGCAGTCTGACGGAGAGCGTCCCCCGGTCCGCTTTATAAATTTCGCCAGTGAACAGGTCACGCCAGCCAGCCTCCGGAACCGGCAGCCGGAACGTTACGCCTGAATCCTCCCGGTTGAACAGCACGATCACCGATTCGCCATCAAGACGCCGCTCGTAGGCGAGCTTGCCGCTATTGCCTGCATCAAGGAATGTCAGCGTTCCCGTGCGCAGCGCCGGATGGCTCTTCCGGATGTCGATCAGCTTGCGATAGAAGGCCAGCAAATCACGATCCTGCTTATTAGGGTCCCATTCCATGCATTTTCGGCAGCCAGGATCTTCTCCGCCGTCAAGGCCGACTTCGTCGCCGTAATAAATGCAGGGTGTGCCCATGAAGGTGAATTGAAGGACCGCGGCCATCTTCAGTTTCTTTTTGTTCCCGCCGGGTAGCGAGAGCAACCGGGACGTATCGTGACTGTCCAGCAGATTGAAGGCCACTTCGCTTGCCTGGAGCGGGTAGCGGGACAACTGCTTGCCGATGGCTGCTGCGAAGCCAGAGGCGTCCAGGTCCTCGCGAACGAAGAAGTCGATAACTGCGTCAGTGAACGGGTAGTTCATAACCGCGTCGAATTTGTCTCCTTCCAGCCAAGGCGAAGACTCATGCCAGATTTCACCGAGAATGTAGGCTTCGGGGTTGACGCCCTTGACCGTTTGGCGGAAATCCCGCCAGAATTGATGGTCCACCTCGTTCGCCACATCAAGCCGCCATCCGTCGATGCCCACTTCCTTGATCCAATATTCCGCAACGCCAAGAAGATAATTCTTCACATCTTCATTTTCCGTGTTCAGCTTGGGCATCTCCGCAACGAAGCCGAAGGTGTCGTACGAAGGAATTCCGTCGTCGATGCTCAGAGGGAATTCGCGAACGTGGAACCAGTCCTTGTATACGGAATCCTCGCCGTTCTGCTCCACATCAAGGAACGGAGCGAAGTTGCGGCCGGCATGATTGAAGACGGCGTCGAGCAGGACGCGGATTCCCCTCTCGTGACAGGCCTTTACGAGCTGTTTCAGCGTGTCGGTGTCGCCGAAATGCGGATCGACTTTCATATAATCTTCGGTGTCGTATTTGTGGTTGGTCGGTGAGGCGAAGATCGGCGTGAAGTAGAGGGCGTTTATGCCCAGCTCCGACAAATGGTCCAGATGGTCGATTACCCCTTGCAGATCGCCGCCGAAGAAATTGTCCCTTTCCGGAATGCCGCCCCAAGGCTGCACATTCTCCGGATTGAGGCTGGGATCTCCGTTTGCGAAGCGTTCCGGAAAGATTTGATAGAAGATGGCATCCTTTACCCACGCCGGAGGCGCGAAGATATCTCCACGATGAATATAAGGAAATTCAAACAGCCGATTCGGATTCGCCGGACGATCGGTCTGGAACTCGCTTTCGGTCATCCAGATCTTCTCATCGCCTTTCACCAGTTGAAAGCCGTATTTCAAGCGGCGGAACGGAGGGACATATTCACATTCCCAGTAATCGAACATGGTATCGGAGGTGAACACGGTCATCGGAACAAGCTCTTTGCTCTTGTCCCAATCGTATTTATCTCCAACCCAGGCGTAGACCTCGGTCAAATCGTCTTTTTTGGCGCGAAGCCGCAGATGAATTGTATTCTCGTCGTAGGCATAGGACCAGTTCAGACGAGGCCTATGATAGATAGCTTCGAGCAGCATACAGTTTACCTCCCTAAAAATGATGACAGCCCGCACCGCTCATTCGCGTGATGCCGCCTGGCGGACGGGCTTTTGTTCACAATGGTTAGGATTATAGCATGAGGGAAAAGGGCTTACAATGATTTTGTACAAACATTTGCACAGATCGTATTCGCTTTCATTATAGGCGTCCTGAAAGCATTAGAGTCCCTGATACACAATTCAGTTATATAAAAACAATTCAAGAACGCATATTTTCACGCTTATTGGCATATACTCGGTGAATTGAAAATGATGAATACATGTGAAACTGAGTAAACAGGAGATATTCTTTGAAATCAGGAGATAATATAGAATTAAGTTTGATAAAACGCCTGATTTGATGCATTTTACTTAGTGCAAACGTTTTTACAAATGGTGTACCCTGTTGTAAGATGAATGCGTAGATGAAGCGCTTTCGAAGTGCGAATGAAGCGAATTTGTGTGAGGGAAATGAGGAATACATATTTTTCAGAACCTTTCTGAAATCGTTTGCGCAAATGCGTGCACTGCGAATCTGCCTCATTACATGGATTTAAATAACGAAAGGGGTAAATGCAATGAAGATGAAAAAGATCATGGCGTTGGCTGCGGCTACTACGATGGCCGTGTCGCTTACAGCCTGCGGTTCCGGAAACAATGGAGGTAACAATTCGGGCGAAGCTGCTTCATCCGCCGCTCCGGCAGCAAGCGCTGCGGCAACTGACAGTGGAGGCGGAACGACAGCTGCGATCACCCCTGAAGAAGGAGCATCCCTGACTATTTGGGAAAGTAAAGAAGAAAGAGCATTCGCCGAAGAAGTCTCCAAGCAGTTTACTGAAAAATATAATGTACCGGTTAAGATCGAAGAACTGGCCCCGACCGACCAGGCATCCAGATTCGCACAGGACGGACCTTCCGGGTTGGCAGCTGACGTTGGGGTTATCCCGCATGACAATCTGGGTAAAGCGGTAGCCGCCAGCCTGATCTTGCCAAACGATGTCTTCGCGGAAGAAACCAAGAAGAACAATACGGAAGCATCAATCACAGGCGCTTCTTATGACGGCGAGCTTTACGGCTATCCGCGCGCAGCTGAAACCTACGCTCTGTATTACAACAAATCGTTGCTTAAAGAAGCCCCTAAAACATTCGACGACGTAATCAACTTCAGCAAGGGCTTTACAGACAAGTCGAAGAACAAATACGGCATCATGTGGGAAGTCGGCAATCTTTACTTCAACTACATGTTTGTTGGATCGACCGGAGGCTATCTCTTCGGCGAAAACGGCACGAACAAGGATGATATCGGCCTGAACAACGAAGGTGCGATTGAAGGCTTGAAAGAATTTGTGAAGCTGAAAGAAGTTCTCCCGGTCAAGAGCGGAGATATCAATCCGGATATCAAGCGCAGCTTGTTCAACTCGGGTGATGTAGCCATGGATATCAACGGTCCTTGGGAACTGGCCGGATACAAGGCAGCTCTTGGCGACAATCTTGGCGTAGCTCCGGTTCCTACAGTTAACGGCAAGACAGCGATCACCTTCTCGGGTATCAAGATCTTCGTTGTCAATGCCTATACCCAATATCCGAATGCAGCCAAACTGTATGCAGAGTTCGCTTCGAACAAGGAATCACAGCTGGTTCTCAACAAGACAATTGGCTCTATCCCAACCAACCTGGAAGCTCTGGAAGATCCGCAAATCAAGGATGATCCATATGTATCTGCCTTTGCCGAGCAAGCCAAGAACTCCCAGCCAATGCCTTCCATTCCGGAAATGGGCAACGTCTGGAGTCCTGTAAACGCCGCACTTCCTGAAATCTGGGACAAAGGCGTAGATCCGAAGACGGCTATGGATAAAGCGGTACAGCAAATCAAGGATCTGAACAATGGTGCCTCAGCGCAATAACCTGTGGAACATTGAACTTGACTAGAGCTTGAACAAGAATCCGCTCGCCCGCCGGCTGATGTTCGGCGGGCGATGTCCGATTCCCCAGGAGAGGAGATTGGAAGAGAAATGCAGCGCAAAGGTACTATATCCGCGATACTGTCGACGATTTTCATGGGATTGGGACAAATATATAACCGCCAATTCATTAAGGGTATTATTTTCTTATTAGTCGAAGCTGCTTGCGTTTATTACTTTATTAACAACTTGGGAAGAGCCCTGTGGGGAGTAGTAACTTTGGGGGACACCCCCAGCCATTTGGCGAAGGTCAACGGCATCGCCAAAATGGTGGCGGGCGACCACTCCATTTATATTTTGATTCAAAGTCTGATTACATTGCTCGTACTGGCATTGTTCTTAATTGCCTGGTATATGAATATCCGTGATGCTTACAAGATCGGCAATTTGCTGGAGAAAGGAATTCCGGCCAATACCGGCAAGCAAACGCTGCGCTATATTCTGGATTATAAGTTCGCACAAACCTTCCTGATTTTGCCGGCAGTCGGAATTCTGTTCTTCACCATTATGCCGATTATCTTCATGATTCTGATCGCCTTCACGAACTATGCAGCTCCGAATCATATTCCACCGGCCAAGCTGGTCGATTGGGTTGGACTGGAGACATTCAAGAATCTGCTCGTTCTCAAGACATGGAGCCATACCTTCTACGGCGTTCTGACATGGACGATTGTCTGGGCAATTCTGTCCACGGTCACGACTTATTTCGGCGGCATGCTGGTAGCCATGCTGATCAGTCAGCAGGGAATCAAATTCAAGGGCTTCTGGAGAGCCATCCTGATCGTTCCTTATGCCATTCCGCAGCTGATCTCGCTGCTTCTGATGCGTAACCTGTTCAACGGACAGTTCGGTCCGATCAACCAGTACTTGGGTTATTTTGGTATGGGGGGACTGCCTTGGCTGACCGATCCGTTCTGGGCAAAGGTTACCGTTATTGTTGTAAATATGTGGGTCGGTATTCCGGTATCCATGCTGCTGATCATGGGTGTGCTCACAACCATTCCCCGGGATATGTACGAGGCGGCAGAGGTGGACGGAGCTACAGCTTACCAGAAATTCCGCATCGTTACATTGCCTATGGTGCTGTTTACTACCGCTCCTACGCTTATCACCCAATTTGCGGGCAACATCAATAACTTTAATGCGATCTTCCTGTTGACCAACGGTAATCCGGTTAACGGCAACTATCAATATGCCGGTTCAACAGACTTGCTCGTTACCTGGCTGTATAAGCTGACACTCAATCAGAACAAGAACAATATGGCCGCGGCCGTCGGTATCATTATCTTTGTGATTATCGCTTCCTTCTCCATCTACAACTACCGTCGGACCAATTCGTTTAAACAGGAGGACATGATCCAATGATAGGACGCAAACTTGGGAATCTTATCCGTCTGATCGGGAGCTATATCGTTCTGATTATTCTGTCGATCTCGGCGCTGTACCCGGCGCTGTGGATCGTGTTCGGTTCGCTTCGTCCCGGCAAGTCGCTGTACAGCAAGCATTTTATTCCGGACACGTTCACGCTTGCCCATTATAAAGAACTGTTTACTTCCCAGGTTTATATGTTTGGCACCTGGTATATGAACACGCTGAAGATTGCAGTCTTCTCCATGTTGATCGGCGTCTTCTTAACGCTGCTCACCAGTTACGCGGTTTCGAGATTCCGCTTTAAAGGCCGCCAGACGGCGCTGTCGACGCTGCTCATTTTGGGAATGTTCCCGGGATTCATGAGCATGATCGCCATTTATTTGCTGCTCAAAGAGTTCCACCTGCTGGATACACATATGGCGCTGATTATTGTTTATGCAGCTGGCGCTCCGCTCGGCGGAACCTTTATCGCCAAGGGCTTTCTGGATACGATTCCGCGCTCTCTGGATGAGGCGGCGAGAATCGACGGAGCGAGCAACTTCGGAATTTTTACCCGAGTGATCCTGCCTTTATCGCGTCCCATGATTACGTACATGGCGCTGACGCAGTTTGTTGGACCGTGGGTCGACTTTATTTTCGCCCGTCTGATTCTGCGGACCAAGGAGAACTGGACCGTTGCCGTCGGCATGTGGGACATGGTCAACTCGAATACGAACACGAACTTTACGCTGTTCTCAGCCGGTGCGGTGCTGATCTCCATACCAATTATGGTTCTCTTCGCCTTCCTGCAGCGTCTGCTGGTTGACGGTTTGACTGCGGGAGCCAGCAAAGGTTAAAGATGTTAAGCAATATCGGGGGGCAAGCCCTTTTGGGATAAGGCTCCCCTTGCTTCCTTGCTGATACCTAAAGACCCTGCACGGGTACAGCTACGGTAGAAATGTGACCGGGCTGTACCTTTTTCTTTCGAGGGAATTTGAAGTTTGGGGGAAAAGACCTATGAAAAAGTTCGGAGCTTTGCGTTTCAAATCGGTCGGCCTCAAGTTGTTCATCATTATCTTTTGCTCGACTCTGCTGCTCTGTACAGGGCTCGGGCTCGCCTCCTATTCCATATCCAAACGGACGATTACGGATCAGGTCGCTACAGCTTCATCACAATCGATCGTGCAGGCTGCGGACAAGCTGGATTTTCTGTTCGCCGGCTATGAAGCGATATCGAGACAGTTCGCCGTCGATGCTGTCGTCAAGTCGGATATTGAGACCATTCATGATGCTTCAGCCGGGACAGTGAAAAAAGTAGCTGCCGAGGACCGCATTCGCCGCAAGCTCGACGCCGTAGTCGGCTCGGATGACCGGCTGCTGGGTATCAGGCTTGTTGCCAAAAGTCTTGTGGACGCGGAGTCCTATAAATCTGCTGGTCTGATCAACCTCCGAAGCGATGAACAGATTCAGAAGGACATTAAGGAAATCGAGGATGCCAAGGGTAACCCTGTATGGTTCCCTGACCGGGCCAAAGGCTTCTTTAATGTAGCCAATGAACCCTCCCTTACCATGGGCAGACTGCTCCGGAATATCCAGAATCCTGATTTAGAGTATTACATGCTCATTGAGATCAAGGGTTCGGCATTAACCGATATTTTATCCAGCCTCCGGATCGGACAATCCGGCGAGATTCGCCTTCTGTCCAAGGATAATCAAATCGTATATGCCAAAGACATAGCGCTGCTTGGACAACAATCCTACATACATACGACGGTAGACGGCAGCAAGGCGGATGGGCAGTCATTCAGCGCGGATGATGAACAAGGAATTTCCCAACTGGCTGTTTATCACTCTCTCTCTACGGCGCCATGGACGATGCTGGGTTATGCACCTGTCAGTGATTTCACCGAATCGGCTGACAAGCTGCTCTACATCACCCTGTCAGCCTTGCTTGCCGCCGCCTTAATCGCGGGTCTGTTGGGCCTGCTGCTGGTCCGTACAGTTGGCAAACCGCTCGGCAATCTGGCCAAGCTCATGGAGGAAGGAGAGCGGGGCAATCTTCAGGTGCGGACATCCATAAAAGGGCGGGATGAGATCGGAAGGCTGGGCCACAGCTTCAATCATATGATGGAGCAGATCTCGTTAATTGTCCGGAAGAGCGGTACGTCTGCCAATGAAGTGCTGACGACATCAGAACATCTGGTGGAGGCTTCAGTCCAAATTTCGCTGCATGCTCAAGAGGTGGCTGCCGCTTCCGAACAGATCGCCGGCGGTACCTCCGATATGGCAGAGGAGATGGACAAGAGCAACCGGAATGTCGCGACAATGGGCAACAAAATTCATGATGTGTCTTCGATCAATACCGTCATGAATGATTCCGCACAAAGGGTAATCGGGGTCAGCGAACAAGGTTCGGTGCTGATGGACACCCTTGTAGCGAAGAGCGGTACCGCTCTCGGGCAGATGGAATCGATTCAGAAGCATACCGACAAGCTGCGGGAGTGCATGGCTCTTATCGCCGGCATTCTGGCGCCGATGGTCGAGATCAACAAGCAGACGAATATTCTGGCGCTTAACGCTTCCATTGAGGCCGTCCGGGCCGGTTCGGCCGGTAGGGGATTCATTGTAATTGCCGATGAAATCCGCCAGCTGGCCGAGCGTTCCAACCGCTCCATCTCCTTGGTTTCGGATGTCACCGGCGAGGTGGCGACTGAAATTGAAGGGATGGTGCGGATCGTGACCGAGTCGGCACCAATCTTCCAGGAGCAGATCGCGTATGTCCATGAATCTTCCGCCGCTTTTGCCGGCGTTAAGGATGAAATGGAGCGCTTTACTGAGCAGTTGGTGCAGTCCTCCTATGCGGTTCGCGAACTGCTGTCTTTCCAGCAGGAACTGGGTGCCTCCGTTAACAGCGTGGCCTCTGTAGTCGAGGAGACAAGCGCGGCAACAGAAGAAGTTGCTTCCATGTCGTCGCAGCAGTTGACGGTTAGCAAGGAGCTTGTCCGGCTGTCTGGGTATCTGAAGGAGCTGTCAGACGGCTTGAAGGAGTCGCTGATTCAATTCCAGGGTCCGCAGCCTGATGGTGACACGGAGCCAGTACCTGACGAGCCCTCCACCGCGATTCCTTATGAGCAGAACAGCGGCAGTTAATGATGACCGCAACATCCTGATATGAACAAGGCCCAACCGGCCTTTTTCATGATATTAACCCAACCCGAGAGGAGAAGCGCGAACAGATGAGAAGCAGATGGTCCAAAATGCTGGCCTCGCTGCTGACTGTCGCTCTGGTTGCCGGAGCCTTCCCTGCCAATAGGCAGGCGAAGGCTGAACCGGTGCCAGCCGATGTGACAGCAGTATCAAGCCCAGTATATGCCTTGAATGGAGGAACAGTAACAGCAGCTGTGTATGCGGTTACAGACGCCTCGGTGAGCAAGCAGTATATCAATGGGGATTTCAACAACTGGGATGAAGGGCATTTCATTCAAATGATTGAAGGCGATCCGGTTGTGGACAATGGAACCCCGAAAAATGTCTTCTATTATATATTCACCACCGCACAGCTTCAGGCGGGAGGCGGTCAGGTCCAGTACAAATTCATGCCGGATGCGGCATGGGGTGGGGCCCACGCCGATCCGCTGAATCAAACACCACTTGCGGGAGATAACTCCGTTGTCTCTGCCATGACGCTGAAATCGGCTGAGAGCACGATAGCCCCCGGTGGACAGCTTCAGCTTAATGCGCAGCGCACACTGGGAGATGGATCACTGCAGAACCTGGACAGTCAGGCTGACTGGTCGGTAGATTCGGCTTCATCCGGTGCCGGAGTTACGGTAAGTGGAGGGCTGGTTACGGTTCCCTCTTCGATCCCGCTTGGCACAAATATTTTCGTAAGCGCATTCTTTGAGGGTCTGTCGGTAACCAAAAGTCTGACTGTGCTGAATGGCACGATTGCAAGCCCAGTCGTCGGGCAGGATGGTTCCGTCACCTTCAACAACATCTCGCACACAGGCCAGAGCCTGTATCTGGTCGGCAGCATGAACGGCTGGAGCGAAGGAAGCGCTATTGCGATGCCGAAGGACCCGGATACGGGCGCTTTCTCGGTGAAGCTGAATCTGGAGCCCGGAACTTATCCCTACAAGTTCATCCCGACTCTGGGAAGCTGGAACGGTGCAATCACCGATCCGCTGAACCCGAATCAATCGGGCGGCAATTCCGTTGTCTACGTTCCGGGCGTGAAGGTTACCTCGGGCGAGGATATCGCGAAGGGTGACAGCTTGGCACTTACGGCCGTTATGGTCAGTGGCGCCGACGGTTCAACCGTGCCCGTATCCCCGGTATGGAGTCTGAAGGATGCCCGTCCGGGAATATCCCTTCAAGGCAGCACGCTCAGCGTAACCTCCGGTTATGATATCGCGTCCGGCAATACCGTTACGGTCATAGCGTCAAGCGGAGGCTATTCGACCGAGAAGGTTATTCACATCCAGGATAAAATGTATACGTATAACCTGCACTACTACCGGTACGACCAGGACTATACGGATTGGAGCAGCTGGATTTGGGCTGACGGAGGATCGCCCGGTGTCCGTTATCCGTTCACCCAGACCGACAGCGACGGCTTCGCAACGCTTACCGTGAAGCTTCCATACAGCACGATCAATGCCATTCCTCATCTCGGAGATTGGGTGAGCAAGGACTTAACTCATGTGTTATCCATTTCGGCGGGAACCGCTGCGGATATCTGGATGGTGCAGGACAAGAACGCGGTCTATTACAACCGGGAAGAAGCGCTGGCTGCCAAGGCCAATGCTCCGGTACAGCGCTATATCGAACTGCATTATGTACGTACGGAGAAGGATTACGCCGGCTGGGATCTCTGGCTCTGGAATACCGGAGCGAAGGACGGGCTCAAAGAGTTCGACGAGATTACAGACAACTATGCTGTAGCAAGAATCAAGATCGGTACGAATGCAACAAGCATCGGCTTCAAGGTGAAGTATCATGACTGGGACGCTCCAGACAATGCGGTGGATGTCAACTTCGACCGCTACATTGATACTCCGCTGGATCAGGCGGTCACCAAGGTTACGGTGTATCAGGGACAGAAGGAAATGCATATCATACCTGCGCTGCACGGTCCTGTGTTGGAAGACGGAGGCGTGACGTTCTTTTACCGCGACCGGGATCTGTTCAATGCCGGGCAAATGGGCGATATTACGGACGCCAAAGTTAAGGTGACGATTAACGGACACACGGCCATTTACCCGATGGCGTATAACAGCCTGGATGAATATTTCAGCTACCGGCTTCCGAATCTGGAGGAAGGAACGTATACCTACTCCTTCCTGATTACGAAGGGGGAGCAGACCGAAGAGGTAACCGATCCGGAGAATACGGTTGACGGCATCTCCTCGTTCGAATACCGCAATCCTCATATTTCGGTTCAGGGAGCGCTCGCTCCGGCTTCCGTGTCCTCCAATGAGAATACGGTGCTGACCGTAACCTATAGCGGTGACGACAGCGTCCGGATTACAGATTTGTATGTCGATTTGACGCCAATCGGCGGCCCAGCCAAGGCAGAAATCGACCCTGAACTGCAGCAGGCAGCTCTGGCTGTAAAGGATACTACGACGGCAGGGGACAAAGCTTTGACGGTGACGGCCATCGACCAGTATGGCAACAAGCATACGGGTAACGTTACCCTGAATGTGAAACCCCGGCAGTCGGCCGGAGGATCGCTCGATTTCGATTGGGATGAGGCGCGGATTTACTTCCTGCTGACCGACCGATTCTATGACGGTGATGCTTCCAATAACTACAATGTAGATAAAAATGCTATCGATGCCTATCACGGAGGCGATTTCAAGGGCCTTACCGAGAAGCTGGACTACATTAAGGATCTTGGCATCAATACAATCTGGATCACGCCTATCGTGGACAATATCGATTTCAATAACTCCACTAGCGGCGAGTCCTACGGCTATCACGGCTATTGGGCCAAAAACTTCGAAGCCCTGGATGAACATCTGGGCAATATGGATGATTTCAAGACGCTGATCAATACTGCCCATGACAAGGGCATGAAGATTATGGTGGACGTCGTCCTGAACCATACCGGTTATGGACTGAAGGAGAGTGACAACAATCCAGGCGTAACACAGGCGGACAAAGACCGCTTCGCAGGCATGCTGCGAAATAATGCCGTTGACTCGGGAACCGACGCCGTCAAAGGCGAGCTGGCCGGACTGCCCGATTTCATTACAGAGAATCCGGAGGTTCGCGCCAAGCTGATTGACTGGCAAGCCGGTTGGCTGGAGCGTGCCAAGACCGAACGCGGCGATATGATCGACTACTTCCGGGTGGATACTGTCAAGCATGTGGACGATACAACCTGGAAAGCCTTCAAGAACGAGTTGACCGAGATCAATCCTGCTTTCAAAATGATCGGCGAATACTACGGAGCCAGCGTCGACGCCGACGGCGGCAAGCTGCGTTCCGGCGAGATGGATTCGCTGCTTGACTTTCAGTTCAAGTCATCGGCTTCCGATCTCATTAACGGCAAGATCGATGAGACCGAAACCTATCTGGAGCAGCGCAATGCTGCGATGGACAATACTGCAACGATGGGCCAGTTCCTGAGCAGCCATGACGAGGACGGCTTCCTGTCCGAGCGGGCCGGAGGAGACGAGGGCAAACTGAAGGTTGCTGCGGCTCTGCAAATGACCGTGAAAGGCCAGCCTGTCGTCTATTACGGCGAAGAGCTTGGCCAGTCCGGTAAGGCATCGGGCAATCTGAACCGTTATGACATGCCTTGGGACAAGGTGTCCGAGGAGCAGTCGCTGCATGACCATTACAAGAAGCTGCTGAATATCCGCGCCGAATATTCGAAGATCTTCTCCAAAGGAACACACACCAAGATCGCCGGCAGCGACGGCGATGGTTATCTGGTATACTCCAGAACCTATGATGGAGAGAATGGCGGCACCGTCTACGTCGGTCTGAATACGACGACGGAAGCCAAGACGGCGAAGTTCACCGTACCGTACCCGGCAGCCACTGTCCTGGTGGATAAATACAACGGTGTAGACTACACGGTTGACGGGGAAGGGCGTGTGAACGTAAATCTGCCGTCCCGTGATAATGGCGGTACGGTAATTCTGGCGCCGGTATCATTACCGGCGAGTGCCGGGGGGGCGGTTTCACCTGCAAGCCCGGCTTCCGATACCGTGATTGTCGATGAGTCGGCATTGAACGGTGCCGGCACGAACGGCGTCATCACGGTAGAGATCGGAGCGGCTGCCAGCGCGAAGCAGGTTCAGCTGCCGTTGAACGCGGCAGCACTTCTGGGAGACAAGACCCTGCGGCTGCATTCGCAGGATCTGTCTCTGGAGCTGCCGGCCGCCACGCTGGCCGAGCTGCAGGCGCTCGTTCCGGCTGACAGCCGAAGCGGCGCGCATATCTTGCTGCGGCTGACTTCGGTGGCCGCAGACTCGCTTGCATCCGCCCTTGAACATGCGGGTGCGGTATCCGGCGCAGCGCTGGCTGCGGCTGGCGGCGCCTATGACTTCGAGCTGTTCGCCGTTCTGCCTGATGGCACGGCGAAGAAGCTCAATCGGTTCGGCCAGCCGGTTGGACTGAGCCTTCCGGTTGACGCTAAGGCGGATGCCGGACTGGCAGGCATCTACCATGTTACCGATACCGGAACGGTTGAATATGCCGGCGGCACGGTAGCGAACACCGGTACTGTGTCCGCTCAGGTTTATCATTTCAGCACATACGCGCTGCTGACCTATGATAAAACGTTCACGGATGTAACGCCAGCATTCTGGGGTTACAACGAAATCCGGAACCTGGCCGCCAAGCATATTGTGCAGGGCAAGACGCTGACGCAGTTCGATCCGAGCGGCACAGTCACCCGGGCCGAATTCGCAGCGCTGCTCGTCCGGGGTCTCGGACTAGAAGCTGCACAGAGCGAACCGGCTCCGTTCACGGATGTCAAAGCGGGAAGCTGGTACGCTGACAGCGTCGCGGCCGCTTACAAGGCCGGACTGATTCAGGGCGGGGAGGACAAGAAGTTCAATCCTGCTGATGGAATCACCCGCGAGGAGATGGCGGTCATGCTCGTCCGCGCTCTCAATCTGAAGGGTAAGACCCCTGCCGCAGCTAATGACCTGACCGGAGCCTTCTCGGACCGGGCCGGCATCAGCGGCTGGGCCGTTGAGGCGTTCAATCAGAGCCTGAACGCCGGGCTTCTGAACGGCCGCTCGGCAAGCTTGCTTGCTCCGAAGGCGTACTCCACGAGAGCAGAGGCGGCAGCGGTGCTGTACCGCCTGCTGAAATAACGATGCTAAACGCCCGGCTGTTCTGGGCCGGGGATTGCAAATGAATAGGGAAGAGGCTGTTTCCGGTTATCTAAGTGATAACCCGGAAACAGCCTCTTTTTCGTATTATCAGATCAGCCAATCGGAATGAACCCAGCCGACCCTAGATCCATACTGCCTCAACCCTAACCCCCTGCAACCCGGACTCATACTAATGCCGGCTTGCAGGCTACTTGGCTGTCGCTTCTTTTTTGCTGAAAAATGTTCTTAAGGCCTGGTACACTTCCTTCTTGTCCTTGATGACATGGTACATGAACTGTTGGTTCTTGATATGCTTGTAAGCCGACATCAGCGTACTGCTCCGGTTGTACTGATTGACTTCGCCGTAACCGAATATGTTGCTCCGGTTCAGCAGCTCGCCAATCAGCTTGACGCAGCGCTCGTTGTCCGAGCTTAAGTTGTCGCCGTCCGAGAAATGGAAGGGGTAGATATTGTATTTGGACGGCGGGTACCGCTGATCGATAATGTCCAGCGCCTTCTGATAAGCCGAGGAGCAGATGGTGCCTCCGCTCTCGCCCCGGGTGAAGAAGTCGTGCTCGCTGACCTCCTTGGCCTCCGTGTGATGGGCGATGAAGACAATCTCCACCTTCTCGTACTGGCGGCGCAGGAAGCGGGTCATCCAGAAGAAGAAGCTGCGGGCGCAGTATTTTTCGAAGGTTCCCATACTGCCCGAAGTGTCCATCATCGCAATGATGACGGCATTTGAATGGGGGGTGCGCGTCTCATCCCAGGTTTTGTAGCGCAGATCGTCGGGGGAGATGCCGTGAATGCCGGGGTTGCCGCTCCGGCCGTTGCGGCGCAGATTCTCCAGCAAGGTGCGCTTCTTGTCAATATTCGACATCATGCCCTTCTTGCGGATGTCGTTGAAGACGATGGAGCGGACCTCGATCTCCTCCTTCGCCTTTGGCTTCAGATGCGGCAGCTCGAAATCATGAAACAGAATCTCCTCCAGGTCCTCGATATCGACCTCGGCTTCCACGAGATCCTGGCCCGGCTGATCGCCCGCCTTGTCTCCCTTGCCGGGGCCGCTGCTCTGCGCGGGCTCCCTGCCCAGCACATCGCCGATCTGGCTGTCCCCGTCGCCCTGGCCGACATGCTTCTGCTTGCGGTAATTGTAAATAATCCGGTATTCGTCAAGACTGCGGATCGGCACTTTCACAATCTGCTTGCCGTCCGACATGATGATATTCTCTTCCGTCACCAGATCGGGCAGGTTGCTCTTGATCGCTTCCCTGACTTTCTGCTGGTGGCGCTCCTGATCCTGGTGTCCTTTGCGGTGCAGGGACCAGTCCTCTTTCGATACGACGAATGAAAAAGACTCCGGCGGGTGCGGCAAAGATGATCACCTCCTAAGATATTTGAAAGAAAAGACACGCCTTTTGTTCGTTCCGGGAGGGGCGCATCCGGCATACTAATGCAAATCCCCGGCGGCTGCCGGCAGTTGTAACTAAAGTATATTCGCGTGTACGAGGGATATGTGCGCCCTAAAGCTTACGAAATCCGGCGGGACCCCGGCACGTGAGCTTCCTAACGGAATCGCTTTGCGATATGCTTGATGGGATGATCGGCGGACAGGCTTCACGGTCTGCTGTGAGAAGAGAGGAGATTTGCGGCAATGTCAGGCATATTGTTCATTAACGGGCGGCTGTATACAGCCGGACCGAAAGATGCGGACTCCGTGTATGTGGAGAATGGTAAAATAGCAGCGATTGGCCGCAGGGACGAGCTTATGCTCCAGCTTGCAGGCAGGGATTACCGGAAGGTCGATTGGGACGGCGGATTCGTTCTGCCCGGGCTTGCCGATTCGCATCTGCATCTGGGCATGCAGGGCATGAAGCTGGGGATGCTGGATTTCACGAATGCAGCTTCCAAGGAGGAAATGCTGGCGATGGTCGCCGAGCGGGCTCGTACTCTCCTGGAGGGGGAGTGGATTCTCGGGCTCAATTGGAATGAGAACCAATTCAATCCGCCGGTCGCGCCGACAAGGTTTGAGCTCGATGCCGTTACGGATCGGCACCCGGTCTTTCTGACCCGCACCTGCTTCCACGCCTTCCTCGGCAACAGCGCGGCGTTCCGGCTGGCGGGCGTTGGTGAAGACACCCCCGACCCCGCCTCGGGCGCCTACGGCCGGGGAGAGGACGGCCTGCTGAACGGCTGGGTCTATGAGGACGCCTGCGGGCCGTTTAACGTGGTTACGCCAGCTCCCAGTTATGCGGAGCTGAAGGACGCCATGCGCCGGGCGTGCCGGCATGCGCTGTCTCTCGGGCTGACGGCAGGGCATACGGAGGATCTCCGGCTGCTCGGGAGCATCGATACGATGCTGCGCATCCATCAAGAGCTGCGCGAAGAAGGTTTGTTCTTCCGCACTCATCAGCTGCTCTTCCACGATTTTCTTCCGGAAGCGGAAGGGCTCGGTCTTCGTCCCGGAAACGGAGACGACTGGCTGCGCGTCGGTGCGTTCAAGCTCTTCTCCGACGGAGCGATTGGCGGGCGGACTGCGCTGCTGTCCGCGCCCTACCATGATGCGCCGCATACCTCGGGAATGGCGATCCACAGCCGGGAGCGGCTGGTTGAGCTCGCGGCGGAGGTGCGGCGCCTGTCGTTTCCGATCGCGGTGCATGCGATCGGGGACGGCGCGGCCGATTTGACGCTGGGCGCTATGGAGAACGCGCCTCTGCCTAGCGATTCGCCGCTCCCCGATCGGCTCATTCACGCCCAGGTGCTGAATGAGAAGCTGGTGAAGCGGATGAAAGGGCTAAGGCTGATCGCCGATATTCAGCCCCGGTTCGTGGCCAGCGACTTCCCCTGGGTGCTGGACCGGGTGGGACCGGAGCGGACAGAATATTTGTATGCCTGGAAGAAGCTGATTGCTTCCGGGATTGTCTGCGCAGGCGGAAGCGACGCCCCGATCGAGCCGCTAGATCCTTTTCTTGGCATGCATGCGGCAGTAACCCGCAGCAGACCGGGAGAGAAGCATGAGGGCTATTTGCCGGAGGAGAAGCTTACCATGGACACCGCAATTCATCTGTTCACCCGCGGGAGCGCGGCGGCTGCGGGTGAAGAACGGGAGCGCGGTGCGCTTGCGGACGGATATTTCGCGGATTTCACCGTCATTGACCGGGATATCACCCGAAATCCCGACGAGCTGCTGTCGGTCACCGCAAAAATGACGGTAGTGAACGGGATCATCGCCTATGAAAAAGCATAACCGGAACATGCATGACCGGACATGTAACAGAAAAGGGTCCAGAATGTAAACGCGTGGTAACTATTGAGCCGGCGGCTGCGTCTATAATATAGAAAAAACAGATAGAGAAGGAGTCCGCCCTCATGAAGCTCCAAGCTGCCGTGCTGATACTGCTGGCTTCCGCCGCTGTTCTGACCCTCGCATGCCCGTCCGGAGCGTCCGCCGCACAGAGCGCAGTTGCCGCTCAACCGGAAATAACTTCTGCTGAATTGAAGCGCGATAAGCCGAAGCCAGAACATACAGCGGATTCCGGAAGCAGGCGTGAGAAGGTTTCCATCGTATGGAACGGCAAGACACTGCAATCCGGACAGACCTCCCACATCCGCAACGGGGTTACGTTCGCTCCGATATCTCTGTTCTCCAAGCTGCGGGGCATTTCCGTGCATTGGATGGAGGAAGAGTCGCTGGCAAGACTTTGGGTAGACCGCGGAGGGGTATTCGATTTCAAGCCCGGCGCTGATTATGCAGAGGATATGGACAGGCGGTACCCGCTTGGCGCCGCCATCACCGTCTCGAACGGTGAGATTATGCTGCCCCTCAGATTTATCGCCGAGATGGCCGGGGCGGATTGTTACTGGGACCGGGAGGAACATCTGGTGAGGATCGTCCAGACAAAGACCGCGATCGCTTCGGTGCCGGGAACAAAGGCGCGCCTATACCCGATGGCGGAGCAGGACGGGGAGTACAAAGGGATAACGCTGGAATGGAATGGTAAGCTGAAATCCTATCCGGACTGGGTCAATCCCTCCAATATGGAGTCGCCGCCGCGTCTGGAAGACCGCGATATCGACTTCGATGGCCGCCGGGAAGCGGTTGTCGCTCTGAACGCAGGGAGCGGAACCGGTGTATATCTGGAAGAGATTCATGTGGTGGACAGTCTTACTTACCGGGAGATTCCGGTGGAAGATGCACTGCAGGCTGTCCGCAGCCGGATTCAGTCGTCCGTTGAACGCAGCGGGGGGAAGCTTCATATCCGGGTAACGGCAGGCGGATCGGCTATGGACCAGACTCTGTACCGCAGTGGAAATGATGGACCGGACTCATCTCAGAGCAAAGAGTTGAGCTTCGGCTCGGTTATCCGGTACGAAATTCGGGATGGCGCATTGATTGCGCTTCTGGCGGGCTCATATGGGATTTCCGATTTCGTCGGAGAAGCCGAGGTCCGGTATGTCAAGCAGGATGGCAAGTATACTGCAAGATCGGTCTCTTTCCTTTTCTATGACGAATAAAAAAATGCAACCCCGCCCGCTTCAGCTGCGTTTAACAAGATAGACGCGAAACAGCGTGAAACGAAAGTAGGAGGTCCAACATTATGAAACGACATCGATCGCTATCGGCTGCCGCCGCCCTCGCCGTATTTACGCTCGCCCTTTCAGCCTGCGGAGGCGACAAGGCAGCGGAAGCCCCTTCAGCCAATACAACTCCTGCTGCTTCGGTTGAAGCTTCATCTTCACCGGCCGCAACCGCAGTTGCAAGCCCTGAGGCAACGGCTGCTGTGCTTCCGAGCGCAGAGCCATCGGCCAGCCCGGCAGCTCCAAGCGCCGAACCATCGGCCGCCCCGAGCCAGAGCGCGCCTGCCGAGTCTGCTCCCATTAGCGGCTCCGGCGTATATAACGGCCAAATCGACAGCCATTCGGTCGAGATCGAAACCAAGGATGGTCCGGTTGCCTTTGAACTGGGTGAGGGCCTGGAGAATGTCCCCGATACGCTGAATGAGGAAGACAAGGTTATCTTTGAATATGTAGACAGAGCGGTTCCCGGCGACGGGGCGCTCAAGCAGCATGTGCTGACCAAGCTGGCCAAGGCAAAATAACAGCATACCATGACGATTAAGCGGTGATTTCCATCGTCAAAAGCCCCTTCCTCCACTTGCCCTGGCGATGCCAGGAGAAGAGAGAAAGGGGCATTTTTGACTTGACGTAACACGGCTCAGCTCAGGCTGCCGGCCGCCGCAAGCGCAATCGCGATCATCAGCACAAAAGCGAGGATGACCAGCGAGTTAATGATCGTACCGATGATTCCGAATACTTTGCGCCTTCCGCGAAGCGCAAGGCCGATGATACCGACGATTACACCGATCACGTTAAGTGCGCCAAGTCCAAGCATGGAGAAGCCAAGCAGGAGGAAGGCGCCTCCCGATTCCGAGGACACGTTGCCCGCTTCATCAATCAGAGGTCCCAGCATGCTACCGGCGACTGCGAAAGCGATAATGTAACCAGCCAGCGTAACCATTGCGATGACAAATGAGGCGATGCCGGGTCCCGAATGCTTGAGCAGCGACCGGTCCTCCGGATAAGAGGAAGGATAAGGTGAAAATGCAGGCGAAGTTCCGGCAGGCGTCTCCGGCCCCGGATACTCGTTCTTCGAGAAATCCTGTTCGTTCAAAAGGCTGTTCACTCCTTCATGACCTTAAGCTAAGGTCGATTATGCTGATACGCTACATACAGTTTTTCACAGATGACCCCATTCATGCAAGCGGAATACGCATATTGCGACCGAATTTTCCATCGTTTGACCAATTGTGATAAGATGATCATGATTTTAGACCAAGCATGTGAGGAGATGTCTGCTGTGCAACGCGTGTTTGCTGCCTGGGGAGCGCTGCTGGCGATGTTGTCGGTAGCCATCGGCGCCTTTGGGGCTCATATTTTGAAATCGACGCTCAGCGAAAGCTCTATGGCGGTATACGAGACGGGAGTTCAGTATCATATGATGCATGCGCTCGGTATCCTGATCGTTGGTCTGGCAGCAGGCCACTGGGGAGAGAGCCGGAGACTGCGCTGGACGGGCGGACTGTTGATCGCGGGGATCGTGCTGTTCTCGGGCAGTCTGTATGCGCTCAGCATATCGGGCATCAAGGTTCTCGGCGCCATCACTCCGATCGGGGGCGTATGCTTTATTGTTGGCTGGCTGCTGTTCGCGATGGAGGCCTTTTCCCGCAGAAAAAGCTGACCGCTATGCCGCCTTCAAAGCCTGTTCATAACAGGTCGGGCGGCCTATTAGACAGATGAGGGTGCTTCCTGCCGCTCGGCGGCTATGGAAGCACCCTCATCTGTACTACATGAATTCGTCGATTTCGTTAAGATTGAACATGTACACCTGCTTCTCGTCAACGTGGTACACGTTCAGAGTTCCGGCCGCCTCGTCGAAGTTGAGGATACGGCAGGGCAGGGACACCTGCTTGCCCTGGCGGTTCGCTATTAACCGGACGAGCCGGTTCTCCTGAATGAAGGTCCGAATCTGACCGAATGCATCCTCCGGCAGCGACACCTGCTGCTTCGGCCGGGCCGGTCTTCCCGTTCCACTGGCTGCGGGGGCTGCAGGCTGCGGAGCCGCAGGCTTCGCGGCATCGGTGTTCTTTCCTTCTTTGGTAGCGTTTTCCAAGCGGGACTGTGCAATTCTCGCTTTAAGCAGTCCGTCGATCGTCTTGCCTAGGGGAAGCTCTGAATTGATTTTGAAGTCGGTCACG
This sequence comes from Paenibacillus stellifer, assembly GCF_000758685.1. Lineage (NCBI taxonomy): Bacteria > Bacillati > Bacillota > Bacilli > Caryophanales > Paenibacillaceae > Paenibacillus > Paenibacillus stellifer. The sequence goes on from NZ_CP009286.1 coordinate 2,033,859, forward strand.
GCCTTGCTCCCGTTCATCAGCTCAAGCAAATATTGCAAAGCAAGCGGGTCGGTGTTGGCGCTAATCAGGATGTCGACGTTAAACAGGTAGTGACCGTCTTTGCTTTGAAGTTTCTTGTCCATAATTCCCCCAGCATTTACAATAGAAATAGTACTTAGTAAATAAACTATAACACTAAATATGAAATATTTATATACCCGGCTAAGAAAGAAATAGGCCCATAGTCTCCTGGATTCTCCCGGAATTCCGGGACTATCGTCTACACAGATACAGGCGTCCGCACATACACATAGAAAGGATCAAGTTGAGGAAGGAGGCGCCTTAAGTATGGTGACCTTGGAGCCGGTTGAAGTGGGAGGACACAAGCTGGTCGGTGTTGAGGTGAAGCTCCCCAAGACAACGCTGCTGACCATCAGCACCGATAAGGGCTATATTATGTGCGGGGCGCTGGATGTTGGGCTGCTGAACGAACGCCTTGCGGACAGAGGCATTATTGCCGGGCGTGCCGTGGGTGTGCGGACGCTTGAGCAGCTGCTCGCAGCACCGCTCGAATCCGTTACCGTACAGGCCGAGCGCCTGGGGATCGTGCCGGGTATGTCGGGAGCGGACGCCCTGCTGAAGATGCTGTAGGATAAGCCGGACACAGCCGCTAATCAAGACCGTCTTTCTCCATAGGAAGGCGGTCTTTTTCAATATTTTCACATTTGCGAAGATACAAGCAGCCGAATAATCAGCGGGAAAGGCGAGCATGCTACGAAAGCCGCTTCTCTTTTTTATGACAAAATCATGGATATTCGCAATTGCTGTTTCGACATTCTTGGACGCGGTTAAAGGGACAGTAGACAGCCGCAGGGCCGGGTAAGACTTGCAAGGCCGGCTACTTTTTTGAATAAGGAAGGGATTTACCATGGCAAAAGCAACGAACAAGGCTAGCTCCAGCACTTCGATCGAGCAAATTTTGAACCGGCAGGTTGCCAACCTGAACGTCCTTTATGTCAAAATACACAACTACCACTGGTATGTGAAGGGCGAGCAGTTCTTCTCGCTGCATGTGAAATTCGAGGAACTGTACGATGATATTACGCTGAAAATGGACGAGGTTGCCGAGCGTCTGCTGAGCATCAAGGGAACACCGGCGGCTACGTTGAAGGAATACCTTGAAATAGCAAGCGTTGAGGAAGCGACAGGCAAAGAGGATACCCGCGCCATGGTTCAGACTCTGATCGAGGACTTTACAACGATCGCCGAAGAGCTGGCGGAAGGTATCGAGCTCGCTGAAGAAGGCGGCGACCAGCCTACGGGCGATCTGTTCATCAAGATCCGTTCCGATCTGGAGAAGCAGAGCTGGATGCTGCGCTCTTTCCTCGGATGATGATTCTGACCGGACCGCGTCCGGCGGCTCGCTATCGGACCTGAGGACGTTTCTTCGTTGAAATTACTCCGCTGATGAAGAGCATAGTTATCGAGGGGGCACCTTAATGAAGGTGTCTCTCTTTTTGTGTAAGGGACAAGCGAGAAAAAGGATGAATATGCCGTCGCCAGGGAAGGAAAGGTATAGCCATCGGTACTTTGGAGACGGAACATTGCTTCTTCGGCGGAGGTTTACGGCAGGCTTTTTTACATCGGTCTGTCGAAATGCTGCGAATGCCGCTATAATAGACAATAACATACTGCTTGGAAATTCACTGCCCAAAGGAGGAGATCGCCGTGAATCAGAGCCCAGTGGCCCTGAAAGAATGGGCGTCGGCTGTCGATGCGCTGTGCGGAGGGGACCAGATCCTTGTGCTGCGCAAGGGCGGAATTGCTGAAGAGACGAGGCGGTTTGAGCTGAAAAGCAGGTTCTTCTATCTGTTCCCGACCTATGAGCATCAGCGGACGGAGCTGATGAAGGACCGGTACAAGCCTCTTGTCGAGCGTTCCTTCTCGGAATATGACATTGACTCCGGTACTGTTGCGCTTAAGGCCTGTGCCGAGGCAACAGATGATCTGGAGATTTATGATTTTGAACAATTGGGGCGTTTGTCGCCCTTTCATGTGTGGAGTGACAGGCTGGCCGAAGAGAGGCTGAAATGGAAGGCCAAGCAGCCGCTGCATGTGCTATTGCTGCGCGTATACCTGCTGGAAGCGCCGGCTGTAATCCCAATGCTTCCCGAATATGCTGGCTGCCGCTCCTGGATCGCTCTTGATCCGCCTCCCCCGTCCATAGAGATGACTCCGGTCCTGGGTGACCAGGCTTATACAGAACGCAGGAATGAAATTCTGTCCATTTTGGGCAATAATTTGACAAAGCCCCCAATAACCATCCTGAAAACCCTTGAAAATGAAAATTCAATTTGAAAGTGAAGGTTTGTTATAATAAAATGAGTGAAAATCATTGATAATCAGTGAGAATCAAATTATAATTATTTTAATTTGATAAGCAATACAAATATAATGCTGGGATCAGGGATAACCTGTTTGCATAAAACTTCTGATTTCGCAAAATCGATCAATGGAGGGAAAACGTATGGCGGCAGAATTTGTCATTGAGGGTTTGAAAGCGACGATTGAAGGGAAAGAGATTCTGAAAGGACTGAATCTCCAGATGAAGGGCGGCGAGGTTCACGCCATCATGGGGCCTAACGGTACAGGTAAAAGTACGCTGGCCTCCTCGCTCATGGGTCACCCGAAATACGAAGTAACGGAAGGAACCGTAACCCTTGAAGGCGAAGACCTGCTGGAAATGGCCGTTGACGAGCGCGCCCGCGCGGGATTGTTCCTGGCCATGCAGTACCCGAGCGAAATTGCCGGCGTAACGAATTCCGACTTCCTGCGCAGCGCAATCAACGCCCGCCGCGAAGAAGGCAGTGAAATATCGCTGATCAAGTTCATCCGTCTGATGGAAGGCAAGATGAAGGATCTGGAGATGGACCCGCAGTTCATGCACCGTTACCTGAATGAAGGCTTCTCCGGCGGCGAGAAGAAACGCAATGAAATTCTGCAGATGATGATGCTGGAACCGAAGATCGTCATTCTGGACGAGATCGACTCCGGTCTTGACATCGACGCGCTGAAGATCGTTGCCCAAGGCGTTAACGCTTTGCGCAGCGAAGACCGCGGATTCCTTGTCATTACCCACTATCAGCGTCTGCTTAACTATATCAAGCCTGATTTTGTCCATGTTATGATGCAGGGCCGAATCGTGAAGTCCGGCGGACCGGAGCTCGCAGAGCGTCTGGAAGCCGAAGGCTATGAATGGGTCAAGGAAGAGCTCGGAATCGAAGACGAGACGGTAGGACAGGAAGCTTAACCAAAACGGCAGGAAGGAGGAGACCATTTATGACGACGCAAACCATTCTTCCGGTAGACGCCGGCCGTTTAAGCGAGCTGTCGCTAAGCAGCGGAGAGCCGGAATGGCTGAAGGAAAGCCGCCTGAAGGCGCTTGAGCTTGCCGGGCAGCTGGAGCTGCCGAAGCTTGAGAAAATGAAGATTGAACGGTGGAATATTAATCAGTACGGTACCTACAAAGCAAGCGAGGCAATCTCCTCGCTGAGCGAAGTTCCTTCCTCGTTAACCGCGCTTACGGGCGCCGAAGGAGGCAGTCTGGTCATCCAGCGCAACTCTGGCGCAGTGTATACGAATCTTGCTCCCGAGCTGGCTGCCCAGGGTGTGATCTTCACGGATCTGCAGACCGCAGCCCGCGAGCACGGCGACCTGGTCCGGCGTTATCTGCACACTGCGATCAAGCCGGATGAGCATTCGGTAGCGGCGCTGCATGCGGCGCTGTGGAACGGAGGCGTATTCCTCTATATTCCCAAAAATGTAGTCGTCGATACGCCGCTGCAGGCGATCTACTTGAGCGACGACGCCGAAGCGACATTCGCTCCGCATATCCTGATCGTGGCCGACACGAACAGCTCGGTCACTTATGTCGATAACTATGTATCGTCCAAGAGCGAAGCCGGACTCCATAACGGAGCCGTTGAAGTATTCGCCCTGGCGGGTGCCAAGGTCCGCTTCGCCAGCGTTCACCAATTCGGCTCGGATATGACGGATATTACTTACCGCCGCGCCGTTCTGGAGAACGACGGATCAATCGAGTGGATCATTGGGGAGATGAACGACGGCGATACCGCCAGCGACACCAAGTCGGTGCTGAAGGGCAACGGCTCCACCTCGGACGCGAAGGTAATCGCGGTAGGTTCAGGCTCCCAACGCTTGAACTACACGACACAAGCCCAGCACTTCGGAAAAAATACGCCGAGTGACATGATTACCCGCGCCGTGATGCGTGAGAATGCAACCTCCATTATCAATGGCATCACGAAGATTGAGAAAGGCGCTACCCGCGCTGACGGTCAGCAGACCGAGAAGGTGCTCATGCTGAGCCCCAAGGCCAGAGGCGACGCCAATCCGATCCTGCTGATCGACGAGGACGATGTCTCCGCAGGTCATGCGGCATCCGTCGGCCAGGTTAATCAGGAGCAGATCTACTACCTGATGTCCCGCGGCATTACGCGGGGTGAAGCCGAGAAGCTGGTCATCTACGGCTTCCTGGCTCCGGTTGTATCGCAAATTCCACTGGAGGGACTGCGTGACCAGCTTCAGTCTCTCGTGGAAAGGAAGTTAGGACAATGAACAGCGCCATCCGTGAGCAATTTCCCATTCTGAATCAGAACGTCAACGGTCATCCTCTCGTATATCTGGACAGCGCAGCCACCTCGCAGAAGCCGCGCCAGGTGATCGAAGCGATCAAGTCCTATTACGAGCTTGACAATTCCAATGTGCACCGTGGTGTACACACGCTTGGAAGCCGTGCAACCGATGCTTATGAAGGAGCACGGGAGAAGCTTGCCCGATTCATCAATGCGCGCAGCACGAAGGAGATCGTGTTCACACGCGGAACGACGACGGCCCTTAATCTGGTCGCCTCCTCCTATGGACCGGCGAATGTCGGAGAGGGCGACGAAATTGTGATCACCCAGATGGAGCATCATAGCAATCTGATTCCTTGGCAGCAGCTCGCGAAGAAGACGGGAGCGACGCTGAAATATATTCCGCTTCAGAAGGATGGGACCATCCTTCTGGAGGACGCCGAGAAGACGATCACGGACAACACGAAGATTGTCTCCGTGGCCTATGTCTCGAACGTCATGGGCGTCACCAGCCCGGTGAAGGAGCTGGCGGCGATCGCCCATCGGCACGGAGCAATCATGGTGGTTGACGGCGCGCAGAGCACGCCTCATATGAAGGTCGACGTCCAGGATCTCGACTGCGACTTCTACGCCTTGTCCGGCCACAAAATGTGCGGACCTACCGGCATCGGCGCCCTGTACGGCAAGCGGGCGCTGCTGGAGGCTATGGAGCCGGTCGAATTCGGCGGTGAAATGATTGACGATGTAGGGCTGTATGAATCCACATGGAAGGAGCTGCCTTGGAAATTCGAAGGCGGCACTCCGATTATCGCCGGCGCCGTGGGTCTTGGAGCGGCGATTGACTTCCTGCAGGAAGTCGGCCTCGACGAGATTCACCGCCATGAGATGAAGCTCGCCAAGTACGCCGAGCAGCGCCTCGCCGAAATCAACGGCATCTCGATTTACGGTCCCCGGGGCCGTGAAGTGGGACTTGTTACCTTCAACCTGGGCGATGTTCATCCCCATGATGTAGCGACGGTGCTCGACGCGGAAGGAATTGCGATTCGCGCGGGTCATCATTGCTGCCAGCCGCTGATGCGCTGGCTGGAAGTCAGCTCTACGGCACGAGCCAGCCTGTATTTGTACAACAACGAAGAAGATATTGACCGACTGGCTTCGGCACTAATCCGCACAAAGGAGTATTTTGCCGATGCAATTGGATGATTTGTACAGACGCGTCATTATGGATCATTATAAGAATCCCCGGAACCGCGGCCTCTTTGCGGACGACGCTATGAAGGTTGAGCTTAATAATCCGACCTGCGGCGACCGTATCACACTTCAGTTGAAAGTGGAGGACGGAATTGTCAAGGAAGCCCGGTATGTCGGGGAAGGCTGCTCGATCAGCATGTCTTCCGCTTCAATGATGACCGAGGCGGTTAAAGGTAAGACAGTGGAGCAGGCTCTAGATATGGCCGGCCGCTTCTCTTCTCTGATGAAAGGCGAGGACGTGACGTTCGACGATTACGAGGATATAGAAGCTCTTTCCGGCGTTAACAAATTCCCGGCCCGCATCAAATGCGCAACACTGGCCTGGAACGCGCTGCGCAAAGGCATTGACGAGGAAGAACGGCACCACCACTAAACGAAATGAAGGAGGCGTACCCCCATGGCCAAGAAAGCGCCTGAGATTGAAGAGTACAAATACGGATTCCGGGACGAGCACAAGGCGGTATTCCAAACAGGTAAAGGCCTGACGCCGGAAATTGTCAAAGAGATTTCAGCGATCAAGAACGAGCCGCAGTGGATGCTGGATTTCCGGCTGAAATCCTTGGAGCAGTTCGGCAAAATGCCGCTGCCGCGCTGGGGCGGAGACCTCGATGAACTGGATTTCAACGACATTCAATATTATGTAAGACCTTCCGAGAAGCAGGGCAAGACATGGGAGGAAGTGCCTTCCGAAATCAAGGAGACCTTCGACAAGCTGGGTATTCCGGAGGCGGAGCAGAAGTTCCTCGCCGGCGTGTCCGCCCAGTATGAATCCGAGGTCGTCTATCACAGCATGCAGAAGGATCTGGAAGAGCAAGGCGTTATCTTTATGGATACCGACACGGCTCTCCGCGAGCATCCTGAAATCTTCAAGCAGTATTTCGGTACGGTTATTCCTCCGACCGACAATAAGTTCGCTGCACTGAACAGCGCCGTCTGGTCGGGCGGAAGCTTCATCTATGTTCCGAAGGGCGTGAAATGCGAAGTGCCGCTGCAGGCGTACTTCCGTATCAACTCCGAGAACATGGGCCAGTTCGAAAGAACGCTGATTATCGCCGACGAAGACAGCTTCGTACATTATGTCGAAGGCTGTACCGCTCCGATCTACAGCACGAACTCGCTGCACAGCGCGGTCGTTGAAATCATTTGCAAGAAGAATGCCCGTGTCCGCTATACGACGATCCAGAACTGGGCGCCGAACATCTACAACCTGGTAACGAAGCGCGCGGTTGCCGAAGAGAACGCGACGATGGAATGGGTCGACGGCAACATCGGCTCCAAGCTGACGATGAAATATCCGGCCGTTGTCCTGAAGGGACGCGGCGCGAAAGGCTCCGTTCTCTCCATCGCGGTCGCCGGCAAAGGCCAGCACCAGGATGCCGGAGCCAAGATGATTCATCTGGCGCCGGATACAACTTCGACCATTATCTCCAAGTCGATCAGCAAGCACGGCGGCAAGGTAACTTACCGCGGTCTCGCATCCTTCGGCCGTCAGGCGGAAGGCGCGAAGTCGAACATCAAGTGCGACACGCTCATTATGGATAACCAGTCCACCTCGGACACGATTCCGTATAATGAGATCATGAACGACAACATTACGCTGGAGCACGAAGCGACTGTATCCAAGGTATCCGAGGAACAGCTCTTCTACTTGATGAGCCGCGGCCTGTCGGAAGCCGAAGCGACCCAAATGATCGTTATGGGCTTCATCGAGCCGTTCACCAAGGAGCTTCCGATGGAATACGCCGTTGAGATGAATCGTCTCATCAAATTCGAGATGGAAGGTAGTATTGGATAACCCTTATAAATCAAGGGATTCCGGGGTTTCATATCGTGGTTTTTAGTGGTTTGTCCGTTTCTTGTCCGTTGCTGTAATTTTGATACTATTTGACGTACCTTTCATAAAGGGAGAGTGCGTCGTCTTCAATCTTTTGAGTGACATGCAAATACGTGTCCGCTGTGATCTTGACACTTTTATGTCCAAGACGCTCGGACACGTATTTTATATTTGCGCCAGCTTCAAGCAGATGAACTGCATGACTATGCCGCAGTGCGTGAGGTGACAAGATGGGAATACCTTCGCGCTTACACACAGTCTTGAAGTAGTCCCGGACAACGTTTGTTCGAAGCCATCGTCCATCGTGTTGCGAGAAAACAATGTTATCTTTGGCTGGCTTATAGTTCTCATACCGCAGGGCCACCTCTTTCTGGTTAATTCGTTGACGTTTCATAATTTGAACGGTTGGCGTATCAAGTTTAATTGTTCTGCCGCTTGTCTTTGATTTCGGCGTTGAAATGTAAGGGGTTGAGTTCAAGGGATAAACAAGCGTCTTATTTACGCTTAGCAGCTGTTTTTCAAAGTCGATATCATCCCATGTCAATGCGAGGGCTTCGCCGATCCGCAACCCGGTCCGGGCCAATAAAGTGAACAGCGCTGAATACTGCATTGACTCTTTGTATTTTGAATTCTTTACAGGCTTCGCCGCCTTCAGGAATTGATTCAATTGTTCGCGAGTGAAATATTTCACCTTTCCTGTTCCGGTGGTGTCCTTTGGAATCTTGATCTTCAGCAGGGGGTTCTCGCGAAGAATGTTAAAGTCATGGACCGCATCGTTCATCGCGCTGCTCATTATGCTGTGAATTCTCCGGACAGTCCCCTCGCTGTAATTCAACCGCAGCTCATTTATCCATTCCTGATACTCATTTCTGTTCACATCCTTCATCTGTAATTTACCCCAGCGCGGTAAGATATTAAGCCTTACATTCTGCTCCTGAACGGAGTATGTGATGGGCTTTACGTTGGGCTTTTTGTATACCTCCAGCCATTTTTCGAAAAATTTGCTGACTAATTCTTTTCCGTCTGGCAGGAAACCGTAGTAAGCCAAATCCAGTTCAATGGCCGCGGCGGCCAACTTTGCTTCAGCCTTCGTTGAGAATCCGCTCTTTGAAGCTACCTTCTGTTCTCCAGTCTTCTTGTCTGTGTAATTTACTCGGTACTCCCACTTTGCGCCTCGCTTTCGGAAATATGCCACGCCAATTCCTCCTTACCAATCCAATCTACGGGACATCGCTTGGTCCCGAGCCATCAGCATATCCACGCTGTGCATATGGATAATGAACTTCCTGCGGGTTAGTCCGTGTCGAAATAACAGTTCATGCACTTGCAGCGTAACACGACCATCGAAAGAAACCACATCCCCTTGATGAACAGCAATACCATCGAAAGTCTGCATTTCATCCTGGTCAATCTCCGGCAAACGTTCGCCGATCGGAAGCTCAATCTCTCGGCAGTTCATTAGGGTCCATTCGTCTAAAATCACAACCATCTGCGACGGCCCGTCCAATGTTCCGGATGGGTCGTAATAGACTGAAAATTGTGGTTCGCTTGGATTAATAAGTTCCACCTCCTTTCCAGGGATGTACGCTGCAGCTGTCTCTGCCATTACAGTGCCTTCGAACTCGCGACGCAAAATTTGATCATAGCGTTTGCTGGCAAGCTCTCTCCCAACTACAAACGTTTCAGCCAACTGGGTTATGGCTTGTTGGCGGTCCGGAGAGAGCTCCAATCGCTTGATCATACTGAAAGGCATTAGGGCGTATAGAACGAACTGCTCAGCACTTTCTTCTTGATATTTGATAAACGGTTCAGGCATTACAAGCTGATTGCCAATATGAAGCAAAAGATGACCGAGTTCGTGGAAGAAGTCGATACGCTGATCTTGGAATGAGCGGGATTTGTCTAAAAGGATAATTGGGTTTCCAGACAACGTTCTGAAAGAAGCCCCTCTCAAAAAGCGAACGTCTGTAAATTCAATAATAATCCCCATTCGTTTGCTGATTTCAGAAACGGTTATTTGTTCGGGTGATGTAATGTCATGTTGTATGTAAAGGTGTTCCGCGTAGTCTTCTAGGTGGGTGTTTCTGTAATGTTTCATAGCAACCTCCATATAGGGAATGTATGTTCGTATGTATAAGTACGTAGAACCAGCCCATGAGCTGATGCCACGGATTTTTTTATTTATCTTCGGATTCGGATGACCGCTTAATGATCTCCCAGACTTTTTTTAGGTCCTCGATTCTTTCTTCAGGAGCACCCATAAGTTCTTTGAAAAATAGATCGTGTTCAGGGTTGGCCATATAGGATTCGAATTCCTTCAGGCTATGATCCTGATCGGTATTTAGTTCGAGCAAATCATCCATCGACACTTCGAAAAAATCGGCAATTACTCTCACAGACTCCATTCGTGGATCAGTAAGATTATTTTCCCATCGGGACACCATGCTCTTGCTGAACGTCATATTGTACTTCTGATTAATTTGCTTCACAAATTCGTCCATATTTAGTTTGCGTTCTTGTCTCAATTTCCTTAACACATCACCAAACATCAACCTTCGCTCCCTCGCATATTACGTTCTACTAATATAATACAGGTCTTGTTCCACAAATGCAACATATGCATAATATTTATTTCCTTAACAGGAACAAAATGAGTTGACAGAAAAAAAGGACTGGTATAATCTGATGTTGTTCCTAAAACGGAACAGAAGGAGGTCACATCATGGCGGGAATGTCTCCAAATGCGAATAGACGGAGGGAACCTTACACAAAAATAAAAGTATTTCTTTTGGAACGGAACATCCCTCAAAGTGAGGTAGGGGAGGTGATCGGCAAGAGAAGCAGCGCCATTAACCAAAAACTGAACGGGACCGGAGGTGACTTCTCTTTAGGGGAAGCTCGAGTTCTTTCTCGACAATTTGGCATTCCGATGGAATATTTTTTTGAAGTCGATGTTCCTAAAAAGGAACGGGAGGTGTAGTCTTGGACAAACTTTTATCAGTCTCAGTTGATCACTCCGAAGTGATGCGGTTATGCCGAGAGCGGATCGAGCAAGTCACCAAGGAAATTGATGCAGAATTCGTGTTCTGGGACACTCGGGAACTCATGCGTAGAACTTGTCTGAGCTGGAATACGATTCAGAGTCTATTCTTCTTCGACTCTCGTTTCCCGAAGCATAAGGTCGGCGGTAAGTGGTTGTTCCCAGCCCGAGAGACGAGGCAGTTTTTGGAGACCTGGTTAAGTGAGCAACCGAAGTGATTATTCCTCATCATTACCGTTCATTGACAGCTTTATACGCGCCACGATTCACAATGTTCCAAAAATTAGGAGGATACAACATGTCATTATCTATCGTACCCAATCACCAACCATCAACCATACAAGCCGACATCATCACAATCATTGCAAAGGACCCGAATACCGGCATAACGGCCGAGCGCCAGCTGCCGGTTAAATTCCGGGAAAATCAGTTCGGTGTCTGGTTAGAGGGAACCGACGAATTCGGAGATTCCCAAGCGATTGTTATTTTTACATCAGCAGGAACCAACCGGATGGAAGAACTTCTCGGACAAGCAGATATATCGAGGGAAAACGAAGAATCTGCTGCACTGTAGGGCCGTTATATTAGGTTCTGCCTAAGAGGTAGTGTATCGCAAACTTCGGCGTAGAAGGAGGTGATACAGATGCAAAGTGATATCAATGCTTTATCTGGCGGCGCTCTATCCGAGGGAACGAGGGAGGAAGAAAGCCTGTCTTATCGTCTAAATGAAATTTTAAAGCAAAAAGGGTGGACGAGGTATCGGCTCAGCAAAGAAAGTGGAGTACCGGTGAGTACGATCTACGGCATTTTCAATAGAAACATAGGTATATCGTTCAGGAATATTCAAAAGATTGCAAACGCACTTGGTACTTCAGATTTTATATAGTCTGAGTCAGGTCGTATCAAGGCGGAACCTTCCGGGCCATTAAATTAGGTTCTGCCTGTCAGGTAATCGGTAGAGATATTTAGTGCGTCGGCTATGCGCATTAGATTCTTATGTCTAGGTTCAAACTTTCCTTCGATCCAGCGTTCAACTGTGGAGGTCGAAACGCCAGTGATCTGGGAAAGCAAACGAGCGTCAATTCCGCGATTTTCCATAGTGGCCACTAACCGCTTTGAAAAACCGTCTTCAAAAAAGAAGAAAAAGAAGAAGACGCATCACTCCCTTCTGCCCGGAAGATTCCGCCTTGATACGACGAGACAATACCAGTATTCGACAGCTTAAGTATGAAACCCTACGAAGGAGTGATAACACGTGAAAATAACGGTCAACATGCTGCGGAGCGTCTGCGCATTTTACCTGGCTCTCCGTGATGTCGCAGAGGCAGAGGGGCTGCAGCAGGCTCGGGCGAACGCCCAGCGGGGATACGAGCAGTACCGTGATCTGCTGCTCGAAGCATACGAAAAACGGCCATCCGGGGTAGGAGCCGGACGGCCGCACACATGGAAAATCACATTTAAAGCAAGAGTACCACGGACTGGGGGTGATAGCAATGCCGCGCATCACATCCCCGGATCGTACGGAGCTGCGCCTGCGACTCCGCCGGCTATACCTTAAGCAGTCCGCCTACTACCAGGAACACCGCTCTCGGTCAGAAGAGATTGAGAGCGATATTACCGAGACCCGGAGGCAGCTTAAAGCCGAGGATGCAAGTTCGATCCATCCGGACCCGCCAAAGAAAAAGAGCTTCAAGCGGAAGAAGAAGGCCAAGAAATGACGGATCAACAGCTGCAACAGTACATCGATGATATCCGTTCTTTCCGCCTTCAGGCTGAAGCCTACGACGAGGACGCGCCTGGCGCCATGGTTGAGATTGTCCGGTTACTCACAGCCGCTCACATGTACATGGGCCGGATATCGGCTCATATGGACGCCGAGTACGCCCGGCTTCACGCCTTGCGCCAGAACACCCACGCACTCACCAAGGCACAAGCGCCTAAAGGGGATAAGACACTGGCCGCCGAGCTGGCGGTAATGGATCTCCGGACGCAAGAGGCAGAAGCCTACGGCCGTAAGATGCTATGGCGCAATGAACTTGATTCTGTCCGGGAGAAGATTTACGAGCTGCGCATGAGAGTGCGCCAAGATATGCACATAGGGGGCGGTGTAAACGGATAGACGAGAGAGGAAAGTCCCAACCCTCGAAGAGCTTCGAGCAGAGAGGGACAAGCTCTTTTTTCGGGCCATGAATCTGCCGGTGTGGACACGCGACCGGAGACGATATGACCGGATTGTTCGGGCCATCAAGTTTTTAGAAAAGGACGGTGGATCAGATGGGAAACTTTGAATTTCTACCCTGCCCCAAGCCACAGCACAGCCGTCGCAAGCCCAAACGCGGCCAGCATACCCGAATCACGAACAAGGCCAGCAAGGAGGCAAAACGCCGGGCCTCTGCCGGCACTGGATATCTTTGCTGCGAGCGCTGCGGCGTCAGCGTACCGAAAGGCTGGTTCGAGCGCGCCCATGCCGTTAACGCCAGCCAAGGGGGCGGCGGCAGCAAGCCGTGGGATATCCTCGTCCTTTGCGGACCCAGCACCGAGACGGGGACTTGCCACCATTGGGCAGACAACACGGCTGAAGGCAGGAAATGGCGGCGGGCCAAGCAAGGTGAACTCATTCTTTACTACACGGCCGGGGAAGGCCGGAAATATTGGAAGTAGGGCGCGTAGCGTGTCCGCCGGACGTCCGGCGGACATCCAGCGGATAACAACCGGACATCGTGCGGATGTCCATGGGATGTCCGGGAAAAGTCCGGGCATGTCCAAGTAGGGAGCGGGTGAACAGCATTAATGTTATGGATAAAGAGCTATCAGGCGACCGACAGAGACCCCAAAACACGCAAGCTTTGCCGCGCAACCGGCATGGACACCCCGACCGCCGTGGGGTCCCTGCACATGTTTTGGTGGTGGGCTCTGGATTGGGCGCCTAATGGAGACATCAGCCAGTACGAGGCTATCGATATTGCCGAAGCGGTTCATTTCGGCGGTGATCCGGAAGTGCTTCTTGCCGCCTTAATCGATGCGGGATATGTGGCAAAAACCATGGAGGGACGCGAGATTGTTGACTGGCATGAGATCGGCGGCCAGATCATCGAGGCCCGGAAAAAGGATGCTCAACGCAAGGCAGACGCCAGAAGGAAGCGGGAGGAGAAAAAGGGGAATCCGCAGGATGTCCAACGGAAGTCCGAAGGACATCCTGCGGACATCCATGAGACATCCAGCGGAGTTCCGCCAGATGTCCACTCTATAGATAAAGATTTAGATATAGAGAAAGATTTAGATTTACAAAAAGATTCAAAGATACACGGTCATGCAGACCAACAACCAGACCCAAACCAAGATCAAGACCCGAAATCCGAACCGACCGCCGACAAACCGGCAGCGCCGGACGAGCCAGGCGAACCGGAAAAACCGGGTAAAAAGGGGCGGAAAAAGCCGGAATACGCGCCAGACAGCCTGTACATGCGCATGGCGATGCATTTTAAGGCGCAGCTGGATGCGCTGGCAAAGGCCGAAGGGGTAGAGACACTGATTCCGAGGGCCAACATGCAGAGCTGGGCCGATGACATGCGGAAATTGGTGGAGCTGGACCGCCAGAAGGATCAACAGCAGATAGCTGCCGTCATGGAATGGGTAGTCACGGACCGGTTTTGGCGGAAAAACGTTCTGAGCGCCGAGACGTTCCGCGAAAAATACTCAACTTTACTCATCCAGATGAACGAGTCGAAGCGGAATCCTGCGACGAATAAGGGTTCCGGCGGCGGGGCGGGCGGAAAACCGAAAATCGAAATGGCAGTAGATGACGGCCAGACGGGCGCCGTATCCGAAGAAGAGTTTGCCGAAATGATGCGTTTGGCCAACGAAATCAAGGACCGTAAGGCACAGGAGGCGGGTCGGAAATGAGCTACCTTTCCCGGGGCCGACACTGGCACTATTGCCCCTGTGGCTGGGAAGGTAAGGCACCCAAGCCAGTCCGGAGGAGAGGCAAGGACGTTATCCTATGCCCGGCCTGCGAAGGCGACGAGATAAAGCCCATGCCAGCGCGAGAACTGCCGGGGCACTGCTTTTGCTGCGGGCAGACAAGCTTCAAGCTCTTATATATCGATCATGTGATGATCCGCGAATGCCGCGTCTGCGGCGCAAAATTTAACTTAGACACGCTCCAGGCGTGGATATGGGAGGTACCGAGAATGGATGAAGCTGTTAAGAAGTTGAAGGATGAAATGGAGAAGGCCAAGGACAACCCCTTTGTGCAGCTGATCGGGAATTACCTCCTGCAGCTGCTCGAAACCAATCCTGCCACAGCTGAGAAGATTGTGGCCGAGAAGAAGACGATTTCCGGTAGTCTGGATGCCATGAAATCAGCAGCCCAGAAGAAGGCTGTCAAGGGCATGGCAATGTTGACGGATGAAGAGGGGTACACCGAGGTCCGGAAATATTACGGCATCGAGGGCTCTGCTCAGGCGATCGTTGTTCCGGCCGCACCAGTCGCCCCGCCTGCTGACCCGCCTGCTGACCCGCCGGCAGCGACCCCAACACCGCCCGCTCCTGACAAGAGCCTCGGCGTTGATCTTGACGACCTTCTGGCCGGATTCGGATTGTAAGGAGGATCATGATGGAGTACCAGGAATTCAAGACGCACCTCCCTGCCGCGCACAGTCAGGAGCTCCAGGATTATGTAACCGATACAGTGATGTTGGACAGCCGGTATCTATTCTTTAACCAAAAGCGCGGCATACAGACCGCCTACTGCACCCACTGTGGAAAGACCCATGTACCAGATTCCATGCTTAAGCACAAGCAGCTGGTACGAGCGACTTGCCCTCATTGCAAATCGGTCTGTCGGGTACAGGCAGCCTGGATGGGGCGCAGTTACATGAGGGATAGAGCCGTATTCGTCTGGTACGAGCGCTCTCTTGTCGATCCGCAAGCCATCACGGCGCAGGTCATATCTGCCCACTGGGATTACAGCGGTGATTTCCGGCAGGTGAAAAAAGAGCTCTCTTGCAGTCATGAATACCTATTTGCTCCGAGAAAGAGTCTGTACTTTGGGTATCAAAGAAAGCGTCTGAGTGCTTATAGCGCATTCGATCGTCATTTTTCTGGTTTTTGTAATTACCCACGATTCATGAGTAAAGAAAATATCGAGCGGGCCGTTACCGGAACTCCATTCCAGTATTCGACATGGGAGAAATACACTCGCTACAAGAACTCTGAATACGTATCCGACATGACAGAATTCTTCGATCTCGCTGCACGGTATCCGTGCATTGAATACCTAACTAAAGGCGGATTCGGGCAGTTCATTTGGGCTAAGCTCTACAAACATAACACTTGGGGGGCAATAAGTTGGAATGCCGGTACCTTGCCGAAAGTCCTGCGTTTGTCCAAAGCCGAACTGAGAGAGGCGCGCGCTCTCGGGGTAGAGATAACCCCAAAGCAATTGAGGTTCTACCAGATCCAGCGCAAAGCTGGGCGAAAGGTTTCGCTTTCCGAGGCAGTTATCTTGGCTGATATCAGCGAAGGGTACTACGAAGGATTCTACCAGTCATTCGTCAAGTTGGCCGACGAACAGACTGTGTTGCGGTACATGCTGAAGCAAATCCGGAATGGGCATTACAAAACGGTAACATCAATGCTCACTGACTGGAAGGATTACCGGGATGAATGCAAGCAGCTCCGAATGAACATCAGGGAGGAAAGGTATCTGTTTCCGAATGATCTCCGGAAAGCTCATGCCGAGACATCCAAAAAGATCAAGTTCAAACGTGATAAGAAGTTGGACAACAAAATCAAGAGCCGGCTTCCTGAGCTGAACAAATTCCGGTATGAGAACGGCGTTTTCCTAATCCGGCCGGCGGCGTCTTCAGAGGAACTATTCGACGAAGGGGCGTTGCAGAAGATTTGCATTGGTGGGTACACGGGAAATTACGCTACCGGGAAAACGGATTTGTTCTTTATCCGGCAGAAGTCAGAGCCCGAAAAGCCATTCTATGCCGTGGAGATATCCGGCGGAGTCATTCGGCAATGCCGAGGAAGAGGGAACTGTGAAGCAACGCCAGAGGTCCAGGCCTTCGTTGAGTCGTTTAAAGAACGGTTTCTGAATAAAACAAGTAAATCCAAAACCAAAACACAGGGGGTAGCAGTATGAACCAGGTGTCCTTACGGACGGCTGACGTGATCGCCGTCGAAATCAACAGCATCAAGGAACAGACCCAACGGATTATGCTCCAGGCAAGTATCGAGATCGGCCGCCGGCTGGTAGAGGCCAAAGGCATGATCGAGTTTGGGCAATGGGGGAACTGGCTGGCCGACTCTGTCGATTACAGCCAAAGCACTGCGAATAATCTCATGCGCATTTTCGAAGAGTACGGATCGGACCAGCTCACCTTGTTTGGGGAAAATGCAAAATCCGAAGCGCTTGGAAGTTTGACCTACACGCAGGCGGTCGCTTTGCTCGGCATTCCGTCCGAGGAGCGCGAGACATTCGCTACCGAAAACCATGTCGAGGACATGTCCACTCGGGAGCTCCAGGACGCAGTCAAGGCCCACAAGCAGGCGGTGAAAGACAAGGAGGCAGCTGAGAAGGTGGCGGCCGCAGCGGAAAAAACCGCCGAGAAAGAGCGCAAGGCCCGCGAGAAGCTGGAGAAGCAACAAGCCGACCATGCGGCCATTGTACAACGGCTTCAGGATCAGCTGGATGCTGCACAAGCGGCGTCGGACTCCGGGGACGATGGAGCGGCGGCTGAAGCGCAAGAAGCCGCTGCTGAGTTGCAGGAATCCCTTGCCAAGTCTAATGAGCAACTGATCGAGTCGCAACGACGGATCAAGGAGCTTGAAGAAGAACTGAAGGCCAAGCCGGTTGATGTGACAACCGCAACAGCATATGAAACACCTCCGGAGGTACTGCAAGAGCTGGAGCAGCTCCGCAAGAAAGCAGCATCCAACACAGTAGAAGACGTCGCCTTGTTCAAGGCCCATATCAAGACGGCCGGGGATGGCTTCAACGCCGCGCTGAATACGATCAATACCATCAAGGCCAAAGACCCGGAGGTTGCCGCGAAGTGCATCGCGGTATTAACGGCAACCATCGAAAGAATGCAGAAAATGCTGGTAGTCGTTCAAAAGGACTCTGAGGAGTAATGTTCTTCTTCTTTGAAGATGACCCCGCCTCCAGGCTGGCGGCGCTGTTCTACCCATCCCGCATATTGGGGTGGGTTCATACCTACAGCTGGGGATGGGGAGACGTGGATTACGCCGTGGTTGTGGAGTCGTCGGATGGTATGTACGTCCACCACGCTACACTTGGTCAACAGGATCGCCAGGAGTGTATCGCCAGGAACGACTTCACCCCTTCCAGCCTGGACTATTACAACCGGAAGGGGTGGGTGTGGTCCAGCGAAGAGGACAAACTGCGGGTCTATGAGGCAGCACGGCGAAATCACGCTGATGACCTCCGGAAGATCCATTTTGACTCAAATCACAGAGCAGCCATGAGAAAGGGGAATAGACATGGCAAGCGACAAGCATAAAGTAAGGGCGGATATGGTGAAGAAAGCCTTGGCCGATAAACACAAGGACGATTTTTTTCTGACCGAAGTGAAGGATGGTCCGACCCACTCGGTCCGCCATCACCTGAAAATGGATGCCATGGCGATCCGCAAGAGCTGGAGCAAACCGCTGATATCCGGCTATGAGGTGAAGGTAGAAAGATCCGACTTCGTTCGGGACGACAAATGGATGGGCTACCTCGGCATGTGCCATGAGTTCTCATTCGTCTGCCCGAAGGGGTTGATTGAACCAGCGGAGTTGCCGGAGCAAGTTGGCCTGATCTATTACAATCCGGAAACCAGGGCGCTGCACACCAAACGCAAAGCAGTTTACCGATTGGTCGAGATCCCAGCCAACATGCTCATGTACATCATTATGAATCGGCTCGATAATGAACGGCACCCGTTCTTCAGCGACGAGAGAGAACGGATCGAAGCATACATCAAGGATAAAGGGGATCGCTATCATTTATCCGAGGGCTACAAACACAAAATCGCGGTTCAAGTAGCAGATCTGGAAAAGGAACTGTCGAAAATCCGCAGGCAGCATGAGCGATTTGATAAGACGCAAGCGGCTTATGACCGCCTGAAGACGGTAGCTGAAAAAGTCGGGTGTCACGGATGGTTCGGCGATGCCTGGGTGGATGAGCTGGAACAAATGCTACTGGTTGGTGCGGTCAGTTCGGAAGTGCGCTATGCCGTCGAATCGATTGAACGAAGTGTAATTCGTCTGCGTGAAGCGATGGGCGAACAAGTAGAAGAGGAGTGTGTAACTGATGGAACTGGCAGTTAAGGAATGGGTGTTCAACCCTGGGCTGAAGAATATGGTTGTTTCCGTCAACGGCCTGGACGAAGAAGGAGACAAGGTGAATATCAAGGGTCTGGTCGTCGAGGTAAAAGGCGACGCAATGGAAGTACGGAGCATTTATGATCCTCAGACACTCTCGACATTCTACCTGCACGAATTTGGCGAAGAACACGGTTTGAAGCTGGAAGCCTGGGACGCCGGGCCGACCGCATACGAGGTCTCCGAAGAATACCGCAACAGATGGGACGAAGAGGACGGCGCGGCACAGGACGCTTCCTGATCGTTTTGCCGATGTTCTTCTTTTTCGAAGAAAATTCGGTCCAACGATGCGAAATCATTGATTACCGGGATATCTACGACAGGCTAAAGGACAAGCCGGCTGACAAGTGGACCAAGGAGATTGAGCTGTTCAGCCGGCTTTGGTACTGGAAACAAAACGATAATCGACCACAGGGAGGATAACCATGAATAAATCCATTAATGATCTGGTAAAGGCAGCACACGAGAACGCCGTCAGCAAAGGCTGGTGGGACGAGGAACGGAGCTTTGGGGAGATTGTCGCTCTGATCCACAGCGAGGCGTCGGAGGCGCTGGAGGATTACCGTAACGGCCACGCACCAACGGATGAATGGTATCAGCACAAGATCGATGGTTACTCTGTTATGCAGCTCACGGACGAATATAAGCCCTGCGGCATCCCGTCCGAACTGGCCGACATCGTGATCCGCGTCATGGACGCCTGCGGGCGGTACGGCATCGACCTGGAACAGGCGATCAGCGAGAAGATGGCATACAACGCTACGCGGCCGCAGCGGCATGGTGGGAAAGTGATATGAACGATTGGCATTTTGCAAATAAGGACCGCGCTTCGGAATTAGCAGCTGGTGGGCAAGGTGAAATTAAGGTATCTCGCCTCTCTCCTGCCGAATTAGAGGAGATCCGCCGGAAGTATCCAGCACCGGCTGTTGATAAGGACAAGACAAGCCGGCCTATTATGTGGGACCGGCATCCTAGAAAGTAAGATCAAAATTCCGGCCGTCTTAGTTCCGCTGGAAACGTCGATAGGTTGTCAAAACCAACAGAAACTATTCCAAAATTATTCCGGAGAGGATGAGGGGCTGATAGCATGAAAGTCCATCAGATGGTAATGGACATATATAAGGTAGACGAGGAGGCGACGCGGGCGGCCGTTGAAAAGTATCTCTTCCAAGCCCGCGAATACAAGGTAACGGAGTACATTCCGGACGAGCCATCCGTCACAGCGAGCCCCGAAGTGCGATATCACGGACCGACCAACGTTACCGGAGACCAAACGGCCACTATCGCCATTCGGGCAGCAGACGAGATGGAGCGCCGACGGCGGCATGTTGAACGAGCAGAACGGGCTGTATCTCGGCTCGGGGAGCGGCAGCGCCGATTGATTCAAGTTCGGTACATGGATGACGATGATGTTCTGGATTACAATGCCGCCGAAGAGTTGGGTTTCAGCGAGAGACATTACCGGCGTATCAAGTCAGTAGCTATTTACCGGCTGGCTTCGACTCTCGGCCTCATCGTGCTTCGGGAAGAGTAATTAAAAAAATCATGTCCGCTTTATGTCCGGAATTTGGCCGCTTTATGGCCGCTTCCTTGCAAATAGACATGATATATTTGTAACGTAGCAAAGATGCAAATACGCCACACCTGCTCACGGGTATATGGGCCTCCGGCTGTGACCGCAGCGGTCGAAGGTGTGGATCGCGGAGGCAAGCCGGCCGCCTCAATAAGTGTCGGTTTAACATGATGTGGTGGCGGAATAGGTAGACGCAATGTAGCGGTGTAGTCAATGGTTGCGGGTGATGCAATACTGAGGCTCCAGCAATACCGGGCACAAACGGGATACCGCGAATATCATCATGCAAGGTGCAGATCCTTGCCCACATCATCATATTCCCAAACGCTTGGGATTTTGCGCTATATAATAGTAGGAAAAATTTGGGTCGCTGAAAAGCGGCTCTTTTTATTTTGTAGGAAAGGGTGAGAAACGATGTTGTCTGATCTAAAGGTCAAGGTGACTATGCCGGATTGGTTCGAAGGATTGATGGAAGGGTTTGAAAAAGCGAAAGAGCAGGGCATGCCTGAAGAATTTGGAGAGCTTGTATCTCAATATATCTCCGAACAAGCGGTAGAGAAAGGATGTGTGAAGTTCGAAATGGACGGCAGTACAGATGCCTAGCAAACCAAAGCGCCCATGCGGACAGCCAGGATGCCCAGAGCTTACAGACAAAGGTTACTGCGACAAGCACCGTAAGGAGCGAGACCGGCGCAGGGGTACAGCTGCAAGCCGTGGGTATGGTCACAAGTGGAAGGTAGCGCGTGACCAATACCTGAAGGAACACCCGCTATGCGTGGAGTGCTTGAAGGTTGGCAAGGTAGAAGCAGCCCGCGCAGTGGATCACATCATCGCTCACAAGGGCGACCCGGTACTGTTCTGGAACCGAAGCAACTGGCAATCGCTCTGCATTCCGTGCCATAGCCTTAAAACTGTACAAAAAGATGGAGGATTTGGCCGGGAAGCCAGGGGGTAGGGGGGTGAAATCTCTAAAAATATTTATTTTAAGAGACCGCCGCCCCCTCTGATGCAAAAAAATGTCCCCGTGCGATTTTTATATAGTGCCTGAAAAATACAATATATGGAAGGGTGATGCCGCATGAACAAGATCATCGCCTTTGATCACATGCGGGTTGGTGCCAAAGGCGGCGGGAAACATTGGACGGAGAAGGAGGTTAAAAGTCGGGAGGCAGCGGCCAAGAAGCTCAAGCGTAAGAAGCGTACAACCATGAAATGTCCGGACTGGATAGGCGAAGAGGCTCGCAAGGTCTGGAACAAGACAGTCAAGGATATGAAGGAATTCGAAATCCTTGACACCGTTGACGAAGAGGTGCTGGCACTCTATTGCGATCTTGTCGCGAAGCTCCGGGAATTGAATTTCCATATCGCAGACAATGGTTATACGGTCAGAAACGCCAAAGGCGAAATCGTCCCTTCAGCCGAAGTAAAAATGGCCCAGACGTATCAACGCCTGGTATTGCAGTACGCCGGCAAGCTCGGTATTACGGCAGAGGCACGGGCACGGCTTGCCAAAAAGATGGCGGATGTAGCCGGCGCAGGAAGCGGAGGGGGAACAGATGACCTCTTCGACTGATTGGGAGGAGTTGCATCCTACTCATCGCTACGCCGCAGAGATCATCACAGGAATTCGACCGAGTTGCGAAATGGAGTACCTGGCCTGCCAACGGCATTTGGCGGATTTGAAGCGCCAGGCGTCGCCCGACTTCCCGTATGTTTTCGATGAGAGCAGAGCCGACAGGGTATTTGATTGGTTTGAAAAATGCTGCCGGCATGTTCGCGGTCCGTTCAGCGGTCAACTCATTGAGCTGCTTCCATTTCAGAAATTCGATCTCGGCGCGGTTTATGGATGGGTTCATATGGAGACCGGACAACGCCGGTTCCGCAAGGCATTCCACCTCCGGGCTCGGGGCAACGTAAAATCAACTGAAATGAGTGGACTGGCGCTGTACGGCATGTGCGCTGACGCGATCTATCCGCCTGGCGAGCCGAGCAAGCGGCAGTATGAACACAGTCCCGAAGTAGATTGCGCTGCCGTAGATAAGGGACAGGCCAAGCGGGTATGGGGCGATGCTCGGGAAATGGGCCTGAACAGCCCGGAGATATCGAAACGGCTGCGGATTAAGCGCGGGTACATCGAACACGAAAGTCGCGGAGGACTCCTGAAACCATTGTCCAAGGATACCAAGAACAAGGACTCCGGCGCCCCTTGCCTCGTTGTAATTGACGAGTATCATGCACATCCGACATCTGAAATCCTTGATGTGTCTTATTCAGGGTTCGGCAAGCGGCTGCAATCTCTCATGCAGATTATCAGCACAGCGGGCAAGGATGCAGAAAATAGCCCGTGCAAGAAGGAGTATGACATCCTGCGCAAGATGATGCGCGGCGAGACGCCGATGCAGGATACGTATTTCGTAATGATTCGTGAGCTTCCGGATGATGCCAATCCTCACGACGAGGAGCTATGGGCGCTACCCAACCCAGTATTGCAGGAGGACAACGCCTACTCTCAGGAGCTTCGGCGGCAAATTAGGACGGAGCATGACGAGGCGTACAACAGCGGTGACCCGGATAAGATCCGGGAATGGCTCATCAAGCGAGTGAATCGTTGGCAGGCCGATAGCGAAAATAAATACATGTCCGGCATCATGGACAAGTGGAAGGCCCTTGCGGCGACGCGGGAGGCCTTTTTGAGTTTGGTTCGTGGCCGTGATACATGGGTTGGACTTGACTTATCGAAACGGGTGGACCTGACGGCGGACGGCAATGTATTCAAGCTGGATGGAGAAACAGAAATTCAGACGGAAAAAGGCGTTATCAAACCCCTGTATGCCGTCACTGCGTATGGATTCATGCCGGAAGAGACAGCGACCAAGCACGAACATTCGGACCGGGTGCCGTATAAGGCTTGGGCCGGTGGTGGGTGGTGCACACTGACTGATGGTGCCGTCACCGATTATCGCTACATTAAGACGCACATCCACGATCTGGAGTTCGACGAAAAGTGGAATATCGTTGAAATCGACTATGACCCGTATAACGCGACGCACTTTGCCCAGGAGATGGACGCAGACGGATACACAACGGTCGAAATCCGGCAGGGTGTGCAGACACTCTCGGAGCCGACCAAGTATTTCCGTGAGCTCATTCTGAAGGGGCTTATCGTCCACGATGGCAGCCCGCTGCTGACCTGGTGCCTATCCAACGCGGTCGAGATTATCGACAACAACGGAAACATCAAGCTGAGCAAAAAGCATAAGGATGACAGCCAGCGCATCGACTTGCTTGCGGCAATCATAAATGCCTTGGCCCGCGCGATGGTCATCGAGCAGCAGCCGAAGAACGTTTACGAAGCGCGTGGCATGCGCAGTCTGTTGGACTGAGAGGGGAGGTGAAGACTAATTGAACATTCTGCAGCGGATGAAGCTGCTGTTTTCGAATGATTTCGAGGCGGCATATCAGCGCTTCCTGATCGGCGATGATGAGGTTAGGATACCTCTCCAAGGCAACGTCAGCACGGCCACGGCGATGAAATACACCGTCGTATTCGCCTGCCTTCGGGTATTGGCCGAAACGGCGGCCAGCGTCCCTATCCTGCTGTACCGAAAAAAGGATGATGGGGGGCGAGAAAGCCGGAACGACCTCGGGATATTTGACGTCTTGCATTACAGACCGAATGAGGAAATGAGCCCGTTCAATTTCAAAGAACAGATGATGATGTCGCTGAATACCGGCGGAAATTCGGTCAGTGAAAAGCTCGTAGACCGAAGAGGCAGCGTAGTCGGACTCTATCCGTATCCTTGTCAAAAGGTCACGATCGATCGCGATCCGGAGACATTGCGGCTCATCTATAAAATATCATCATCCTCTCGGAACGTCGCGAAGACGCTCACGCGGGATACAGCGCTGCATATCCCCGGTCTCAGTCTGGACGGGGTTATTGGTGTTTCGCCACTCACATACGCCTCGTCTGCCATTCAGCTCGGGCAGTCGTACGAACAGTTCGGCGTCCACCTTTATCGCAACGGGGCGTTCCCGTCAGGCGCATTTACCTTTGAAGGCGAGATGTCCGATACTGCATTTGCTCGCTTCAAAGAGGAGATGAAGAAGAACTACCAAGGGCTGAAGAGGACGGGCACTCCGATGATTTTGGAAGGTGGCGGCAAGTTCCAGCCATTCGTGATGACGCCGATGGATGCGCAACTGATCGAAAATAAGAAGTTCCAGCTCCAGGATATCGCCCGGGTCTACCGGGTTCCATTGCATCTTATACAACACCTGGATAACGCGACGTTTTCGAACATCGAGCACCAATCACTGGAGTTCGTGATGTACACGATGCTCCCCTGGTTCAAACGGATCGAAGAGAACATGAATATGCAGCTGCTCACTCCGGCCGAACGTATGGCCGGTTTTTATTTGGAATTCAAGGTCGATGCGCTCCTGCGAGGTGACGCAAAGAGCCGCGCGGAATCGTATGCCATTGGCCGGCAATGGGGCTGGCTTAGTGTCAATGACATCCGGCGCCTCGAAAATATGCCGCCAATACCAAACGGCGACCGATATTTGGAGCCGACGAACATGGTCGAAGCAGGCAAGACAGCCGAAACGACCGCGCAAGCAAAGGCCATATTTGAAGAAATCAAGGCGCTATTCGCCGAGAAAGGAGTTGCTTAAATGCCATTCTGGTCATTCAAGAATGCATCCGAGCCCGATCAAGATGTCGAGCTGCGCATAGAGGGCGAAATCGTCAGCGATGACGACGCTTGGATATACGAGTGGTTCGGGATACCGGCCGCTACGCCGAATGCCTTCCGGCAGGCGCTCGCGGAACATCAGGGCAAAAACATCACGGTTTGGATAGACAGCTGGGGTGGCGACGTCTTCGCAGCTGCTGGCATCTACAACGCCATGAAAGAGCACAAGGGTAAGGTCACGGCCAAGATCGACGGAAAAGCTGTATCCGCCGCCTCTGTGATTGCTATGGCCGCCGACGAAGTGCTCATGAGCCCGGCAAGCATCCTCATGATCCATAATCCCTGGTCCAGTGCAAGCGGTGAGGCAAAGGATATGCGGCATACAGCGGACGTCCTTGACGAAGTCAAGGAAACGATCGTCAACGCCTACCAGACCAAAACAAGCCTCAGCCGCAACAAAATCTCGCGCTTGATGGATGAGGAAACATGGATGAGTGCGCGGAAAGCGATGGCTGACGGATTTGCCGACGGCATGCTGTACGCGCAGGTTGCCCCTGAAGAAGAGCCTGTGCAGAACGCCTATTCGTTTAGCCGTCTGGCAATCGTCAACAGCGCGAACACGGCTATGCAGCGGTTCTTCGAGCAATGGCAGAAGCTTCAGACCAAAAATGAAGCGGCAGTGCCCGAAAAGACAGGAGATTCTCCGGCAAATAGTCGGATGCTCACTATACAACAGCGTGTCTCATTGCGCGAAAAAGTTAATGTACACGGGAGGTACACACGATGAATTTGGAAAAATTGCTGGCAAGACAGAGCGCGCTGCTCGTTGATATGCGGGCTCTGGCGGACAAGGCGACGCTGTCGGATGAAGAAGCAACCAGCTTCGACAACATGGAGAAGGAATACGACTCCAACGAGAAGCAGATCGAACGCCTGCAGAATCTGGCTAGTCGCGAAGCAAAGGACAAGGCTCCGGTGAACAAGCCGGTTGTCGAGGCGATCAACGAGCCTCTTCCGAAGCCTTACAAGAATCTGACCGAGCAGCTTCGGGACATCAAGCTCGCTGCGCAGGGTCAGATTTCGGACAATCTTCGAACGGTCCAGAATGCTATGGGTGGGAATGTGGCTGTCGGCTCTGATGGTGGATTCGCCGTACAGACTGATTTCGCTGGTCTGATGATGGCATCGGCGGCAATGGCCGGTGACATTTTACCCCGTGTAGACTCCTACGAGGTGAAGGATGGATCGAACGCTGTCAAATGGGTCGATATCGAGGAGGAGGACGTAAGCACCTCTGTTTTTGGTGGAGTGCGTGTCTATTGGGCATCGGAAGCCGCGACGGTTGCCAAATCTCAACCGACATTGAAGGAGAAGGAGCTTAAGCTTGAAAAGCTGATGGGGTTTGCATATGCCACGTATGAGCTCGACAGTGATTCCAGCTTCATCGACACCCTGTATACGCGGGCGTTCGAAACGGCGATCACGCGTTCCCTTGAAAGTGCGATTTGCTCGGGCGATGGCATTGGCAAACCTCTCGGCCTCCTGAACAGCCCGGCGCTTGTTGCTGTCGCAAAGGAGGCCGGACAGGGAGCCGGAACGATACTCTGGGAGAATCTCTCCAAGATGTACAACCGTGCCCGTGACAAGTCGAAAGGCGTTTGGCTGATGCACCCGGATTCGCATGAACAACTCGATTTTCTGAGCTTCCCCGTTGGGACTGGCGGCGTTCCGGTATATCTTCCGGCGACGCAGGCGGGTCAACTTGATTCGCTGCGGGGGCGCGCAATCGTCGAGTGCGATCATTGCTCCGCGCTCGGAACCCAAGGCGACATTAACTTCGTCGATTTCTCGCAGTACATGCTGGCCTACAAAGGCGGCGTTGACGCGGCGACATCGATCCACGTTCAGTTCTTGACGGCTGAAAACTGCTTCCGCTTCATCTTCCGTGCAAACGGCATGCCGAAGGTGAGCAAGAAGCTTACGATCAAGAATTCTCCAAATCAGCGCAGTCCGTTTGTTTCGCTGGCGACCAGAGCCTAGTTCAGCGCCGCCCCAGGGCGGACAATACAATCATTTTGGAATTTGGGAGGAATACACATGATCACAAATTTGGCCGAACGTTACCGTTCTCGCGTGTTGCTGGCCGCACAGACTACCGCAGCAGCAGCACAGGCATATCTACCGCCTACCCCTGGTCTGATTAGTCAGACCTACCGCGCGATCGTTACCAAGGGAAACGCCGCAGACCTTACGCTCACATTGCGTTATGCAGATGACGCAGCTGGTGCGAATGCCGCAAACTACCCGGTTGATGTTCCGATTTATATCAACGGTGTCCGTCAAGCGAATGGCAAGACCGCTACAGTGGCCGGGGCCGCTGGCAGCTCGGTTGTGGATTTCTGCATTGACCCGGCAACAATCCCGCAAGGCAAGTTTGTAGGACTCTCTTTTGCCATCAGCAATGCGGCGACACTGCTCGCGGCTGAGTTGATCGAAGATGTCTCATACAGACCGACGCCGTCGTAAGGAAGCACGACAATGCTAACCACGGTAGAACGAGCCCGGACAATGCTCCGGGCTGATCCGTCTGAAGATGAATTCCTCGGGATCTTGATTCCGGCGGCCAGCGCTGCTATCGAGACGTTCTGCAACCGGTCATTTGGGCGAGCTGAATTCACGGAGTGGGTGGATGTCCAGCAAGGCGGGGCGCTGCTGCGAAATTACCCGATTGAAGCGGTGACATCCATCGATGGTGATACAGCCGTTGAGGGATACACCATTGCCAAAGACCGCGGCATGATCAGTAAGCCTGGATGGTTTTGCGAAAGACCTGTCCAGGTAGTCTACACTGCCGGGTATATCCTGCCGAGCGATGCGACCGGCGACGAGGCGGCAACATTGCCGGCCGATATCGAATACGCCTGCGTTCTAATGGTTCAGCAGATACAGCGTGAACCCGGGATTACTTCGGAACGGGTAGGTGATATATCCGTCACCTATGGACAGGCGGACGGCACAATACCGGCTGCCGTTCGGGCGTTGGTTGGCCCGTACCGGAATTTCAACCTGTGAATGAGGTGAGATCATGGCGAGGAGACGAAGGGCAACTAGCGCCCGGGTACAGGTATCCGGCGAAGATAATCTGCAGATCCTTGCGGATCGAATGCGGGCACTTACGGAGAAACGGGTCGCCGTCGGCATCCAGGGTGACGAGGAGCTGGCAGTGATTGCTATCGTCCATGAGTTCGGGAGCGCAGCGAAAGGCATTCCGGAGCGCTCCTTTATCCGGACCGGAAAAATCAAATCCCGGGCGACGCTCAATAAAATCGCCAAGGCTGGCGTGACGGAAATCGCCTACGGCCGCAAGCAACCGAGGCAGCTATATCAGGAAATCGGAGTTGCAGGCCTTGAGAAAACAATCGCCAATTTCGAGAGGATCAAGCAGCCGCCGCTTAGTCCGATCTACGCCAGCCATAAGCAGGGGCGC
Source organism: Paenibacillus stellifer (assembly GCF_000758685.1). Taxonomy (NCBI): domain Bacteria; kingdom Bacillati; phylum Bacillota; class Bacilli; order Caryophanales; family Paenibacillaceae; genus Paenibacillus; species Paenibacillus stellifer. The sequence goes on from NZ_CP009286.1 coordinate 2,062,772, forward strand.
AAGCTCCTGCAAGCTGATGAGATGCGGTTAAGGGATGCGCTTAACTGGTCTGTTATCGATCGGGCACATAGGGGGCGACGCCGGTGAGGCAATTTAGGTTTGCCGGCGTGGTCCGTAAGTATTTTCGTCCCTATACGCTAGTCCGCGACAACGGTGGTAATTACGTCAAGGGCAAATGGGTGCCAAATGAACCGGAGCGTGTGCAAAGGAGCGGCAGCATCCAGCCTATCAGCGCTAGCCTGCGGGCAACGGAAGGCGGGAATTACACCGAGACCGACCGGATGCTTTACACCACAGCCACGCATACAACGGGCGAAGTGATAGAGTATCTGGATGTACAATATACGGTTAATGAGTCGCCGGAGCGCGATTACAGTGATATTAATCAGTATTTGTTGCGAAAGGTAGTTGCCAATGCTCCCATATGAAGAAATTCGCGTAGCGATTGTCGAGGGGCTTCAGGAGGCGACGGGTGGGCTGGTCATTGAAATGAACGGCGGCGGTAAGATGCCTACCGGGAGTTTCATAACCTACACCATATTCGGCTTTGAACCGGTGGACGGCATGGCAGCCATCACCCAGGATCAAGACAAACGGATCAGGCGGGAGACGGTGACATTTACCGTCTCTTTTAACTGTTATGCGGATGATATTGACGCCGCTATTGTCCTTGCCATGACGGCCAGGGATTGGTTTAAAATGTCGGGCCGGGAGGTTCTGAAAGATACGCTGGATGTAGTCGTGACGGATATCGGTGACATCCAAAACCGGGACCTCAATATCGGCGAGGAATGGGAACGCCGGCAAGGTTTTGACGTCGAATTTCGGGCGACGGACCGGGTAGAATCGCCCCTCAACTGGATTGATACAGCACCAATAACAAAGGAGTGATTATTTTGGCAGGATTGAGTGACGTTACCGTTACAATATCGGTCGCAACGCCGACGCCAATCTTGGGCTTTGGTAAGCCTTTGATTATCGGGACATCGGCGGCGGGCAAGGAGTATAAGTCTTATTCGGACCTGGCCGGCGTAGTAACTGACTATGCGACCGGCACCGAAGAGTATAAGGCCGCGAAAGCGATTTTCGCGCAGAAAAATCCGCCTGCTGAGATCGCCATTGCCCAGCGCAAGACGGGGACGCCGGCGGATACGGTCGAAAGCTTTATGGCAGCCATGCTGCTTAAGGATTGGCATTTTTTGATCCAAACGAGTGCGGCCGTGGCGGACATCACGGATGTGGCCGACATCATCGAGGCGGACAAGTCCCGGCAATATGTGGCCCGATCGGCTACGTTGGCTGACCTGGCGACGATTAAGGCCGAGGGATACGAGCGAACGGCGGTCATCTATCATGAGGACATCGCTAATTATCCGGATGCTGCTTGGGTTGGGGCGGTCGGCAGTCTTGCGGTCGGAAGTGTGACCTGGAAGGATTGGACACTGATCGGCATTGATCCATTGGACCTGACGGCTACGGAGTTGGCGGCCATCCATGCGGCCGGAGCCAATACTTACGTAACCAAGTCGGGATGGAATGTCACCAGCGAGGGCAAGACAGTGTCCGGCTCATATATTGACCTTGTGCATAGCCAGGATTACGTCGTGTTCAGCATCCAAAACGGCGTACAGACATTGTTCGCCAGCGTTCAAAATCAGAACCAGAAGGTCCCGTATGATAATCGGGGCATTGCCATGATTGAAGGCGTTGTCCGCACAGTGCTGCAACGGTCGTTCAAGCAGGGGATGATCGCAGTCGATGACGACGGACAGCCACAGTTTACGACGACCTTTCCCCGGGCGAGTGAAGTGGACCCGGCGGACAAGGCTGCCCGGCGGTATCCGGATGGTAAGTTTTCGTTCGTGCTGGCAGGTGCCATCCATTCGGCGGCTATTACCGGCACGATTACATTTGAGTAAGGAGGAATGAACAGTGGCGGTAGAAGTAAAGACATATGACGCCAATGACGTTACCGTAACCGTAGGTGGTATTTACCTCACAGGATTCAGCGAGGATCTGGTTACGGTCTCAAAAGACGAGGAAGGCGTCTCCACTAAGGTTGGTGCGCAGGGGGATGTTGCCGTAAGCAAGGTGAATAACCCTCTCGGTACGATCAGCGTGACCTTACTTCAGACGAGCCCGCAGGTGGCTTACCTTAACAAGTTGGCGCGTAGCGGCCAGATGGTTCCTGTTTCTGTAATTTATAGTGGAGATCCGAAAGAAGTTAGTACGGCAAACGAGGCAATCGTTAAAAAACCTGCTGACCGCGAATACAGCGCCGAGGTTGGCGACCGTTCTTTTGAGTTTCAATGCCTCGATTTGGACATGAACTGATAATTTGAGAGGAGAAGATAAATCATGGCAACCAGTACTCAGAAAAAGGTAAAGACTAAATCTGGTAAGGAGTATCTCTTGCAGCATCCTGGTGTCCGTAACGTAACCAAGATCAGTGACCGGATTAAGAATAAATTTGGAGTTCCGTCCGATGAGAAGCTGGCAACTGAAATGCTGACGCACGTTATTGTCGATCCGAAGTTGACTATCGACTCGTTTGATTCTTACAAGGAATTAAACGACATCGTTACTCGCGCCTATGCGTTTGTGACCGAAAACGAAGACCTGCTTGATGACGATACGGACGATGTTGACGAAGACTGAGGCAAAACAGCGGGCCAAGGAGAACTGGCGTCAATGGCGCCTGCTGCTTTCTGATATGGGTATCACCTACCGCGACCTAATGGAAATGGACGACGACGACATAGCAGAGGCCAACGCGGCGCTGGATATCCACATCGAGCAGCAGCATAAGGAAATGAATAAGAACAAGAAGTAGCGGCGCCCCTTCCGGGCGTCGCTTTTTGCTGTTCGGAAAGGAGGGAACATGGCAGGCGGAATCGTCGGGTCTCTGATGTATGCGGTCGGGTTTAAGTTTAACAGTAAGGGGTTAGACAAGGCTGACAGCAAGGTTAAAGCGCTGACCAAAGGCGTCATAGGCATGGGTGCTGCTCTGGGAGTTATGGCAATCGGTATTGGCGCGGCGGCGTTAAATTCGGCAGGAAAGTTCGAAACGGCGATGAACCAAATGCAGAACGCTACCGGCATGACGACCGCTCAACTCGAAGAGACGAAGGGCATTGCCAAAGAGCTATATTCCGGCGGCTGGGGCGAGTCATGGGACGATCTGGGGCAGTCGATTGCAAGCGTGAAACAGATTACCGGCATGACAGGTGGAGCGCTGGAAGGGGCGACAAGGAACGCCTTATCGCTGAAAAATGCGTTCGGTTATGAGGTTCCCGAAAGCATTCGGACTGTGGATACGATGATGAAAAACTTCGGCGTTACCTCTGACCAGGCGTTTAACCTCATTGCCCAAGGTAAGCAAAATGGGCTTGATTTCAGTGGCGAGATGCTAGACTCAATCAACGAGTACTCTAATCAGTTTGTCAGCCTCGGATTTAACGCCAACCAGATGTTTGATACACTCGCGGCCGGATCTGCTTCAGGGGCCTTTAACCTGGACAAAGTTGGTGACGCAGTCAAGGAATTCAACCTACGCGCACGGGATATGACCAATAAGACCACGATCCAAGGATTCCAGATGCTCGGGTTGGATGCTAAAAAGATGATTAAGACCTTTGCCAACGGCGGTCCGGAGGCCCAAAAGGCATTCACCCAAGTTGTTCAATCTATCGCCAAGGTTGGGGATGTTACGAAGCAAAACACGGTCGCAACATCTCTATTTGGCACGCAGTTTGAAGACCTTCAGGCGGGCGTAATCACAGCTATGGGGACGGCGCGAAGTCAGTTTGACATGACTAAAAACTCCATGGATAGCCTGAATGCAACGAAGTTTACCTCTATTGGACAGGTGTTTGGATACATCGGCAGGCAAATCGAGGTCGGGATACTCATACCCATTGGGCAAAAGCTAATGCCTTATCTCAATCAGTTTGGACAGTGGATTACATCGCACCAAGGAGAGATCAGCGCTTTTGGCGGATTGATTGCGGATAAGATCGGAACCGGGATCGATTATGTCGTCCAGGGGGTAAAAATAGCCCTGCCGTATATCCAGCAATTCGGTGGACAGTTCGCAGACTATATGCAGACGCTCTGGCCTCAGATCAAGGATGTGGCCGTGCAAATTTATGACGTGGCAAGTGCGATTGTCCAGTGGGCGCCGTTTCTACCCCTCGTCTCCGGCATCACGGCGGCAGTGCTAACCTATAAGGCTATTATGTTTGGGGCAGCATTAGCAACCAACGCCGTGACCTTGGCGCAAAAGATTGCCGGTGCGGCGACCAAAGGATTCGCGGCGGCGCAAGCCGCGCTAAACTTTGTGATGTCGATGAATCCAATCACACTTATCGTCATGGCTCTGGTCGGCCTGGGCGTCGCTTTTTTTGTAGCCTATAAACGGTCGGATAAGTTCCGCGCTTTTATAGATAAGATGTGGTCCGGAATCAAATCCGCGACCATGGCAGTACTCAACTTTTTTAAAGTCACCATCCCCAAGTATTTCATGATTGCATTCAACGCTGTCACAAATTTCCTGAAAAACTGGGGTCTTGTTATTCTGGGGGTGATCGGCGGTCCAATCTTCTTGGCGGCCGCGCTCATCTATAAGTACTGGGACCAAATCAAGGCGGTAACGATCAGGGTATTTACAGCGATTGGATCATGGCTTGGTTCGGTCTGGAGTAGCATAAAGAGCACGGTGTCCGGTGTCGCTGTCGCGATATGGGGGGCGGTGTCCGGTGCCTGGAACAATGTGGTATCTACCACATCAAACCTCATGACACAAGTCTGGAACAAGATCACAAGCATCTGGAACAGCATAGTAAACAGCGTGAAAGCAGCAGGTAGTAATGTGTGGAACGCTGTTAGCGACATGTGGAATCGAGTTACCGGATTCTTCTCTGGCATCAACCTCTTTGACATTGGGGCGAACATCATCAACGGGCTCGTAAACGGGATAAGTTCCAAGGTTGATGCGGTTGTGAGCAAGGTGTCCGAGATCGGGAACGCCATTACCGGCAAGGTGAAAAGCATCCTTGGCATTCATTCGCCTTCTCGGGTCATGATGGAGATGGGCTTCTTTACAGGCGAGGGACTAGCACGAGGCATTGAAAATACGGCTCCGCGTGTCGGGATGGCTACGGGAAGCGTCGCAAGTGCGGCGGTAGATAGCGCCGGCGATGTAGCGAGAAGCTCGTATACTCCTGAAACCTCGCCAGCTCGAGCCTCTTCCGGCGGGTCCGGACCAATAACAGTTAGTCCGTCCATCAGCATAACCGTGGAAGGCAATGCTGACAGCAGCACTGTCTCCAACTTGAAATCGACTATACACAACGAGGTGCTGGAAATCATTATGTCTGCCCTGCGTAGCGCGGGATTGGATGGTGCATAATGGCCAAGATCGATGGTAAGTACATCACAGTAGAGACAGAGGCGCCGGATTATCCGGTAACCGTCACGGAGCAGCCGGTCGAAAAAGGGGTCAACCTCGTAGATCACGTCCAAGCCGGAGCATGGACCATGTCTCTATCTGGTTTGATTGTAGGTCCGGATGCGGACAAGACCCGGGCTTACATCGTCGCAGCCAAGGACAAGGGCAAAGTTGTCCGGTATGTTGGACGCAATAGATTTACCGGGGTTATTACAGCATTTTCAACAAGTCACGATTACACGGTAGCTAATGGCATGACCTTTTCCATGGACCTCCGCGAGGTCCGCATTGCCACGTCATCGTACGTTGCGACATTGCCGGCCCCGGTTAAGGCACAGGCTGCTGCAGTAGCCAATAAGGGCACTCAGCAGCCGAAGAATAAGTCAAAGAGCAAGGGTAAAGGCAAGGGCGGCAAAAAAAAGACGGCCAGCACCAAGAGCAATAAGGCAACCAGTGCCAGCAGCGTAATAAATAAGCCTACCCGCGCTCCGATCAAGCCCGGCAACAAGTGGGGCACCGGTAATCTACAGTGAGGAGTGAGCGAATTGGAAGTTAAGTATGTGGACACAAACGATGCAGCTCGCGAAGTAGTAATGCTGCTGGCGAAGCGTGAAATACCAATTTGTTCGGTTGATGATATTTTCAAGACAGTGCGTGAGATGATTGGATGCCAAAGCGTTACAATCAGCGATCCCTTCACGAAGGATTGAATTATGGATTATATCGAAATCGACAAAGACAGCCTGCCGTATCGGTTTGATATTTCAATCGTGGATGAGCCGTTTACGATGGAGGTCCACTACAATGCTGAGTACGACTTTTTCGCGCTGGACCTGGAGGACGCCGATGGGAACACGTTGGTTGTGGGCGAAAAGCTGGTCTATGGACAATCGCTATTCGTGGACGTTTGGGATTCACGTTTTCCAAAGCTGCCGATCGTCCCGTGGGATGAATCTGAAAAAAGTGATGCAGTAACCTGGAACACGCTGGGCACCAGCGTGTTTTTGTATATCGTGGACGAGGAGGAGGACGAAGACGATGGCTCTTAAGAATTTCGGCCGAGTCGCCGAGGTCATGACGGCCAATATGTCATTTGCTCTCGATAATTACACGATGGAGGGCACTGTACCGTTCGACAGCGATGCCTTGCCGAATGAGTCCGAAATACGGCTCTGGAATCTATCCCAGACGACAATTAACCGGATCGTCAAAAACGCCGTGCTGATGGTCAATGCTGGATACTCCGGAGATGTTGGAACCATCCTCCACGGCCGGATATCGGCGGTGCGCACTAAATGGGAAGGCGTGGACAAGATCACGACAATTAACGTCCTGGACAGCGAGGACCTGTCAGCCAGGGAGATCAAAAAGGAGATCGCCTTTGCCAAGGGCTCGTTAGCCAGCGCCGTCATTAAGCAGCTCGCCGGACTGATCGGGCTGCCCGTTGCACAGATGCAGCTCGCCAAGGATTACCGATACAAGAGCGGTTATAGCGCTAAAGGCGTGATCACGGACATTATTTCCGACGTCGCCAAGGATTGCGGGACATCAGTGTACATCAACCAGGGCAAATTGTACGTCCGGCCGCTCCGGATCGGAGCTGACTCGGTGTTTGAGCTTAACCCGGATACGGGTCTGATCGGCTCTCCGGAGTATTTTGAACAGGATGGCCACAAGGGATATAACTGCTCCGTGCAGTTGCAGCGCCGGATCACAACGGCATCGGTCCTTAAGTTGACCTGCCGGGAGTGGTCCGGCCAGCTGCATGTGCGGAGTGGGACACACAAGTTTTCGAATACCGGAGATTTTTCGACGGAAGTGGAGGCGATTATGTGAGCAAATCAAGCGCGGCCGCGGCTCTCAGCAAACTCTTAACCGCACATGGCGGGCAGCAAGCGGACAATCTTGACGTTGCTATGACTTGCAAGGTGCTGACATTTGACCCGACGACGCTGACGGCCGATGTGCAGCCGCTTGTCCAGACAGGGGATGAGGCCCCGGCTCCGCTGCTAGAAGTCCCAGTAACTGGCCTGCGGGTGCTGTTCGGCGGCGCGGAAACAGTCCTGCGGCCGGCCCTGCATGTCGGGGATACGGTGCTGGTCGTCTGCTGTGATGCGGAGATACAAAATACGCTCTCGGGCCAGGTGGCGGCACCGGACACCGCCCGGCGGCACTCCCGGAATGATGCTGTGATTGTGGGGTTGATGCCATGCTGTCTTTAAAGGTAGACGATACCGGAGATCTGGTATTTTCGGGCGGCGAGCTGCAGATGGTCTCCGGGCCTGAAGAGATTGCGCAGTGCTGCCGAATGGCCATCGGCACCAACAAAGGCGAGTGGTTCCTGGATTTGGATTTCGGCATCGACTTTTCTCGGATCACCGGTAAAGGCGTGACCGAGGAAGATGTCCGGGACGAGCTGACCGAAGGGATATTCCAGGAGCCAAGGGTGCAGACGGTTGACGCGGTTAATGTCGTCTTTGACCGGTCCGCCCGTAAATTTACTGCCGACATCCAGGCGACCGGAGTCAACGGCGATATCATAACCGTGGAAGGAGTGGATCAAATTGTTGGATAGCACAGGTTTTAAAAGGCCACGATTTGATGATCTTCTGGCCGCCATGGAGGATAAGGCCAAGGAATCATTTGGCGACACGGTTAATACCTCTGCGCGGTCGCCGCTCGGTATTCTGCTTCGGATCTTCGCGTGGTTTTTGTCGCTCGTCTGGAGCAATTCAGAGGACGTGTACAATAGCGGGTATATCGGAACGGCCACAGGCAACAATCTGGACCGGCTTGGCCCACAGGTCGGCATCAGTCGGGCGCTGGCACAATGGGCTACTGGCAACGTCACACTGACCGGAACGGCGGGATACACAGTCCCAGCAGGATTCCGGGTGGCAACTGGCTCCGGTTTGACTTACCAGACGATGGCTGATGTTGTGCTGACAGGCGGCTCCGGGTCGGTAGCCGTTGAGGCGTTGGAGTCGGGCACCGGCAGCAATGTTGCAGCCTGGACTATAACGATCATCGTTAACCCTAACCCGGACGTTACAGCCGTAACCAACGCCGCGCCGGTGACGGGCGGCCGGGAAAAGGAGACGGACGCCGAGTTTCGCAGCCGGTTTGAGCTTTCTACCGCCGGCGGCGGGGCGGCGTCCGTGGATGCCCTGCGCAGCGCCCTGTTGCGGCTGACCGGCGTCCGGGCTGCGACGGTGATCGAAAACACTAGCCTGACTACAGACAGCACAGGACGGCCGGGAAAGTCATTTGAGGCATATGTCCTTGGCGGGGATGACCAGACCATTGCTGACGCGATTTTTGCAACCAAATCGGCAGGCGTTGAGGCCCATGGCGACATCACAGTGATGGTTGATGACCTGGCGGGCGAGCCTCATACCGTCAAATTTTCGCGGGCGGCAGAGGTGGGCATACGCATCACGGTTGATGTTACCAAAGGTGATGAGTACCCGGCAGACGGCGATGCGCAGGTGCAGTCAGCGTTAATCCGATACGTCGGTGGGTCAGACGCTGCCGGAGCCTATTACAACGGCCTCAACATGGGGTCTGACGTGATCTACACCAAACTGATTAGCGCTGTATACAGCGTCGCAGGCGTAGAGGACATAACACTGACCGTTGGTAAGGTCGTGGGCGGCCTTGGGTCGGCAAATGTCGATATTGAGCCTTACGAAGTGGCGCAGGCCGTCGCGGCCAATGTCGAGGTGACTAGCTATGTTTAGCGTTAAGGACATGCTCCGGCGCTTCGCCGACACCTACAACAAGGACCCCAACAGTAATCTGGGCAAGCTGATTTCCATCCTGCATGAGCAACTGGCTGCGGTCGGCGAGACGTTGGAGACAGTGCGTGATTGGCGCAGCATCGACTCGGCGGCGGGGACGACCCTGGATAAGATCGGGACTAACATCGTTCAGCCGCGCGGCGCAGCGACGGACGAGGTATACCGGGTGCTGTTAAAGAGTAAGATCGCCCGAAACCTCTCCAAGACGGACGTTAACACGATCATTCAGGTTCTTGCCTTGGCCTTGGATTGTGACTACAGCGATATACGGATACAAGAGAAATTTGACGATTTAGAGGACCCGGAGCCTGCGGCAATCAATCTTATCCGAGTCCCAACTAAGCGGCTGAATGAGGTGGGCATGTCGCCGTTTCAGTTCGCCAGGATCGTACAAAAGACGGTTGCTGCCGGCGTCCGAGTGGCGCTGATCGAGCTGGCCGGAACATTTACCTTGTCCTCTCAGTACGACGTACTTGAGACAAGCCCGCTGGGTTTGGCGGATGTTGACATGACAACGGGCGGCACACTCGGAGAGGTGTATATTCCGGGTGATGATTACCCATTGCCCATCTAAGGAGTGATAAAATTGCCTGATTTTAGCGAAGAACTGCCGGAATGGACGGCTGAAGGGATTGAGCCTCCCGAAAGCAAAAAATCGACAGGCTGGCAGGTTGATGATCATCCACCTGCAGGGTGGCTCAATTGGTTATTTAACCGGATATACACGACGATCGTAGAGATCCGCAGCGTATTTTCCGCTCACAAAGCTGATACGACCGCTCACGTTACTGTTGCCGAGCGGTCTACCTGGAACGCCAAGGAGACAACAGCCGGTGCACAGGCAAAGGCTGATGCGGCCCAAAGTGCCGCGATTTCCGCAGCTGCTGCAGATGCGACTACTAAAGCTAATGCCGCCGCAGTTGCTTCGATCCCTCTGACCCAAAAAGGTGCGGCCTCCGGCGTAGCGTCTCTGGATGCCTCCACCAAACTCCCGGCAGGTCAGCTGCCTATCAGCGCCGTACAGGCGACCACAGCGGACGTAACCTACTACGTCCGGACGGAGGGCAACGACAGTAACAACGGGCTTGCCAATACAGCGGCAGGAGCGTTTAAGACGATCGCGAAGGCATTGGCGATGATACCGCAGACCATCAGTCACAATGTTACCGTAAATGTTGCAGCAGGGACTTACGCCGAAGATGTCAATGTATATGGATTCCGCTGCTCCTCGGCTGGGCAATTGACCATCCAAGGAGATACGGTGATATCTACAAGCCGTAATGTCTTGTCCATCACCTTCCGCAACTGCCATGGCCGCGTGGAGGTCGCTGGATTTACAGCGACAACGACGACGGGCACCCCTTTCGCATCTTATTATTCTAGCGGAGGGATCATGACCAATGTCCAGTCTACAGCGGCAAATAGTAATGTTGCCGGAATAGATGTGGCAGTAGGAGATTTACGTGTACTCGGCGCGGTCATTAGCAATAAAGCCTACTATGCAACGGTAAACAGCACGGCTCGCCTGTTCATTCGTAATGCGTCCGGGTCAGGAAATAACTACGGGATCTACTCGTATATTGGTGGCGATGTCAGTAAAGGGACTGGGATAACGTATACTTCTACTAATGGAGACGCGGTAGGCGAAGGTGGTTTAATTACTCCAGTAGGCGGCGTCCTCAATCCATGGGGAGATAATACAACAAGCTCCAGACCTTTCGTTTCTGCCAGCCATACTGCGCAGCAAACAATAAGTTCGGCCAACTCTTGGCTAAGAGTTATTTGTGGCGCTGAATCGAATGACAATTTAGGCAATTATGACCCATCAACAGGACTATTCAACTGCCCAACAGCTGGGATGTATCTAGTTATTGCGGCTGTCGAAGTGACAAACGCAGTTGCGGGGGATGAACTTAAGCTTGCGATAGGTTCAGATGCTGCTGTTTTACTTAATGCAGACCATCAAAGACCGGGGTCATCGGGATACCAGCAGTTAACCGGTTCTGCAATAATTGTAGTTGCTGCAAATGCTAAATTAGCCATGTGGGTAACATCGAGTCGGAGCGGAACAACAACAAATCCAGACGGATATTACACGTATATGCAAGTTATAAAAATAGCATAAAAGGAGGAAAGAACGTGGACCTGTATTTTGCGATAAAACATCTCTATCCATCTTCCCGGGTGGATAAAGATTTTGTGCTACTTGATAAGTCGGATGGAAACGGCCCATATATCGCCGTCTGGAACCTGGAAGACCCGCAGCCGACCGAAGCCGAGCTTGCGGCAGCCTGGGAATCGTACCTGGAGGCTGAAGCCAGCAAGCCGCCGGACCCACCGAGTGAGACGGAGCAGCTGCGGATGGATAATGCCGCTCTGCTGCTGGAGCTGGTACAGGTGCAGGCCCGGCAGGATCAGGCAGATGCAGACAACGCCGCTCTGCTGCTGATGCTTGCGGAAGGAGGTGTGGTCTGATGGACTGGTATGCGACGATCAAACGCTATTATGACGCCGGGTATTATTCGCCGGCACAGGTTCAGGTGTTTGTCACAGCACGAAAAATAACGGCCGAACAGGCTGTAGAAATCACCAGCGCCGCATAGGCGCATTTTTTATGCCCTCGGATCCCCGGGGGCTGTTTATTTGAGGGAGGGTCCCTAGTGACTAAATCACAGATCGCAGCATCATCGGTTGGTGCAATAGTTGTACCGATATTCAATTTCTTGTACGGAGAGGAAGAAGCCGTTATTACCGTCATGGCAGCACTTTTATTCTTTGTAGTAATGGACTGGCTTGCTGGAATTCGGGCAGCGAAGAAGGATAATACGTACGCCAGCAAGTACGGCCTTGACGGAGTGTTTCGGACATTCTTTATCCTCTTGTTACCGGCAGGTGGGCATTTATTGGATGGAGCCTTTGGACTGCCAGGCGTGATTTTTGGCGTTCTGGTTTTCGGGACGCTTTACCATGTGCTTCAAAGCGTGGTGGCTAATGCAATTCGCGCAGGTTGGGGGGACTGGCTCCCGCTGTCTGCCTTGGACTGGCTGCTGAAATGGGCGGGGAGTGAATTGGATAAAAAGATCAAGCGAGCGGCTTCGCGGCAGGGGGATGGCGAGTGATGCTGACACTGGAGCAAGTAAAGGCTAAGTCTGCAGCTCATCTGTCAGGGTTGCAGCCGGTTATTAAAGACGCGGCCACGGCGCTAATCGAATTTGCTTATGCCCACGGTGTGCCGATCATGATCACACAGGGGTTGCGAACAATCGCGGAGCAAGACAGCTTGTATGCGCAGGGCCGAACAAAGCCCGGGCAGATCGTGACCAACGCTAAAGGCGGATACAGCTATCATAATTTCGGTGTGGCCATTGACTTCGCATTGCTCTTGCCCGACGGTTCGGTGTCATGGGATACGAAGCGCGACGGAGACGGTGACGGCGTAGCAGACTGGTCGGAGGTTGTAGCGGATGCCAAGCGGCTCGGCTGGGAGTGGGGCGGGGATTGGACGAGTTTTAAGGACCTGCCTCATTTTCAAATGGATTTCGGTCTGAGTACCGCTGACTACCGCGCCGGCAAGCGTCCGACGCAGGCGCAGCTCAGTACTGTTGTCGCTCGGGTTGCGAAACTACAAGGAGAGGAAGAGGAAGCTATGACAGCAGATGAGAAGAAGGAATTTGAGGAACTGAAGGTAGCTGTGAAAGAGCGTGACGGCCGTATTGCGGCCCTGGAGGCTCGTTTGAACATCGACGGCAAGCAGACCTATGCCGGCGGATATGATGATGCAATCAAGGCAGCCAAGGCGGCCGGAGCGATCAAGACAAGCGCCGACAAGTCCAAGCTGGAACTGAACATGATTCAGATGCTTTACAACCTGGGATTGTTTAATAAGGAGGCCAAGTAATCATGAATAAGGTGAACTGGAAGTCGAAGCTGGGTAGCCGGAAGTTCTGGGCGCTGATCGCAGGGGTAGCGACATCCATCCTTGCAGCTGGTGGAGCAGGAGATGATACGACACTCAAGGTTACGGGTATTATCGGGGCTGTTGGGTCCTGTGTAGTGTACATGCTCGCAGAGGCATATACGGATGGTAAGGCGTCTGGATCGGACGATACTGCCGAGTAAATTCCCAAACGCTTGGGAATATAAAAACCCCGCCACACCGGCGGGGTTGGATTTACAGTTCGTCCATTACTTTTTTATATTTATCAAACTGCTCTTGCTCCATATCCCCACTCATTTGCAATAATACATTTCCCTTTACATAAGTGTGTGAAAAAAGCATAGCAGATGATTTTCCAAGTTCATCATAGTAAGATTTCAACTCTTCGAGGTCAGAAGTTTTTTTGAAAACAAAAACTCTCCCGCCTGCATCTTCTCCAAGAGAAGGAACCAAAATCCTTTTCCCTTCCTCAAACTTCATTGGAGCCATCCCCATAGTCTTGTTGGTGATGTCAGTGGCATTTTCCGCTTCTAAGCCAGCTGCTTTGAATTTCGCAATAACATCGTCAAGAGATACCGAACTAGCGGAATTGTTACTTGAACATCCGCTAAAAATGAATACGGCCACAATAAGAAAAACTCCGAATCTTTTAAACAAATGAAATCCCCCTAAAATGATATTCTATGAGTCCATTTTAGCAGGAATGGGTATTTTTTACTATAATATATCAAAGAACAATCTATATAAAGGCCAGCCCGGCCGGGCCAAATCGTAGCGGGTTCCCGCGACTCAGCCCCCAAAATTGGGGAGTGAGTTTCGGCCGGTTCCCATCCGGCCATCATCAGGCGGGTTAGACGCGTTCTCTGTCAATTCCGAGGTTACGCTTCAATCCTTCTTGTAGGACCTGGCTGAAATTGAGGTGCTGGCGTTCCGCTTCGTCATTGAGCCACTTTGGAACCGTCAGTGTCTTCTTCACGGCTTTGGACTCCATAGCGTCACGAACGGTAGGCATATACACCCGGACCTCAAAGGCAGCTTCTCCGGCGTCTGCTTGAGCCAAGGCAATGTCTAGTGGCGACGGATCGGGAATTGCATCCCCATCTTGCTCCATCACGTATAGGAATCCCTCCAGCGCTTCACGCGCGGCAGCGTGCGCCTCCTCGGCCGTATCAGCAGCCGTCAGGCAGCCGGGCAGATCCGGAAAGCGCACAGAGATTCCTTCCTCTGCTGTATCAAGCAACGCCCAGAACCGATATACGTCTTTTTTACTCATCTATGGTTTAACCTCCTTGAGGGGAGGGGCTTGCGCCCCTACAGCCCTGCTGATTTAAGGATACTAGCTTGTGTCTTGGGAGGAAAGCTACTTCTAGGATGCGGCACCGTGACTTTCCCGGGCTTTTTCGGATGTTTGAAGTAATGGTGGCTGCCATGTACTCCGATTAAGAACCATCCGTCCTCTTCAAGAAGTTTTATGATTTCTCTTGAACTGTAAGCCTTCATCTCAACCCTCCTTATACTTCTATTATACACGTATTATATGTACGTGTCAACGTATAAATAATACGTACTATTATCTACAGGAAACTTTTCCTTACGAGTACCCAACACCTCGGCGGAACTCCATCTTCATTTCAATCACTAAGACCGGACGTTCATATGGTTCCTCGAAGCGATCCCACTATTTGATGTCTGCATGGCGGTATATGGCGATGGCATAGGGGATTTTGATGGTGTACCACTCCGCCACCTCATTAGCCCGTCGTGGTGTGATCTGCGGACGTTCGTATGATCGCCAGCGATATGGTTGTTCTGGATCAAAGAATTGATCTACGAATCGCTGAAGCGTCATGGGTTCGATTTTCATAATATCCCTCATTTCGTTGTCCGTTTCTTGTCCGTTTTCTTCTGAAATCAAATGATATTCATTGAAATGCTAACATCCTTTTAATAGAAGAAAGACGGATAATACAACGATATGAAAGCATCCTCCAATAAAATTCGAGATGGAAGGGTCCATAGGCTAAGGTTGAAAGTCCTTGTTGCACAAGGCTTTAAACCAATGCATCGTTTTCAATTTTCTCCCTGATGTACAAATACGTGTCCGTGGTGATCTTGATGCTTCCATGCTCAAGACGCCCGAACACGTTTTTTGTTTGCCCACCACTTTTTTGGTTGACCCATAAAAACTTCCAGTTACCGGCACAAGTTACGCTTCCCGCTCCATATCCTGCCGAATGATTGAGGCAAGTGAGGACAGCAGGGGAGCTTTATTTGTTTTGATAAAAAAATGCCCGCCTTCAATCATTTCAATTGTAAACGGCCCATCGCAACAGCTGCTCCACGCCTCCATTCCTTCCCGGCTCGCCTCCGGATCGCTTGTACCGGTAAAAGCCGAAATGGTGCAGTCCAGTTTTGCTTCTTCGGAATAACGAATGTCTCATCCAGCGTACGCCTCCCTGCGTTCAAGTATGATGCCATGGCGGGTGAGCGCATTGTCAGCTTGCTGGAGCAGCCGGTTATGGGTGGTGACAAACTGACTGGAACAGACCATGATATTCGCTTTGAGCATGTTACCTTTGGCTACAGCCAGCACCCCGTATTGAGTGATGTGTCTGTGCACATGAAGGAAGGGACGCTTACGTCCATCGTAGGACCGTCGGGCAGCGGCATGAGCACGATGCTTCGTCTGATTACCCGCTTCTACGACCCGCAGGGCGGCAAAATATGGTTTGGCGGTACAGATCAGAGCCAGGCGGAGCCCGAACAGCTAATGAAACATATATCGATGGTGTTCCAGGATGTGTACCTGTTCCAGGACACGATCCGGAATAACATCCGCTATGGCCGGGAGGACGCTACGCAGGAGGAAATCCAGGCGGCTGCGCGGGAGGCGTGCTGCCACGATTTTATTATGAAGCTGGAGCTTGGCTACGACACGCCCGTAGAAGAAGGCGGATCTACCTGTCCGGCGGCGAGAAGCAGCGGATTTCGATTGCCAGGGCAATCCTGAAGAATGCACCGGTTATTTTGCTCGACGAGGCGACCTCTTCGCTTGATCCGGAGAACGAAGCCGATATGCAGCGGGCGATCAACCGGCTTGTGAAGGGGCGCACCGTCGTCATGATTGCCCACCGGCTGAAGACGGTCGTCCGTTCGGATAACATCATCGTGTTGGACAAAGGCAGGGTGGTCAGTCAGGGACGGCATGAGGAATTGCTTCAGACATGCGGACTTTACGCCAAGCTGTGGGACATCCAGAGCAGAAGCAGCTGATGGAAAATAGCAGCGCCCAAGGAGGCGACAGTGTGAGCAGTGTGAGCGGCAGTGAGAACTCAGGCCACCAACATGATTGTGAGAGCCGGAGGCAAAATGAAAATCGCCGCTGTGTTAACACTGGATTTAGCGGCAGCCCGCTATGAGTCACATTTAGCGGGCTGTATTGTATGCGGAAAATTAGATTTTTCTCCGGTTCCAACACTCATGCTTTACACGAACATTTGTTCTAGTATATACTGAAAAAGGAGAATCAATTAATCCACTGTGAAAGGATGCTGAGCGCATTGGCGAAGCTGGTTATCTATCTGAATTGTGAGGATGCTAGAAGTCAGGCGGCGTTTTACACCGAAGCGTTGGGTGGAGAAATACTGAATATGGTGACCTATGAAGCTGGTCCCTGGAGCGATATGCCGGAGAAGGACAAGAACAAAATCATGCATATGACCTTTACGGCGGGCGGCGTGCTCTTCTATGCCTGTGACTCAATCGGAGAGCCGATTCAGCGGGGTAACGGCGCTTTCTTCTATCTGTCTTTCGAGACCGAGGAAGAGGCTTATGCCGCATTTGACCGTCTTGCAGTCGGTGGAGAGGTGATCGAAAGTCTTAAGGTACAGTTCTGGGGAGACCTGTTCGGCCAGCTCAAGGATCAGTATGGTGTGATTTGGCAGATTGCGGTTGAGAACACGAGTCCCTCAATGTAATCAATTTGATAAATAAAAGAATCATAACGGAGATTGAGAGAAGCAGGCAGCTTCCCGGTTTGAGGAAAGCGGACAGCCTGCTTTTTGCATTTTGGACAGACGTGGTGATCCGCCTTTGTGCAGGTTGAGGATTATCCAGTAATCCGGAGGAAATAGAAGGAATCCATGAATGTAACGGGACCCAGGAAATCCTTAGTACGGTAATTCCTTGAATCAAGTGATTTTTGAATGTTTTTGGGCTTTGCTCCATACATAGAGCGATGTTAAACTGCTTAAAGTCACCATGAAAAGAAAGCGCTAAATTTCAAGGAAATGTGAAACAAAGGAGGAGAGACATGGAGGTTCTTAGGCAACTGCGGGGCTTTTACCGGGAGAGGCTGCACTTTTTGTATTTATCGATTATATGCTTGGCAGCTGCAACCGGAGTGGGATTGATTACACCTAATCTGCTCAGGAAGCTGATCGATGAGGTGATTGTTCCTATGAAATTCGATCAGGTTCCTACTTTGGCGCTGACTGTTCTGGGGGTTGTGTTCGTCAAGGCTTGTCTGCAGTTCGGGCACGGATTTTTCGGAGGGAGGCTCGGAAATTTTCTGGCTTACCGCCTGCGCAACGCCTGCTATGAGAAGCTGCAATATCTGTCATTTCACTATTATGATACCGCGAAGACAGGGGATCTGATGTCCCGGCTGACCGGAGATCTGGAAGCGATCCGCTTGTTCATCGGCTTCGGATTCGCCCAGCTGCTGAACGTATTCTTCATGGTGCTGTTCGGCTCCATCGTCATGTTCTCTCTGAACTGGCAGTTAACGCTTATTACGCTGATTACAATGCCGCTGCTGGCAGCGGTGGCTTTTAGATTCGAGTCCCGCATTCATCCCGCGTTTCAGGAAATGCGCCTTGCGCTCGGCGCGTTGACGACCGTCGTACAGGAGAATGTTACGGGTGTGCGGACGGTCAAATCCTTTGCCCGGGAGCCGTATGAGGTGAAGAAGTTCTCGGGACGCAACGACCGCTATAAGGATAACCAGCTTGAAGCCGCAGGGCTGTGGAGCAGGTACTTTCCGATTATGGAGTTCCTGGCATGCGCCTGTATCGCCATCCTGCTCGGTGTAGGCGGAACGCTGGTTATTAAGGAATCGATGTCGCTGGGCGAGCTTGTCGCCTTTTTTAGTCTCATCTGGTACATTATCGGTCCGGTCTGGGGGCTCGGCTTCCATATTAACAACTACACCCAGTCGAAGGCTTCCGGAGAGCGGGTGCTTGAGGTTCTCAATCATCCGATCGATGTGCGGGATAAGCCGGAGACGGTGGAGCTGCCGACCGAAGGTGTGAAAGGGCATATTGTGTTTGATCATGTTACCTTTGCGTACGGAAACAAGCTCCCGGCTGTTACCGATTTGAACTTTGAAGCCAAGCCGGGCTCGGTTATCGGCTTTCTGGGTGGAACCGGCTCAGGGAAATCAACGGTTATTCAGCTGCTGATGCGGGCTTATGACGTGAATGAAGGGGTCATCCGCCTGGACGGCGCAGATATTAGAGATCTTGGCGTCAGAGAGCTGCGCGGGCAGATTGCCGCCGTATTCCAGGAGACGTTCCTGTTCTCGTCCTCCATCCGGAACAACATTTCGTACGGGCTGAAGGATGTCTCCATGGAAGAAATCATTCGTGCGGCCAAGCTGGCCAAAGCGCATGATTTCATCATGGAAATGCCGGAAGGCTACGATACCATTGTCGGAGAGCGCGGCCTCGGTCTGTCAGGCGGTCAGAAGCAGCGGGTCGCGATTGCCAGAGCGCTGCTGACGAACCCGCGGATTCTCGTACTGGACGATGCAACGAGCGCGGTTGATATGGAGACGGAGCATGAAATCCAGTCGGGCTTCCAGGAAGTCATGCGGGACCGGACGACGCTGATTATCGCGCACCGGATTTCCTCGCTGCGGCATGCGGATCTCATTCTTGTCATGGATGAGGGAAGAGTGGTGCAGCGCGGTACACATGACGAATTGATCTCGGTTCCCGGTCCTTACCGCGACGTATACCGGATTCAATACGCCGACTATCTCAAGCGACAGGCCGGGGGTGAGAATTAGCATGAGCGATTTAATGGTACAGAGCAAGAATGATAAACGCTCTGAACCTAGAGAGCCTGAACTGGGCGAAAGATTTGTCTATAAAGATGACGATGCCATCGACAAGGCATTCGACTGGAAGCAGTTCAGCCGGTTGTTCGGCTACATGAGACCGTATGCGAAACAGATTTTGCCGATCGTTTTGTTGATGATGGTGCTGGGAACCATAACGAAGCTGACGGTTCCGTTCCTGACCAGCCTTGCGATCGATAAGGCAATCGCGCCCAAGACGGGCAGCCCGAGCCTTACCATGCTGTACGGAATTACGGCGGGTGTCATTCTTCTGTTTCTCATCCAATGGATTGCCGGTGTATTCCGGATCAAGTACACCAACCTGATGGGTCAGCGGGTCATTTACGATCTTCGGGCGGATTTGTTCAAGCATATCCAGAAGCTGAGCTTTAACTTCTTCGACAAGCGGCCGGCCGGCTCGGTGCTCGTGCGGGTGACGAACGATATCAATTCACTGCAGGATCTCTTCACGAACGGGGTCGTCAACTCGGTGATTGACTGCGTTCAACTGGCGGGAATCATCATTATCCTCCTGCTGCTTAACTGGAAGCTGGGACTCGCCGTAATAATCACGGTGCCGATCATGTTCCTTGTGTCCACCAAGCTCAGAAAGACCATTCGCCTGGCCTGGCAGCAGGTCCGGATCAAGACTTCACGGATCAATTCCCATTTGAATGAGTCTATTCAGGGGATACGGGTAACCCAGGCCTATACCCAGGAGCATGAGAATATGCTCTACTTTGATGCGATGAACAAAGACAGCAAAAAGTCCTGGGACAAGGCATCGGCGCTCAACCAGGGGTTCGGGCCAATTATCGAGATTACTGGAGGGCTTGGAACGCTGATCCTGTTCTGGTTCGGGGCCTATCTCATACAGACCGGAAGCCTGACGGTTGGCATATTGGTTGCCTTCAGCACCTATGTCAGCAACTTCTGGGACCCGATCAACCGGCTGGGTCAGACATACAACCAGTTGCTGGTGGCTATGGCTTCCTCCGAGCGTATCTTCGAATATCTGGACGAAGAGCCTCTGGTGAAGGACAGCCCAAATGCCAAGCCAATTCCTACGATCCGCGGGGATATCCGCTTTGAGAATGTCAGCTTCGAATATGAACCGGGCCGTGCGGCCCTTAAAGGAATCAATCTGGACGTCCATGCAGGCCAGTCGATCGCTCTCGTCGGACACACCGGTTCAGGCAAGAGCACCATTATCAACCTGATTAGCCGGTTCTACGATATCTCGGGAGGCCGCATTACCATCGATGACATGGATATCCGGGACGTTACACTGGTGAGTCTGCGCAGCCAGATCGGGATCGTGCTCCAGGATACGTTCATCTTCTCGGGCACGATTCGGGACAATATCCGTTTCGGGCGGCTGGAGGCCACCGACCGGGAGGTGGAGGAAGCGGCCAAAGCCGTTGGCGCACATGAGTTTATCATGAAGCTGAAGTCCGGTTACGATACCGAGGTAGAGGAGCGGGGCAGCGCGCTGTCCATGGGCCAGCGCCAGCTGTTATCCTTCGCGAGGGCCCTGCTTGCCGATCCGCGCATTCTGATTCTGGATGAAGCGACGGCGAGCATCGATACCGAGACGGAGCTGAAGATCCAGGAAGCGCTGAAGGTGCTACTCCAGGGACGCACCTCCTTTATCGTGGCGCATCGCTTGTCCACAATCCGTCATGCGGATAATATCATCGTTCTCGATCATGGGGAAATAAAAGAAACCGGCACCCATAACGATCTGACGAAGCGGGGAGGCATATACAACGGTTTGATTGAAGCGCAGTTCCGGTTTCTGTAAATGTATTCCCGGCGGCTTCCTTCTATAATAGGAAGGGCTGTCCGGGATGATTATTTTTCATCAGATGTTGACCAACAACCATAACAAGAGGGGATCCCGGAAGTCATCACTGATGACTGTCGAGAACCCCTCTTTCTTATTGATCCATGCGTTATTCCATGTAAATTTCAATAATGGTGATATGCCGTTCGCGAGACAAATCGATAAAGCGGCTCCCGCTCTGTACAAGGGGACGGAAGACATCGATCGAATTATTCAGAATAATGACGCCCATATCGCCGGTGCTGAGAAGCACTTTTTTTCCGATAAAATTGGGCATCAGATGCTGGATAAAGGCCTGTACGGATTTGGCGTTCAGCTTGCCGAAGCTTAAATTGTGAAGCTCTCTCAGAACGGTGATCAATTCCTGCCTCGACTGATAGACCCGGGCTGTCGTCATCGCGCTGTAGACGTCGGCGATTGCGGCGATTTGGGCATAGGGATGAATTTCGCTCTTAAGAAGCTGGGCGGGATAGCCGGAGCCGTCCTCGCGTTCATGGTGCTGAAGGGCTACAAGCGCTGTGCTGTGGTCAGACATGGAACTGCGGATGATTTCGTAGCCGTAAGTAGTATGTCTCTTGATCTCTTCAAATTCCTCCGGCGTAAGCTTGGAAGGCTTGTTCAGAATGTCGGCCGGAATCCGGCATTTGCCGATATCCAGCAGATAACCGGCCCGCGATATTTGATAGCATTCATTCTTGGAATATCCAAGCCATGATGCAATATAATAACTTAGCATGCCGACTTGGAGAGAGTGGGTATAGGTATATTCATCGTCACGGTCCAGCAGCAGAAGCAGTGTGACCACATCTTTGTGCTGGTCAAGCGAGCTGAGAAGCGGCTGCAAAATATCGTCAACCATCGTTTGGTTGAAATTGCCCTTGGCCAGCGCCTCCATATACAGGGATTCAAAGCCCTGGATCGTCTGGTCGAAATTGGCGGCGACGTTGCGGATAATGGATGGAGACGAAGCGGCCTGCTCTGCAGGACCATCAATGTCCACATAATCCACACCGTGCTGGAACAGCCTGCTGATATCCTCAAGCTTCAGCTGAGTCCCCTTGGATAATACATGAAGGCCCTTGCTGTTGAACGTATCGTTCTTCAAACAGTCGCCGGGCTTAAGATCCGTGACGTGCACTTTCAAATTCAATGCCACCTCTGCCTGTCATATTAATATGGACTAACTGGAAATCGGGAAGATGCTCTATCGCATATCAGCAATTTGGATTGGGCCACAGGCCGCTGAACTTCGCGTCGGCGCCTTTCCAGGTTCCGCCTGCCAGGTCGATATCCTTCTTCCAGATGGGAACCATGCGTTTAAGCTCTTCGATTGCGAAGCGGCTGGCTTCGTAACAGGCGTCACGGTGAGGGGCGGATACGGCAATGATCACGCTCGCTTCCTTCACGGCGACGGACCCGATGCGGTGGGAGATAGCGCAGCTGCCCTGCCAGCGTTCCCGGACCTCTCGGCCGATTTCTTCAAGCTTGGCGAGGGCCATTGGGGCATAAGCTTCGTAAAATAAAACCTCTGTCCGCTCCTCGCCGGTCATTTCTCGGGTGGTTCCGACGAAGACCAGGGAAGCACCATGATTCTTGTCCAGCACCTTATCCAGGATCTGTTCCGCTTGCAGGGGCTCCTCCGTCAAGATGTACAAGCCGTTCTCCGGCGAAGCCCCCTCTGTAGGGGAGGGCTCGCCGCCGGATACCGGGGGAATCAGGGCGACTTCCGAGGCTTCGGTGATCGCGGTGTCTTCAGGCGCGTATTCACGGTCGACCGCTACCATCGAAACGGAGATTTGGCCTGCAGCCTCTGGATACGAGGAGGACAGCAGCTCTTTAAGCCTGCCGGCGGTAATGGAGTGCTCGTCCACCTCGAAGCGGAGTGCCTGGGAACCGATAGCTTCGGCCAGACCCGCAAAAAGTCGAATTGAAATGTGCATCTTGGATTCACCTCGAAATGATCATAGTGACTACAATATACCATAATGGCTTTGAAAATGTTATGCTAGGCACTATAGACAAAATAGCCCGCCGCCCCCTTGGGGGATGAGCGGTACGGCCGGAAGGAGCTTGGAAGATGAGGCTTGAAACCGGGAGAGTTACGATTTTACATACCAATGATATTCATAGCCACTTCGATTGGATGAGCCCGATTGCTTCTATGGTAACAGGGCAGAGGAGAGCAGGCAGCGGTCCTGTGGTGCTGTTCGACATAGGCGACCATATGGACAGGGTGGCGGCGGAGACCGAAGGAACTCGCGGGCAAGCCAACGTGGATATGATTAATCTTACCGGCTATGACGCTGTAACGATCGGTAACAATGAAGGCCTTACCTTCTCCGCCGACATGCTGGCGGCCGCCTATGCGGGAATTCTGTGTCCGGTCGTATGCTGCAACTTTGTAGAGAGTGCCACGGGTGAGCCGCCGAAGTGGATGAAGAGACATGCCATCCTGGAGAGGGGCGGGGTGAAGATCGGAGTGACGGGCGCTACCGTTCCGTTCACTTCCTTCTATTCGCTTCTCGGCTGGGACGCCTTGGAGCCGGAAGAATGCTTGCGGGAGCAGTGCCGTCTGCTTGCCCCTCAGGTGGATCTTCTCGTGATCCTGTCCCATTTGGGCCTGCCTGCCGACAAACAGCTGGCGGAGCGGCTGGAGGGGGAGGGCGTTCACGCCATTTTGGGCGGACATACGCATCATCTTCTTGAAGAACCGCTGATGATCGGCGGAACGGCCGTATGCGGAGCGGGTAAATTCGGACGCTACCTCGGGCGTCTCGTGTTTGAACGCGAAGCTCCGGGAGAGCCATTCCGCTACACCCGAGGATCATGCCTGGCTGTCGATCCCGCCGCCCGGGACGAGGAGGTGTCGGCGGCGGCGCAGCTGTCGCTGGAGCATGGCAGGGAAGCGCTGCGCGAGACGGTCGTTATTACGGACCGGAGCCTTGAGCTGGACGACAGCGGGGATTCGCCCTTCGCCAATTTGCTGGCGCAATCGATCCGGCGTTTTACAGGAGCGCGGTTCTCGCTGGTCAACTCTGGCCAGCTGCTGGGACCGCTACCTGAAGGGGAGATTACAACCGGCATGCTGCATAGCCTGTGTCCTTCTCCGATCAATACATGCATCATGACGCTGAAGGGCAGGGAGATCAGGACTGCCCTCAGCCAGAGCCTCAGTGCCGAGTTCCGGGAGAAGCCTATTTTCGGATACGGATTTCGCGGCAAATATCTCGGCGGATTGGCAGTTGACGGATTAAGCATCTTGTACGATCCGGCCGCCATGCCTTATGATGACAATGTTGCAGTTTTTGTCGAAGGGCAGCCGCTTGAGGATGAAGAGACCTACACGGTCGGAACGATCGACATGTTCACCTTCCGGCTCGGCTATGAATCCATCGCCGAAGGGAAGGATGTGCGGGTTCTTCTCCCTAACTTTCTGCGGGATCTGCTTCGGCTCGAACTGCAGAGACCGGGCAGCCTGGAAGAATGCCGCATTCCCAGATGGAAGGCAGGAACGACGCTCTGAGCGTCCAAAGCCTTCCTGCTGGAAAGACCGGCCGGCGGAGCCCGTCAGGCCGGTAACCTACATATAATTGTTTAGGAGGCCGATATGGATACTATTACAGCTGTAATTTTGGCAATTGTCGAAGGTATTACCGAATTTATTCCCGTTTCCTCTACCGGTCATATGATCTTGACCTCGAAGCTTCTCGGTTTCAGCGAGCAGGACAATTTAATGAAGACCTACGAAATTGTCATTCAGCTTGGCGCCATTCTGGCGATTGCGGTCGTCTACCGCCAGCGCATTCTGAATCTGCTGGGAATCGGACGATCACGCGACAGAGGAGGCGTAATGCCTCGTTCCCGGCTCAATCTCATCCACGTGCTGCTCGGGATTGTACCGGCGCTCGCCGTAGCGTTCTTCGCCCGGGACTTTATCAAGAGCCTGTTCAGCGCAAGCACCGTGGTGTGGGCGCTTGTCGCGGGAGGCATTCTGATGATCGTGGCAGAGTGGGTTAACAAGCGGAAGGTCCGCATCACCGCCCAGGAAATGGATGACATCTCTTACGGTCAGGCGCTGGCAATCGGCCTGTACCAGATTATCTCCGTCCTGTGGCCCGGCTTCTCGCGTTCCGGATCGACCATCTCCGGCGGGATGCTGAGCGGGGTCAGCTACAAGGCCTCTGCCGATTTCTCGTTCCTCATCGCGATCCCGATTATGTGTGCGGCTTCCGGTTATGAACTGCTGGATTCCTACAAAGAAATTACCGGGGACACCTTCGTGATGTTTGCCATCGGATTCGTCGTCTCGTTCGTTGTGGCCTATGTGGTCGTTATGCTGTTCATGCACTTTATCCAGAAGATCCGGCTGACTCATTTCGCCATCTACCGTTTCATTCTTGCAGCCTTCTTCTGGCTGTTCATTATGCGCTGATTCCGGTCCTTGCGGCCGAGGCAATCGCCCGGCTAACCGGGCCTACCCGACACCCCTTGCCGCATGCGGCAGTAACGGTATGGTTGAGGAAGAGATGTTGATTATCAGTTAGGCACCTTATTACCGTTAGGCAGGAGTGAGCCCATTTGCGTTTGGTACCCATCAATCGGCTTCAGGAGGGCATGAAGCTGGGCAAAAAAATTTATAACGATGAAGGCCTGGTGCTGCTCGCGGACGGGGTGGAGCTTACCGCTTCCCTGATTAGCCGTCTTTCTGCCATGGATATCGGTTATGTATACATACATGATGAACTGACAGATGACATCGAAATTCCCGAGATGCTGCATGACGAAACCCGAAATCAGGCGCTGAAGGCAATCCGCAGCCAGTTTCAGGACATGTCGAACAGCTCGGGCATTACCAAAGGGTTCTACCACCTGGACAAAAAATTCTCCAAAGTCATGGACACAATCCTGGACGATATGTCCCTTCAGGAAGATCCCATGATCATGCTTCATGACATGCATACCACCGACAATTATCTGTACATTCATTCGCTGAATGTGTGTCTGTACTCCCTTGTTCTCGGCATCGCATACGGCTACGGCAGGAACGAGCTTAAGACACTCGGTCTCGGCTCCCTGCTTCATGATATTGGCAAAACCCAGATTCCGGTCAAAATTGTCCAGAAGCCGGGGATGCTGAACGATGAAGAATTCCGGCACATGAAGGCGCACACCGAGATTGGATTCAACATTTTGAAGGATGAGCCCAACATCCCGCTGGTGGCCGCGCACTGCGCCCTGCAGCATCATGAACGGATTAATGGCTCGGGCTATCCGAGAGGTCTTAAAGGACCGGAAATTCACGAATATGCGAAGTGGATCGGGGTTGCCGATTCCTACGACGCCATGACTTCCAACCGGGTCTATAAAAGAGCCATGCTGCCGCATCAAGCGGTCGAGGCGCTGTATGTCGGCTCGGGAACGCTCTACGAGCAGAAGCAGCTCGAAATATTCCGGGACCGGGTGGCCATTTATCCGATCGGCCTTACCGTCAACCTCAGCACCGGAGAACGGGGCGTTGTCGTCAAAATCGACCCCAGCATTCCGCACAGACCGGTCGTGCGGGTCAATACGGGACCGGACAACGAGCCGATTGTCCCCTATGAAATCGATCTGCGTCAAGTTTTGTCCGTCGTGATTTCCGGAGTGATGGAATAGCGGCGGAAAGCGCCGAACATCCGGCGGTAGTACCGCCGGAAGCTGCCCTGCACGCAGCGGGAACCGTGAACAATGAAGCCTTCGCCAAGGAGGACTTCGAAGTTCCCGCTTCCGGCTGCTTTTGCGTTCCCTGGCAAAATTGGGGTTTTTCACTCCGTTCGTGGTATGATATCAAGTAAAACCGAGAAGCCCGGCACTTTTTTGGGTTAATAATGAGAATAAGCTACTGCATCTGAAGGAGTTACGCCTATGAAAGCTATTCAATCTGAAACCTCTCAAGTCTGCGGCTTGTCGCCGGAATATGATCCGTGGGACCCGATCGTCTCCCTGCGCAAGTATGGAAGACATACGTTGACCAGTGTGGAAATGACCGTCACCAATCTGTGCAATATGCGCTGTGAGCACTGTGCGGTAGGAGATAGTCTAACCATGAAGGAAGGCGAAATGCTGCCGCTGAAGACGATGCTGGATCGGCTGGAAGAAGTAGAACATCTGGAGACGATCAGCATTACCGGCGGTGAACCGATGTTCCGTGCTTCCACTGTCGACGAGGTGATCGTTCCGCTGCTTCAATACGCCAAGAGCAGAGGGCTGCGTTCGCAGATCAACTCGAATCTGACGATGCCCTATTCCCGGTATGAGAAGCTGCTTCCTTACCTGGACGTCATGCATATTTCATTCAATTATGTGAACGGCGACGATTTTCACGAAGTCGGCTTCGCGGGCAGCGCTCATCCCGTCGCCAAGGAAGCGGCTTACCGTCTGTACGACACGATGATTGCGAACGCCGAACGGCTCAGCGCTGACGGCATGTTCATTTCGGCGGAGTCGATGATCAACTACCGGACGCACCGGAAGCTGCCGGAGATCCACCGGCTGATCGGTGAAATGGGCTGCCGCAGACATGAGGTTCATCCGATGTACGCGTCAAGCTTCGCCTCGTCGCTGCCGATGCTGTCCCTGGCCGAGACGGCCGCTGCCATCCACGAGCTGCTGGACACCCGCGACCCGGAAATGTGGATGCTCTTCGGGACGCTGCCTTTCTTCGCGTGCAGTGAGGAAGGCCGTGATCTGGAGCTGATTCGCCGGCTGAGATCAGAGAAGAAGGTAACGGTGCGGAACGATCCGGACGGGCGGAATCGCGTCAATGTCAATCTGTTTACCGGAGATGTATTCGTGACGGACTTCGCCGATATTCCCGCCTTCGGCAATATCGCCGCGCGGAAGCTGGATGATATTTTTGCGGAATGGCTGGACCGGCATCCACTGAACCAGACGGTGAACTGTCATTGCGAAGCCGCCGGATGCTGCGGTCCCAATCTGTTGGTGAAAGATATGTACTATCAAAATCTGGATTTTAAATCGAGAAAAGCGATCACTCTGTAGAAATGGGGCGTTGTTATCGTGGTGCATACGGAATTTGAGATAGGAAGCTTAGTACTCAATCTTCTGCTCGTTCTGGTGCTCGTCTTCTTAAACGGTGTATTTGTGGCCGCGGAATTCTCGCTAGTGAAGGTGCGCCAGTCCCGGTTAACCCAGCTTCAGACCGAAGGGAACCGGCTGGCGGCTTATGCGCTGAAGGTGAACCATCGCCTTGACGCCTATCTGTCGGCAACCCAATTCGGCATTACGCTCGCCTCGCTGGGACTCGGCTGGGTCGGCGAACCGGCAATATCCGAACTTCTGGTCGAGCCGCTTATGTTTAAGCTCGGGGTCACCGACCACGCGCTTATTTCCACCGTATCGGTCGTTATAGGCTTCTGTATCATTACCTTCTTACATATTGTACTTGGCGAGCTGGCTCCCAAGTCGCTGGCCATCCAGAAGACGGAAGGCACGGCGCTGCTGCTGTCGGCTCCCCTGATGTTCTTCTATAAGCTGTTCTTTCCGTTCATCTGGGTGCTGAACGCTTCAGCCAACGCGCTGCTGCGCATGGTCGGCGTCGAACCGGCAAGCGAAGCGGAGGCTGCGCATTCCGAGGAGGAAATCCGTATTCTGATGAATCAGAGCGCCAAGAGCGGGGTCATCGACAAGGATGAAATGAAGCTGATGGATAACATCTTCGAGTTCTCCGATTTGCTTGCCCGCGAGGTTATGCTGCCCCGCACCGATATGGACTGCCTGTACACGAATCTGTCGGTGGAAGAGAACCTCAGAATTGTGTCAGTAACGAAGCATTCGCGTTATCCGGTGGCGTTCGAGGACAAGGACCGGATTATCGGTTTCGTCCATATCACCGATTTCCTGCTCGCTTCGCCGGAGCAGCAGAGCGACCTGGCGAAGCTGGTCCGTCCGATTCTGAATGTGCCGGAATCTATTGAAATCAGCCATGCGCTTCGTCTAATGCAGAAGAACCATTCCCAGATGACGCTCGTGGTGGATGAGTACGGCGGAACCGCAGGGCTGCTGACAGCGGAAGAGATTCTGGAGGAAATCGTTGGCGATCTGCATGATGAGTTCGAGGACGAACGCCCGAGCGTCGAGAAGCTGGAAGGCGGCTCCTACTCGGTGGACGGCCGTATGCTGATCGAGGATGTCAATGATCTGACCGGTATACAGATTGAAGATGATGAGGTCGACTCCATCGGCGGCTGGCTGTTCAAGGAGCTTGAAGGCAATCCGGCCAAGGGCAAGCGCAAAGTTCTGGATCATGTCATCTTCGAGGTTGAGGAGGCTACCCGGCTGCGGATTACCCGAATCAATATTCACCGGGAGCCGCCTGCGCCCGGCAAGGAGCTTGACGAGGCGCAGGGAGAGGACGAATAAAGGGCGGAGCGCCGCTCATAATTCCGGATAACACTTATACAAGCATACAAACCCAGACACACAGGCCCGGCTTTCATGTCAACTGACGTGAAAGCCGGGTTTATTTGTGCGTTCGCTTCTGTTTGGAGGAGGGGCTTCATAGATTAAATACGAAGATAACCCGGCTTCCGCCTATCCGGCACGGCCGGGGAAGCGAAGGAGGAAGTGCCGATGATTACGCAAGCGTCGAACATGCCGAATATGCCGAATATGCCGCAAGCGCCGAACATGCCGAGTATGCCGCAGGCTCCGAGCATGGCGAGTATGCCTCAGGCTCCAAACATGGCAATCCCGCTGAGCATGCAGGAGCGCGTCTACCCGGTATATGCGGGTCCGTTCGATCCCTGTCCGCCCATACTCTGCAAGACGTACGTCGTCCCGCCGCATCTGTTCCTTGGCTTTCAGCCCCCGAATCTTCCGCAGTTCTCACTGCCGGAAGCGCTGAAGCAGGGAACGCTGTGGCCTGCGCTGTCCAGCTCGTATTGCCCGCAAGAGAGAGGAGGCAACTAGTCCATGGAACCGACTCCCTGCGATCCCCGATATTATGAGATGCTGGAGCAGCTGCAGACGCTGGATTTCGCTCTGGTGGAGCTAAATCTCTATCTGGATACCCACCCGACCGATCTCAAGGCCATTACACAGTTCAACCAGCTGACTCAGGAACGCACGCGGTGCGCCAAACAATTCCAGGAGCTGTACGGCCCTCTGCAGAACTTCGGGCGGGCCTATTCCAAATGCCCATGGGAATGGAACGAGCCGCCTTGGCCGTGGCAGGTGTAGAGACTGTTAACGAAGGAGGAGGTTAACGCATGTGGATCTATGAGAAAAAACTGCAGTATCCGGTCCGGGTCAGCAAATGCGATCCGCGGATGGCGAAATTTCTGATCGAGCAATACGGGGGCGCGGACGGGGAGCTTGCCGCCGCCCTCCGCTATATGAACCAGCGGTATTCGATCCCGGGCAAAATTATCGGGCTGCTCACCGATATTTCCACGGAGGAGCTCGCCCATCTGGAAATGATCGCGACGATGGTCTACAAGCTGACGAAGGATGCGACGCCACAGCAGCTGGAGCAAGCCGGATTAGGCGCCCATTACGTGAATCATGATTCGGCGCTGTTCTACGAGAATGCGGGGGGAGTTCCCTTTACAGCGGCCTATATTCAGGCCAAAGGCGACCCGATTGCCGATCTGTATGAGGACATCGCGGCGGAAGAGAAAGCGCGGGCTACATATCAGTGGCTAATCAACATGACCGATGATGTGGACTTGATGGATAGTCTCAAATTTCTGCGGGAGCGGGAAATTGTGCATTCCCAACGATTCCGGGAAGCGGTTGAAATTCTCAAGGAAGACAGGGAATACAAGAAGGTATACTAGGCAAGGGGGTATACGGGGCTGGGGCTTCCGGGCATCTTCCAACTTTCCGGAAACTCCAGACTTCTGGAAACTCCGACTTGATGGTATACTCGATCAACTCCCGGCGAGGCTGCCTATAACAACACAACAGACTCTCCGCAACTAACAAGCGGAGAGTCTGTTTGCGCTTCAAAGGGAAGTCAGCCTTTAACGGCTCCGGCGACCACGCCTTTGACAATGTACTTCTGCAGGAAGATGAAGACGATGATGGAAGGCAGCACCGCCATGACCATCGCGGTCATCGCATATTGCCAGTCGGATGTGTACTGGCCGACAAAGGTATAGGCTGCAAGTGTAAGCGTCTTCGTATCCGGCGATCCGTTGACCATGAGCAGGGGCAGCAGGAAGTCGTTCCAGATCCACATAACGTCGATAATGATAATTGTGGTGGTTACCGACTTCAACAGCGGGAAGATGACGCTGAAGAACAGCCGGAATCCGGAAGCGCCGTCCATCGTGGCGCTCTCGTCAATTTCCCGGGGAATACCCTTGACGAATCCGTGGTAGATAAAGACGGCAAGCGGCGCTCCGAAGCCCCAGTACAGCAGGCCGAGTCCCCAGGTGCTCTCGGACAGGCCCAGATTTTTGGCCAGCTGCAGCACGGTCAGCATAATGGACTGAAACGGAATGAGCATCGGCATGATGCACAGAATATAGATGAAGCCGCTGAGCCGGGATTTGGTCCGGGCCAGCTTGTAGGCCGCGATGGAGGATACCAGCACAATGCCCGCCAGGCCGATTACCGTAATGACCAGATTGTTAAGAAAAAGCTTCGGATAGTTGATGAACTTCCATACATAGGAGTAATTATCGAATGCCAGATGCTTGGGCAGCGCGATAACGTCCGTCATGACTTCGCTGAAGCTTTTGAGCGAGTTGATGAGCGTCAGGAACAAAGGATAGAGGAACAGGAGAGACAGGATGACCATGACGGCCTCGAGCGCGATTTTGCCCGGCGAATACGATTTATTCTTCACTCTCTCACCTCTCTGAGTCTGAAGAAGCTTGGCCGAATTGCTGGGTGTATAGGGTTTATTCATCAGGCTTCCACCTCTCTGCGTTTAAAGAAGGCCAACTGGATCATCGTTACGATGAGCACTGCCACGAACAGAATGAGCGCCTTGGCTGTTCCGTAGCCGTACAGATTGTTCTGGAACGTATCGCGATAGATGTCGTAGGCGATGCTGTAGGTCGTGCCGCCAGGTCCGCCGCCTGTCAGGGACAGAATGACGTCGAACACCTTGATCGAGTTCGTTAATGCCATGAACACCGAGATCGTGACCGAAGGCGCGAGCAGCGGAAGCGTGATGCTCCAGAATCTCCGGAACGGACCGGCGCCGTCCACGGTGGCGGCTTCTTTCAGATCATCCGGTACGGACTGGAGACCCGCGATATATATGACCAGGTAGAACCCGATCGACTGCCAGATCGAAACGAGCAGAATGGAGATGAAGGCTAGTCCCGGCGTGCCGAGCCAGCTTAGATCGAATATTCCCCAGCCAGTACTTTCGCCGAAGGAGTTGAAGCCCTGCATGAAGATGAATTTCCAGATGAACCCGACGATAACCAGGCTGAGAATATACGGAATAAAGAAAGCTGCCCGCAGCCAGGAGGTCGTCTTCAGCTTCATGTCCAGCACGAGCGCGAGCGCAATCGCCAGCACATTGACAAGCACGATGTAGAGAATGGCGTATTTGACAGTAAACCAGGCTGCGTTCGAGAAATTGGAGTCCCCCATGAAAATCTGCT
The DNA here is from genome assembly GCF_000758685.1 of Paenibacillus stellifer. NCBI lineage: Bacteria > Bacillati > Bacillota > Bacilli > Caryophanales > Paenibacillaceae > Paenibacillus > Paenibacillus stellifer. Next base: position 2,095,552 of record NZ_CP009286.1, read on the forward strand.
TGAAATTATCCAGTCCGATAAAGGCCGGATGCTTCGAAATGCCGTTCCATTTGGTCAAAGAGTAGCGGATGGTCATGGCGAACGGAATGTAGAAGGCGACGACAATACAGATCATGACAGGCAGGGTGAACAGGCCGAACTCTGATCTGCCCCGCAAGCTTTTGCCTAATGATTTCAACATGGCTGCACCTCTTTTTGGTAGTGAAATGAATGCGATTACATCTTGCCACGCCTAACCGTTAAGGTTAGTCTATATGGAGTACCATAGCTGTATTATAGAGCGCCCTGAGCTGCCGCAGAAATGGATTTAAGAGGACAGTTAGGGGTAAAAAGGTGAACGGAATGCAGAAGAAAGAAGGCGCTCACAAGTGAGAAATCAAATCCTGCGAAGGCTGGATGACTGGTTCGAGCCGGTAACCCGGAGGCTGGCGAACAAGCTGATCCTGACATTCACCATCATTATCGTTCTGGTCGTTTCTTCCCTGACCTTTATCTCCTACAGCATGCTCAGAAGGGAATCCGTGAACAGCAGCATCGCCAGTACAGACAATAATCTACTGCTGGTCGGGCGCAATTTCGATAGTTATCTGAAAGGAATCGAGCAGCTGTCGCTGCCGCAGATTTCCTACGATGAATTCAACTATGCGCTGCTGTATGAGACGCAGGATTACGCCTCCAAGATGTATCTGGAGAGTTATTTGAAGAATCTGTATTTTTCACGGAGCGATCTGGAGACGATTTATCTCTATATTCTCAAGGAACATAAATATTACTGGGTCACCAAGGAAAACTATAATATTACGGTGAGGGTCGCCGAGCACCCGTCCATCGAGAATCTTCCCTGGTACAAAAGCGCGCTTGGAAGCCCGTCCAACCGTTCCTATCAATCTCTTCTGGGAGCGGGAGATGGCGGAGCTGCGCTGAGATCCCCGGCGGATTATCCGGTTCATCCCGGCAGGAGCTTCATGGGATACCATCGCCTGTTCCGCTCTATTGTGACGAGAGAGCCGGAAGCCGTGCTGTCCCTCTACTTCAATTCAAGCGGCGCGAATGAAATCCTGAAGGATATTCCCTTTAGCACAGGACAGCATCTTTTGCTGCTGGGACCGGACAACGCTCCTTTCATCGTCGACGACAAGGGTTTCTACAACCACAGTGTGCAGTCGGGGCTGCTCTCCTCGTTGAATAGGGGGGAAGGGCGCTTTGTCCTGGAGGACAGCGGCGAGAAATATCTCGTCATCGCCAATACCGGCAGCGCCCAAGGCTGGAAGCTGGTGAAGCCGATCCCTTACAGGATGATCTATGAGGCCGCCACGACCACCCGGAGATGGAGCCTGATCATCGGCTTGCTGTTTCTCGCGATGTCCATCGTGCTGACCGGAGTCATCTCCACCCGGATCACCCGTCCGCTGAAGGATCTGTCCCTGCAGATGCGACGGTTCGGGCAGGGAAGCTTCAATGCGGAGGCGAAGGTCAAAGGCAGGGATGAAATCGCCTATCTGTCCATGCACTTCAATAAAATGGTGAAGAAGACCAATGAGCTGATCAACGAGCGGTTCAAGCTGAAAATCGCGGAGAAGAACGCCGTGCTGAAAGCGCTTGAAGCGGAGATCAACCCTCATTTTCTCTATAACGCCCTGCAGGCGATTTCCACCCGGGCGCTGAAGAACGGCAGCGCGGACATCGTCGAAATGGTGGATAATCTGGCCCTTACGCTGCGCTATTGCGTCAGCGGCAGAGAGACAGTGACTGCCAGGGAGGAACTGAAGCATATCGAACGCTATTTGGCGCTGCAAAAGGCGAGATTCGGCAGCAGAATGCAGGTGGCCTACGACTGGGACGAGAGCCTGATGGAGCTCAGCATGCCGAAGCTGGCGCTGCAGACGCTGGTCGAGAATGCCATCAAGCACGGACTGGAACGGATTTCGAGTCCGATCACCATTACGATATCGGCGAGACCCGAAGGCGGCACAGCCGCCATAACGGTGCATGACGACGGCCCCGGCATTTCGCCGGAGCGGCTGGAGCAGGTGAGACTCGCGCTGCGCAAATCCTGGGAGGCGCACGGGGAAATGGAACCGGACGGTTCAGGCGGCGGAATAGGACTGCGCAATCTGGATATGCGGCTGAAGCTGCTGTACGGCGAGGAAGCGGGGCTTGAGATCGAGAGTGGACCGGATGGAACCGTCATGTCTATGAAACTACCGATAGGAGGGGTTACCCGTGCTTAATGTACTGATTATCGACGACGAAGAACCGCTGCGCGAAGCGATTCGGATTCTGGGGGACTGGAAGAGTCTCGGAGTGGAAGAGGTGCTGGAAGCGGTGGACGGCCGCTCCGGGCTTGACATGCTGCGCAGCCGGAAGATCGATATTGCACTGGTGGATATGAAAATGCCCGAGCTTGGCGGCGCCGAATTTCTGCAGATCGCCGAACGGGAATTCCCCGACCTGCTGACCATCGTGATCAGCGGCTATAACGATTTCGAATACACGCGCCAGGCAATCCGCTCTAAGGTTGTGGACTATTTACTGAAGCCGGTGAACCGGACCGATCTGAACACGGCTCTGCGCAAGGCGGTCGATGTGCTGGAGGCCAAGCGCCGGAAGGAGAGCGAGTTCATCAGCCGGAACATCACGCTTAATATGTCGCTGCCCAAGCTGAAGGAGAAGCTGTACCTTTCGATCATCCGGCGGACCTTCAAGGCCTCTGCGAATGAGGGCCTGCTGCCGCTGATCGGAGGCCGGACACCGGGAAGCCGGTATGCCGCCGGTCTCGTACGGATCATGAATCTCGATGCGATCGCACGGGGGCGCTTTAATGGGGACCGGGATCTGCTGCATTTCGCGGTGACCAACGTCATCGGCGGAATTGGCGACGACGGCATTGAAGGATTCAGCTTCGCTGCGCCCGGTACCCGGGGAGACCGTGATTTCGCGGTCATTCTGACGATCGCTCCCGTCAGCACGGGTGACGCGGCGTATTACTCCCGCCGCTATATGAACCGGGCTGCGGCGGCGCTGAAGGAGCTGCTGGGCGCGGCGGCCTTCACCGGTCTTGGCAGCCCCTGCGGCGATTGCCTGGAGCTTGCCCCCTCCTATGAAGAAGCAAGAACGGCGCTTGAGGGCATCAATCTGCTGAAACGGGACGGGGGAGGGAGCCCGGCGGCGGTGGACCGGAAGCCTGCGGCCGATGCTCCGTCTCTGACCGCACGGATGCCGCTGATCCGGGGAGCGCTGGAGAACGGCGGGCTGAACCAGGCCAAGAGTGTCGTCGGTGAGTACCTCAAGAAATGGAGCGATACCGGTTCATTCACCCTGGGAGACGCCGACCGCGCGCTCCGGGAATTCACGATTCTGCTGCAGGATATGACGCTTGAGCTGGGGGCTTCGGCCGACCGGGGAACCCGTCCGGCGAAGAACGAAGGAGAGGGCGGCGGCTACGGCGGAGAGTACGCCTCTTTCGAGGAATATGAGTCGCTCCTGTACCGGATTCTGGAGCTTCATTATGGTGATGTGGCCCGAACCTCCTCGGGCAACGCGCCGGAGGTGCTGGAGCAGATCAAATCCTATGTGGACAACCGCTATTACGAAGACATCAAAATTTCCGTATTCACGGACAAGTATTTTTTGAGCAGGGAATATTTGATGAAGCTGTTTAAGGCCCGCTACGGTTACGGCATTCATGAATACGTGCAGAAGGTGAGAATGGACAAGGCGAAGGAGCTGCTCGGAGACCCGGATCTGAAAATCCAGGAAATCTCTGAAATGCTGGGCTATCGGGACAAAAATTATTTCAGCAAGGCGTTCCGCAATTACTTTGACTGCTCGCCTTCGGAATACCGGTCCATTCTTCCAACCGCACAAAAATGAACCGCTTTCAAAAATACACTTTTTTACCCCTATCTCTTCACTTATCTACATTCTTATCTTGTCGCAATTTATTTAGAATTGACCTCGAAGACCAAGATGCATGAGGAAAAGGGGGCAACAAGATGTTGGAAAAAAGTATAACCTTATCCGCCAGTGTGCTGTTGATAGGCGGCCTTCTGGCCGGCTGTGGAGGCAGCGGCAACAACGGCGGGAATGCCTCGGCGACCGCGGGAGCCGGCTCCGGAGCCGCAAGCTCCGCCGCTTCCGACAAGCCTGTCACCATTAACATGTTCACCGCCTCTCCCGAGTACACCGATGCTTTCAATGCTTATATTGCCGAGTACAAAAAGGTCAAGCCTAACGTGACCATCAATCTGGAGATCATGCAGGCGGACTACAACACCGTGCTGAAATCCCGCATCGCCGCAGGCAGCACGCCGGATGTGTTCCAGACGACCGCCGGAGGAGATATCGACACATTCGCGGAATACAGCGCGGACCTGACAAATGAGCCGCTCGCTGCCGCCATGACGGATGCCGTGCGGGCCAATATGACCTCCTCGGACGGCAAGGTGCTCGGACTTCCGGTCAAAGGCAACCTTTTCGTCCTGATCTATAACAAGAAGCTGCTGTCCGAAGCCGGCATTCAGAATCCGCCGAAGACGCTGACCGAGCTGAACGAGGACATCACGAAGCTGGAAGCAAAGGGAATTACGCCTTTCGCCAATGCCTATAAAGAATGGTGGGTATGGAAGCATGTCTTCCAGCATTTTGTGGATGCTGCGGCCCAGGATGCCGGTACCGATGCCAAGACCCTCGTCTCCGACTTCATTGCGGGCAAGACGACCTTTAAGGACCACCCGGTGCTGTACAACAACTTCTTCGACTTTATCGATACAACCGTCAAGCACGGAACGGACAAACCGCTCGAACGCGACAGCAACGCGGAAATCAGCGATTTCGCTTCCGGCAAGGCTGCCTTTATGACCGGCAAGGGAGCCTGGGACGAAGACGCGATCAAGAAGATCGCTCCCGACTTTGAACTCGGCATCGCGGGTTATCCTGTCAGCGACAAGCCGGAGCAGGCGGTCATCATTACCGGTGCCGACCAGGCGCTGCGGATCAACAAAGACTCGAAGGTAGCCAAAGAGACAATCGAGTTCTTCAACTGGCTGTATACTTCCGATTACGGCAAGAACTGGTTCTCCGGCGTAGCGAAGGTTATCCCTCCGATCAAGGATGCTCCGCTGCCGGATCTGGATATGCCGAAGCAGATGGAGGAAATTCTCAAGACCGAGAAATCCGGCGATCTGTCGGTTAACTATTCGCTCGACACGTTCCACCAGAAATTCGGCGAGCTGATGCAGGCTTATATCGGCGGCAGCAAGACGAAGGACCAGACGATCGACGAAATCCAGAAAGCCTGGATACAGTTCGGTTCCGCGCAGTAGGCTTAATCGGTAAGCGGCAATTGGTAATCGGTAATCCCACATCATTCCACTAAGTAAACGCGGGCGCGCGCCGCGAAGCTTCGGCTTCGCCGGCTGTCAGCCCGCTTTTGGCATTGACACCGCGACACGATAATAGTAGACAAGAGAGAGCAACAGGCGACAATGACAGGGTGAACGGGTTGTTGTAAAATAACTCGGACATGATAGCGTATTCAATATTCACATGGCGAAAGGTTGGACACATACATGAGCGAACGAATCAGCATTGCCGAGAACGGGCTGCATCTGGAGCTGGAAATCCACGAAGGGGATGTCCGTCTGCTGCATTTTGGCGCCTTCCCTTATACAGAAGGCAGCATTCAAGATAAGAATAGACCGGGGTTCCGTCTGCTGGAGGTCCAGCTGTCCGGCGAGGACCGGGCGGAATATCACGGACGGACGCACCGCGCTTCGTATCCGGGCCTGCGCATGGTGTATGACGGACACCGCGATACGGCCGGCGAGAGCGGCCGCAAGCTTGAAATTACCCTCAAAGACCCGGTTACCGGGCTTCGGGCGGTTCAGCATATCCAGTTCTTTACCGGTATTTCTGTCGTCCGCTGCTGGACAACCTTGACTAACGGCGGCGAAGCTTCGCTTGGCGTGGAGTATGTCTCGTCCTTTGCGCTCACAGGCGCGGACAAGGAAGGCGCAGGCGACCGCAGCGGGAAGATGGAAGTGACGCTCGGCCACAGCGGCTGGTCCAGCGAGCTGCAGTGGAAGACCTACACGCTGCCCGAGCTCGGCATGTCCCATTTGGCGGACCGCGGCTCGAAGCGGATCGCCGCCAGCAATACCGGCTCCTGGTCTGCTGCGGAACTTATGCCGATGGCGGTCATGACCAACAAGGAGCATGGCTCGAGCCTGTTCTGGCAGATCGAGCATAACGGCTCCTGGCACTGGGAGCTGACCGACCAGTATGATCAGCTGACGCTGCTTGCCGGAGGACCGACGGAGCATGACAATCACTGGTGGCTGAATCTGGCGCCCGGGGAAGAGTTCCTCTCCGTGCCTGTAGCGGTAGGATCAGCCATGGGCGGCTTTCGGGAGGCGGCGGGAGCGCTGACGGCTTACCGGCGGGTAATCCGCAGACCGAATGATGACAACCGCCTGCTGCGCGTCATCTTCAACGACTATATGAACTGTTTGTGGGGCAACCCCACAACGGAGAAGCTGCTGCCGCTTATTGACGCTGCGGCGGATATCGGCTGCGAATACTTCTGCATCGATGCCGGCTGGTATGCTCCCGGAGAATGGTGGGACGGCGTAGGAGAGTGGATGCCTTCCAAGGAACGCTTCCCGGAAGGGATCAAATACGTGCTCGATTACATCCGGAGCAAGGGTCTCATCCCCGGTCTCTGGCTGGAGATCGAGGTTATGGGCATCAACAGTCCGAAGCTGGCTGACACGGACGACAGCTGGTTCTTCATGCGCCACGGCCGGCGGGTGATGGACCGGAGCAGATATCAGCTCGATTTCCGGAATCCGGCGGTTATCGCGCATGCTGATTCGGTGATCGACCGGCTGGTGAACGAATACGGCGTCGGCTATATCAAGATGGATTATAACATCAATGCAGGCATCGGCACGGAATCGGACGCTGACAGCTATGGCGCCGGTCTGCTTGAGCATAACCAGGCTTATCTCCGATGGATTGACGGCGTCTTCGCCCGGTATCCGGAGCTGGTCATCGAGAACTGCTCCAGCGGCGGAATGCGGATGGACTACGCGATGCTGAGCCGCCACAGCATTCAATCGACGAGCGATCAGGAGAATTATGTGAACTTCGCTTCAATCGCTGCCGGAGCGCCTGCCGCGCTAACACCGGAGCAGGCGGCGGTATGGTCTTATCCTCTGCGGGAAGGCGATGATGAGGAGGTCATCTTCAACATGGTGAACGCGCTGCTGCTGCGCGTCCATCAGAGCGGCCATCTCGCGGAGCTCAGCCCGCGCCGCCGCGGACTTGTCAAGGAGGCGCTAGACCTGTACAAGCGCCTCCGGAGCGACATCGTCGAAGCGCTGCCGTTCTGGCCGCTCGGGCTGCCGGATGCCGCAAGCGGCTGGATCAGTCTCGGCCTTGAACGGGGCGACCGCCGCTACATCGCCCTCTGGAGAACCGGCGGGGATGAGCCTGCCGCCGAGCTTAAGCTGAAGGAGCTGGCGGGCAGGGAGGCCGAAGTATCCTGTATCTATCCCCGCGAGCATGGCTGCAGCCTGGAGTGGAGAGCGGAGGAAGGGACGCTGAAGGCTGCGATTCCTCCGGGAATCACAGCCAGACTTCTGGAGCTTACCCTGAAGTAACAGAACACAACATGAAGAATGATGAAGGACCCGCCAGCCGCGAATTGCGGCGTGAGCGGGTCCTTCTTTTTTGGGTTAGACACACAAGCACAAGGGTCAGCCCTTTCATGGGATTAGCTGGAGCTTCCGTAGCGATTCTTGTAATGGCCGTGTCCATAGCGGCTTCCGCCGTGACGCGAGTCCGATGAATTGCGTCCATAGTAGCCGCTGCTGGAATGCCTCCCATACTTCTGCCTGCCCTTATGGCTGCTCGAATAGCGGCGGCCTCTATGGGTGGAGTGATCGACCGAATGAAGCACTTTGCTTAGCAGTTTTCTCAGCATTGATAGCTCCTCCTTATCGGTTGGTATAGCGTTTACTACGGGAATGGCCGCATAACCGTTTCGCAATTACATCAATTTTTAATAAAACATGACGATTATCCCCGGGAAAATGCCCGAAATCTAGTCAAATCGCACTAATTTTCAAACATAAATGTAAAAAATTAATTAAATAATTCGATATATAGTTTAGAGAGAACGAGTTTCTCTTCGAAAACGCTTCTATGTCGAATTATTTATATTATATGAAGTATTTTGTCGATTAGTATCAAAAGATGTAGAAATTTGATTTGACAGGAAAGAAGTAACACTTTACAATGCAAGTTAGAAAGTAACAAATTTTTAATGTTTGAAAAAGCGATGTAAGTGGATTGTAAAGCCTATATATAGTGTGATATCGAGGAGGATACTTGGGATGAAGGCAACAGGAATTGTTAGAAAAGTAGACGAACTGGGACGCATCGTGATTCCGATTGAGCTGCGCCGTACCATGGGGATCGACATCAAGGATCCGCTTGAAATTTTTGTCGACGGCGAGAAGATTATTCTTAGAAAATATGAACCAACCTGTATTTTCTCCGGAAGCTCGGAGAACCTGATCAACTTCAAAGGTAAAATGGTCAGCCGAGACATTCTGGATGAACTGCTTGAGAGCTTTAATAAACAGAACTGATTCCATTAACCGATTTCGATCATTAAGACCATTTAATAGTAATTATAACGGCAGACCGGCTGTTTCCGAAGAGGAGCAGCCGCCTGCCGTTATTTGCTTCAGTCGCCGGATTTCCCCAGCATCTCCTCAAGCTTGACGATGAACGCTTTGTACTGCACAAGTCCGAGCTCCATACACAGCTTCTGATACGGACCGGTGACGGAGTCGAGCTTCCGGTACTTGTCTTCAAGATCGTCATACATCCGCTTCTTCTCCTCAAGCGCACGGCGGATTATACCGTTCATCGCCTCCGGGTCCGCCATATCCCCGAAATAGAGATGCATCAGAAAGTCGGACCGGAGCAGCTCCGGTTCAGCCGCCCTCTCCAAATATTCCCGGAAATGCTCTTTGCCTTTCTCCGTCACGGTGTATACATTTTTGTCCGGCTTGCCCTCTTGCCTGATGGATTCCTTTGTGATCAGTTCGAGGCCTTCCATTTTGGTCAGCGTGGGATAGATGGTTCCGTAGCTCGCATCGAAGAAGAACGAGAAGTATTGCTCGAAGTGCTGCTTGATATCATAGCCGGAACGCGGCTCCTTACATAGCAGACCAAGTATGACGTCCTGTGTGTTCATGAATGCTGCCGCCCCTTTTCAGCCTGTTTCTTCTTGAATCTTAACATACCATAACCTGCGTCCCGGGCAAAAGGCAAGGCTTTCATCAGGAAGCCAACCGGCCTTCATCCGCTTGCGTCAGGAGATGCTTGCAGTAGATTCGGCTGAGGGCGAAGGCTGGGGCGCAGCCGCGCGGTCCCGTCGAAGACCGGTCAGGAGGATGCACAGCGCCGCAGCCGCACCGCCGATCAGAACGAGTCCGGTGAAATCCCGGCCAAGCCCCGGGCCACCGATGATGAGATTCATGATGCCATCCACGGCATAGTAAGCTGGAAAGACCGTGCCGACTGCGTTATACAAGGGAGACAGCACTTCCCGGGGAATCGTAGCTCCCGAGGAGAGCATCTGGATGGACAGCAGGGCGATATTCACCCAGGCGCCGATATCGCCGAGGAGGAACAGCGACATTTGGGCCACGAACATGCAGGCGAGAATGACGACGAACTCGAACGCCCAGAGCGCCAGGAACCCCCGTTCGGCTGAAATGCCGAGGCCGTAGGTCATGCCCGCTCCGGTAAGCGATACAAGAGCCGCCGTGACGCCGGTGATGACAAAACGAGCCGCCAGTCTCTGCCACTTGCCGGACTTACCCTCCAGGAGGGTGGAGGCTTTCGCAAGATTCATCGCAAGCATCATAGCCCCGGTGAAGGAGGCGGTAACGAACATGAGCGGGACCATAAGCTTGGCGAAATTGTCGACGGGATGCAGAGTTACGACATTGGACGAGATACGTCCGGTAATGCTGTTCTTCAGGATGCCGGCCTGCTGCTCCAGAAGGCTCAGGGATTTGACAAGACTGTCCAGCATGGTTTCATTGACATGACCGTTCAGTGAAGCCGTAATTTTGCCAGCTGCGGTTCCCATGGCTGTAGAGACCATCGACGGGTTGGAGGCATTGATGTAGTAAGTGATGGAGGGATGCGCGGCGGAATCGGCCAGTGAGCCGGAGAAGCCTTTGGGAATAACGACGATCATGCGGATTTTCCGGTTCTCCAGCGCTTCCTTCGCAGCCGTCAGGGTCATCGGATAGCGGGTTTCAAAGGTCAGCGAAGCCGCGATTCCGTCAGCAAGCGGCTTGGACGCCGATCCGTCTTCATTCACAATGGCAACCGGCAGCTTGTTCACGCGGTCGGTTACATGATCATAGCCGGTAATCCAGATCGTGCTGAAAAAGACTTGAAACAAGACGGCGGTGATGATTCCGACCACAGTCAACGGATGCTTCAGGAACAATAGAATCGTTTTGGTCATAGGTTTGCCTCCATTTATATATCGAATTGAAATATAACAATTATAAATATAACAGAACGATATATAAATGGCAAAGGGCATTTGTTTGACATCATCATACGCCGCTGCTTCAGTGTCATGATGGACATTGCCGCCAGTTTTCATTATGATAGGGCGTGAAAAAAGACAGGGACCGGGAAGCTTGGTGAATTCCCGCGACACCACGGGAGGGAAATGTACGATGGCTAGAGAAACCGGGCAGCGAGATGTGCCAGTCAGCCTGGCGAAGCCTGAAGCGATAATCTTCGATATGGACGGCACGCTGTTCCAGACGGAAAGCCTGCTGCTGCCGGCTTATCACAAAATGTTCGATATCTTAAGAGAAGAGGGCTTGTATTCCGGACCGACGCCGCCTGAGGAACGGATCTTGAGCGGCCTCGGACAGCTGCTGTCCGAGATTTGGAAGAACGTAATGCCGGATGTTGACGAAGCGGTTCACCGCCGGGCGGACGAGATTTTGCTGAAGCTGGAAATCGAAGGGCTTAAGGCGGGAATCTCCACGCTGTATCCCGGCGTGGAAGGGACGCTCCGGAAGCTGAAGGAACGGGGAGTGCGCCTGTTCGTATGCAGCAACGGGCTTGAGGATTATATCCACAGCATCGTCACGGTACACCGGCTGCAGGATGTCTTCGAAGGCTTGTACAGCGCCGGGGGGCAGGGGACCTCGACCAAAGTTCAGCTGCTGCGGCTTCTGCTGGACCATTTCGGAATCGGCAAGGCCTGGATGGTGGGTGACCGCTCGTCTGATGTTCAGGCCGGTAAGGAGAACGGACAGACTGTCATAGGCTGCGGATACGCGGGCTTCGGACGCGATGAAGAGCTGAAGGGATCGGATGTCATCATCAGCTCCTTCGATGAGCTGATTGGACTGTACGACAGTGCCGAGTAATTAGCCGAGCGAGAAAATCATCAGCTGTGAATCATCATCACGAGCGCTGCGCGCGAAGGGCCGCTTCCGCCCGCCGAAAGGCTGGGCAGGAGCGGCCTCTTTGTATCTTTGTCACTTGATTGCAGTTATTCCTCCGCCGATTTCTTCGGAGGAGGGGGCGCGACTTTGTTGCGGTACAACCAGAGGGCGTATTCCAGCGGCCGCCGCAGCGCCTTGCGGTACGTATCCGATTCACCGGCCCGGAAGAACACCTCGCGGGCCGGCTTCGGATTAACCTCCAGAATATAGATCCGGCCTTCACGGTCGATGGCGAGATCGAGCGCCAGCTCACACAGCGCCCCGAAGCTCTCCTCCAGAAAGGCTGCGGCGTCAAGGCCGAGCTTCCCGGCGCTCTGGATCACCTGGGCCGCCTTCTCTCCGCTGCCGAGCCATTCCTTCAGCAGCGTCTCGGCCCTCGCCGCATGGCCTCCGCCATGCAGGTTGGACGTCACACTCCGGCGGGCGCCCACCCGGCCGGCCATGCCGGTCAGCTCCCATTTCCCCTCGCCGTTCTTCTGGACCAGCATCCGGTAATCATGAACCCGGCCGTCCGGCAGACGAAGCGGGATGCCCTGCTGGATCAGGAACCGGCCTCCGAGACACCATCTCCGGACGATCGCCTCCAGCTCCGTCAGCGACACCCTGCGGGGTGCGATGATCTGCCGGTTCTGGCGCCGGCCCTGCATATCGAAGCGGCCCGCCGGATGCTTCGGCCGCTCGATGCGGAGAATGCCTCTGCCGCCGGTTCCGTTGATCGGTTTAATGTAGAGAACCGGATTCTCCTTCAGCATCCGGCGGAGATCGGCGGATGAACGGTACAGCAGCGTGTCAGGGAGATGCGGCCGGAATCGCGACTTCTGCTCAAAGGTCTGATGAATCGTCCACTTGTTGCGGAGCGGGCGGTTGAGAAAGGCGAGATGGCTGTATTTGGATCGGAATTCCAACAACTGCTGGAATCGTGCGCTTCGCTGAATGCGGCAGCGGTCGTAGATCATGTCGGGGAACGGGCGCCATCCCCGGCTCCACCGTCCCGCACCCGGGTCGAATATGAGCGCATGAACCCGCTGGCCGCGGTTGTCGACATCGGCGGGCGTAAAGACGAAGACATCGAGGCCGAGCTTGCGGCCTTCGACAATCATTTTGCGGTACACCGGCTTCTCTTCAAGCTGCCTGGCGTTGTTCAGATACAGGGTAAGAATGCCTAAGACGGGTTGGGACAAGGACATTCACCTTCTTGCATTGGTATTGGGATCTTGGTCTTCCTTCAAGCTCTAGCGGGAGCCGGCGGACTGCCGGACCAAATAATGGCTGTACTGAAAGATCCGCTCCAGCGACAGCTTGCGGATTTCCGGCTCATCGAACTTCATCGGACGGGAATTGGCCTCGAAGAACCACAGCCCGCCCTTGTCGTCGACGCCCAGATCCATCGACATCTCCCCGAGAGTATGGCCGGAGGACCGTTCGATCTGGCGGGCGATCAAGAGGGCGGTGGAGGTGACGTTCTTCAAGGTCGCGGAAGCCTTGTCGGGTCCGAACATCGCTTCCAGCATGCTCGACGGATTCTCGACCGAGCCGCCGCGCGGGACATGTGTGGTAATGCTGCGGGCGCCTGCCAGTCTGGCACCGATCCCGGTGACTCCCCAGCCGCCCCTGCCGTTCTTCTGCAGCAGTACGCGCAGGTCGAAGGGCCGGCCCTTGTAGGTTGCCAGCTCAATCATCTCCTGGGCGATATAGTGCGTTCTTCCCGTTTCCTTCTCAATGCGGGACCATAGCCGTTCTATGGAACCGGACTTGTAGGTCGCGCTCTTTCTCTCGCTTTGAATTTGCAGGCGGTAGGGAAGCGGGCTGTCTTCGGTAAACCTGATCCGCATGATCCCCTTCCCGGCTTTGCCGCTCTCTGGCTTCAAGTAGAGGCCGTGATGATTCTTCAGCATCACTGAGAGTGTACGGCCGTTTCTTAAGCGCCTGGTTGCCGGTACATGGCGAAAGGCCGCCCGGGACTCTTTGAGCCATTCGAACAGATTCCATTTGTTGAAAAAGTAAGGATTGTACAGCCGAATGCCCGGATATTCCAGACATTCGGCGATTTTTCGGGCGACGGACGGCTTTGCTTCATCCTCCCGGGCCGGGATGCGGTTGTAGATCACCTGGGGCGAAGGAAGCTCCGCCGAGATCCATGTTTTGCCTGGGCCGGGAACATAGCCGTTGATCGACGGACGATCCAGCTTCAGGTCGCGCACGGTCACCACGTAGGCGAGGAAACCCATATCGTTGCCAGTCCGGATAATGTCACGGAAATTTTTGTGGTTGCCCCGGAACAGGCGGGTCTTGTCGGCGATCGTCAGGATCGCCACGACGGGCTTGCCGTCATTTGTCCGCATATTCACATATCATCCCTCCTCCGGAACTTGCTGAGGTAGAGGCAGTGCTCCAGGATATGCTGGATCGAGGCCTTGCCTTCGGCACGGAGGGACGGATGGCGGAAGATGGAGCGGCCGGGCTTGGCGTTCGCCTCGAACATCCATATGTTCTCCTCCTGGTCGATGCCTAGATCGAAGCCGATTTCGCCCAGCAGATGCCGCTGCTGGGTTTCGAGCGACTCCGCGAGACGGATGGCGGTCTGCTTGGCTTGCTGAAGCACTTCATCTGCTCTTGCGCCGAATACGCGGCCGAGCGCCTGCTGAGGCGTCAACAGCGATCCGCCGTTCTTGAGGTGGGTCGTTACGCTGCCGCGTCCCGCTTTCTTGGCGCCGATTCCGACGACGACCCACTGGTTGTTCCCGTTCTTGTGCATGTGGAACCGGAAGTCGATGGGGCAGCCGTCGATTTCGATCAGGCGGATGCCCTGCTGGACGACATAGCTCTGCAGGGTCTTTCCGTGTCTGGACTGCAGCAGCCGCATCAGGCTGTCGAAGGTGCCGAAGCGCAGCAGCACATTTTTGCCGTCCCTCCGGTAGCGGGCGAAATAACCGCGCTTGGGCAAGTAGGTGAGCCTGTAAATCCCATGGCCGAGGCTGCCCGCCGACGGCTTGTAGTAGACGAAATGGTGGCGCTCCAGCATATCGCGGATCGTCTCGGGTGGCGGGCTGCTGTGGGTTTCGGGCACATACCGGCTGGCGAAGCTGTCGTTCTCAAGCAGACGGTAAATATCGGATTTGTTGAAGAAGCTCCAGTTGAAGAACGGGATTCTCTTGCGGATGAACCGTTCCCGCAGCTGGTTGATTGCCGGCGAAGTCTCGGCCCGCCGGCTGGGCAGGCGGTTGTATACGACGTCGGGAAGGGGGACGATTTTGCGTTCGAATTTGCCGCTGTCCGTCAAAAAGTAGCCGTTCACGCGATCCTGCTGCCAGTTGATGTCCTTCGGCGTGAAGGCGAAGATGTAGCACATGCCCCTGCCCTCGCGCAGCAGCTGCTTGATGAAGCCGGTGCGCGTGCTGAACGGACTGGACGGGGAGCCGGGACCGTCGGACAGCACACCCACCAGCGGGCCGAGCTGCACCTCATCGTTCTGGAGGCCCCGCAGGTAGACGCTGCCTGATTTCGGAACTTTGATGGCGTGCTGGACGCCCGACGCCAGGAACAGATGCTTGCCGGCGCGCTTGATTGGCTTGATTACAGCCGGGATTGCGTCTTTGCCGAGCCGGACCCGGATGTTCCTCTTGCCGGTCAGCTTCAGGCTTTTCATCAGCGAGCCCGAGACGTAGACGACCCGTTCGGGCTGCTTGGTGAAGTGGACATTGCAGTATGTGAGACCCATTTATAGAATCCTCCTTAAGCACCTTAGGTTTCATTCTTCCGATTGCAGCGCCCCGCTTCGCAAGAGGCGGGGAGAACTGCTTCGTGTAAGCAGAAGGTAGCGCGCGTAAGCCAGCGGATTCTCGGCCGAACGCCGGGCGGCCTCACGGTCACCCGTGAGCTTGAAGACCGAGCGGCCGGGCTTGGAGTTGGCCTCGAGCAGCCAGATTCGTCCATCGGGGTCGATGCCGAAGTCCAGTCCCAGCTCGCCTAGCCTCCCGCATGAGGCTTCCAGGAGCGGCGGAAGAAGAGCGGCCGTCCGCTCCAGCTTCTGCAGAATCTCTTCGGCCATGGCGCCGAACTGCTCCCGAAGCACCGCCGCCGCTTCCTCCGCGGTTCCACCTCCGTGGAGATTCGAGGTGAGCGACCCGCCCGGGCCAAGGCGGGCCGCCATGCCAGTCAGCTCCCACCGTCCCCGGCCGTTCTTCTGCATCAGGGCCCGGATGTCGAACGGTTCTCCCCGGCATGTGGTAAGCCGAAGATACGGCTGCATAATGAAGCGCTTGGAGCCGATGAACCGCTCCGCCCAGGCGAGCCCGCTGTATTCGTCCGGGAAGCGGAGCAGCAGCGGCCGGTTCGCCCCATCGCGGGCTCTGATGATCAGGCTTCCGGGCTGTGAGCCGGAAGGTGCGGCATGCAGGGTGAATCTGCCCTGCATGCCCGCCCGGGGCTTCAGGAAGACGCCGTCCTTATACCGGGCCAGCATGAGCGATAGCCCGCGGCGTCCGGTATATCGTCTCGTCTCGGGCAGCAGCCGTGCGGCTTCCGGGTGAAGCCGGAGCTTCCGGTAGACGTTCCATTTGTCCGGAAGCCCGCGCGACCAGTCGGAGCTGCGCCCGAGCGCCCGGAGCGCCCGGGCGGCTTCGCGTTTTTCTTCCGGGCTGCTCGCGAACATCCGGTTATAGACGATATCCGGCGTTCGCTCCTTCGCCGGCACCCAGTTGCTGGCGGCCCGCCGGAAGCCGGCTACCGAGCCGCCGTCCGGCGATACGCCGTCCGGTGTGAAGACCACTGCCCGCAGGCCATAGGAAGGGGCAGCGCGCAGCAGCGCTTCGCAGAAGGCAGGCTCCGCGACGGGAGATTCCAGGTTTCCCGGTCCGGTCAAAATACCAAAGAGGCCGAGTTCGGTCACAGGCATGGCGTCCTCCTTATAGACCGGCAAGGTAGCGGCAGTATTGAACCATCTGCTTGACGGAGGGTCTTATCTTCACGCCGCTGAGCGGTGTGTTGTCATTCTTCGACGGCTTGGAATTGACCTCAAGCAGCCAGATCCGGCCGGACTGGTCAAGTCCGAGGTCGATGCCAAGCTCGCCGAAATGGGCAGGGATATAGGCCTCGACACTTTTGGCGACAGCCAGCGCCGCGCGTGGCAGCTGGACCGGTGCGCTCTCTTTGGCGCCGGGCGAAAGGGAGCTCTTGCCCACCGCCTCCCGGACCGTGCTAAGGCTGCCGCCCCGGGCGAGATTGGAGACGAAGTGGTGATTCCCCGCGGTGCGGGCGACAATGGAGGTTACGCCCCATTTGCCGGTTCCGTTCTTCTGTACGAGCGCCCGGAAATCGACCGGCCGGCGGCCGGATTCCATCAGGGGAAGTCCTTGCTGGATCTGGAAGCGGGCCGTCTTCAGCTTCGGGGACACCGCCTGGAACAGCTTGGCGAGGCTGGGGTAGCTTACCTTCCGCGTTCCGATCGGCGTGGCCGATTGCAGCTTATAGCCGCCTCCTTCTTCTCTGGAAATGCGCAGTATGCCTTTACCGAGGCTGCCGCGTACCGGCTTCAGGAAGACGACCGGATACCTTGCGCACATCTTCTGCAGCATGGCGAATCCGCTGAGCAGATGGGACTCCGGCAAATACCGTTGAATGGAGGAGTCCTTTCGCAGCGCGTCGAACACCTCGTTCTTGTCGAGAAACTTCTCATTAAAGAAATGGGTGCCGTAACGCGATTTTACTTCCGACAAAAAATGCTGTACGCTAGGTTTATTCTCCGCTTTGCGGGTCGTGAGTCTGTTATTGACTACGTCGGCGACGGGCAGCCTGAGCTTTTTCCAGCCGTCTTCGTACACCCAGCCGGATATGGTCGAGTTCGCTCCTTCGAGCGCCCCCGGGGTAAAGAAGTAGACGAACGCTCCCTGTGCCTGACAGGCGTTGGTGAGCTCCAGACAGAACTGGGTGATCGAGCCGAACGGCCGGTCGGGACGGTCCGGATTCTCACGGCTGACGAGCACGCCGATAAGCGGACCCAGACGCAAGGTCCGGTTTCCGGGACTGTAAGAGGCGTTCAGCAAGCGCCGTCCCGACCAGCCGGTCCGCCGGGCCAGGGCATCACTGACGCGCAAGCTGTCGGATTTGGGCACCGGAATGACCGTAACCTCTTGTCGGAATGAACCGTACGCCAGCAGAAGCGGCCCATGGGCCGGGATTTTGAGTTTCTTGATTAGCCGGTCGCCCAGCATAACGGCGTTATCCTGCAGAATGCCGGATTGCACCGTTTGGACCGGGATCTTAAGCTTTGACATCGTGGATCTCCTTCCGGTAGGCAGCATGATGCCGGCTGATTGACACCTGGGGTCTACATATCATTCATCATATGGAGAGTAGCCCTCCTTGGTGATTGGCCCTGTTTCGAATGACCCGGATTCATTACATTCTGAAGGAGGAACGAAGCATGAACGTATATGACAAGGCCCATGAACTGGCCAAGGCGATCAGAGAGAGCGGCGAGGTTGCCGATATCTCGGCGGCGATGGCGATCATTGAGGCCGATTTGCCAAGCAAGGAGATGCTGGACAATTTCCGCAGCAGCCAGCAAGAGCTTCAGGCGCGGATGCTGGCCGGTGAAATGCCGGATCAGGAGGAAATGGAGAAGATGGAGAAGCTGTTCGAGGTGCTGAATATGAATTTAAGCATCCGCCGGCTGTTTGAAGCGGAACGCCGTCTCAGTGTTGTGATCGAGGACGTGAACAAAATCATTTCCGGCAGCCTGGAGCATTTGTACGGCGCGGACGTCTAGTACGCCGTCGCTCATCCTCCAAAGAGCCAGCCGTGCCATAGAACCTTAAATCATGCGGTATCCTGCTTGCCTTCTATAAGACAGAGGAGGAGACCGGCGGCGATACCGAGCCTGCGATCCAGCTGCCCCCCTGTATCCTGGGCAAAATCAACCTTGACCTTGGACAGGAACGGATTCGGGCTCCGTCTGAAAGCCGCCGCCTCCCGGTCATCCATTTCTGCAAGATAGCTCTGAGGAATAAAAGGGATGATGCGTCTTATAATGGCGAGGAGTGCATTCTCCTCCTTGATCTTTCCGAGTTCTTCGTCATTTTGTCCCAGAATGATCCATTCGTCTTTCACGATGGACTTCAGCCCTCTGCGGCGGAGTGCGCCGATCTTCTCGCCCGTTGCGCTGTCCGTTACATCATAAGTAGCAGACAAGTCGATGATCTTGCGGGCTTTGATCCGAAGCAGTTCGCTTTGCATGCTCTCATCCTCGTACAGCGTAATCTCTTCCTTCAGTTTGAACGCCTTCATTTGCGAGTAGAGGACCAGCTGTCCGTCTCCGTCGTAAATATGTACTTTTGCACCCAGAACTGATAGCATTTTTCTTCGGATAAGGTACTCGCGGTGGTTGAATTGCTGATTCATCCCAAGTTCTCCTTCCATATGTATGAAACAGGGCTATTTTCTCATATTTTCCGGTTATCAATCCATACCATTTTCCACACAGCTTGAGCAATTCAATCTCTGAATCCAGCTGCCTCGGGACCGGGACATTTGTCGGACTTTCATCTCTTGCTCTCATAATTTCTCCGCTTGGCTCATAGAGTAGAATACAGACTTAGCGAAGGAGAGGATCATCAAGGATGAGAACGAGAAACAAGTGGAAGCATTCACTGTATTTGCTGTTGGCGCTGGCCATGCTGCTGTACGAGCTGCCCCGGCTGTCGCCGGACGGTCCGGCTCCGGTATTCTGGTTCGGGGTGGTTTGGGCGGGTTTCGCGTTCCTGATTATTGCGGCGCATCTGCATTTCATCATCGGGGTCGACGAGGAGAAATCCAAACAGCTTGAGGCCGTCCGCAAGGCGAAGCTTGCCCGGTGGGAGGAGAAGCTCCACAAACAGGGGCGGGTGGGGCAGAAATCATAACATTCCGGAATCAATCCCAAATAACAAGCCGGCTGCATACTGCTGCGAAAATCATGACCTGCAAGAAGGACGCCTGGAATACAGCGCCTCTCTTGCGGGTCATTTGCGTTTAGAAGCAAGAACAGTCATGAACCGGTGCGCGGGATCGCATCACATAATTGATGGGCCATTTCCGGATATGATGCAAAAAGCATGGACATGTCGAACGAAAGACCCATATTATTCAAATATATGACAATAAATCTCATATTAATAGACATGATGTATGCTATACTCAATCTAACAAATTTTAGGAGATGAAGGTATGATTGGGAAATTAGCTTTGCCTGTTCTATTAATCGGAGCTCTGGTGTTGCCCGGATCGGCTGCTTCTGCTGAAAATGTTAGCGCCAATGACAGCTCGAATTCTTCACTCGTGTCACCTATGTCATATAGCGAAACAGTGCTTAGCAGCACCAGACAGTTGCAGCAGAAGGTAGGTTTTTTCGATTGGGAGGATATGGCTCAAATTGAGTATACCTATAAAACTATAACTTTTAACCAGAGCTATCAATTGACCGGAACCAGCGTGTCATACACAGCAGCTACTGGAGGACCGCTTACTTACACGAGATATAAGGTTACAACCTATAACTATACCTATTATTAATAATTAATCTATAGAGACAGAGCTTCAGTTTCTTTTTTCAAGAAGCTGAGGCTTCTGTTTTTTACCAAACAAGTGAGGTGCCCGCCGAAATGCGAAACAAACATGCTATACGAACGCTGGCTATATTAGCCGTCCTGCTGGCAGCAGGGTGGCTGATCTTTTGGAAGACCGGAACTGGGGACAACGAAGCCGTCTTCAAGGAACCCGCTGTTGCAGAGGCGGTACGCAACATGTTAAATCTGGGGCCCGACGAGCGCATTAAGCTTTCGGATTTGAAAAAGATTGAAACGCTGGACTTAAGCGGGAGATCGGTGTCCCGGACAGATGATCTCGACATGCTGATTTCGCTGAAAATCCTGAACCTCTCTAACAACCGTATTTCCTCGCTGAATGGACTGGAGCATCTGTCGGAGCTTCAAGAATTATACACTAGCGATAACCTGATTCGGGATTTGACTCCTCTGGGGGGATTGGGACGGCTGACCAAGCTGACTATTGACCGGAATCGGGTAACCGATCTCGGGCCGCTCAGAGACTTGGAACATCTTACTGCCTTATCTTCCTCGGACAATCAGATCGAAGATATGGAGCCTGTCTCCGGGCTGCATTCATTGAATACACTGATCCTGGATAAGAACAAGATTCGGAATATTCCGCCGCTGACCGGGTTAACCTCGTTAAAGATCCTAGGCATTGGCTATAATCCGCTTGAAGACTGGGCACATATCGGAGATGTGAAGCAGTTGGAATGGCTGTCTGCATCCTCCAGCGGAATTACCTCCGTTGAACCGTTACAGCCGCTTACCTCATTGTCCGTGCTTATGCTGGATCATAACAAAATCAAGGATATTACGCCTCTTCGCCATGTTACTGCCCTTAAATCCCTGTATCTGGAAGGTAACCCTGTGCAGGATTTCTCTCCGGTTAATGATGCAATTCTGAAAAAGGTCGGTGATGATTAGGCCGTTTCACCATTATTCGGCTGCCCGAATAATCATCTTTTGCGTAACCCGTATCCCCGTGTATAATGAATACAGAATAGTACAGATCGGCATACGGGGGTGTAACAGTTTGGAAGGACAAGGCGATACAGTCACCAAGCACGAGCAGCTGCTGCAGCATATTGAGCAATTAAAGATCGGCACCAAGATCTCGGTCCGGAAGCTGGCCAAGGAGATGGCGGTCAGCGAAGGCACCGCCTACCGGGCGGTTAAGGAAGCGGAGAATTTGGGCATTGTCATTACGAAGGAGCGTATCGGGACCGTTCGGGTGGAGAAGAAGCCCAGAGGCATTTCGGAGCAGCTGACATTCGGCGATGTGGTTGATATAGTCGAAGGGCATGTGCTCGGCGGAGCCGGAGGGCTGGACAAGCCGCTCCATAAATATGTAATCGGTGCGATGAAAATCGACGCCATGATCCGCTACATTGATGCTGACAGCCTGCTCATCGTGGGCAACCGCGACGATGTGCATTCGCTCGCGCTGGAGCAGGGAGCGGGCGTGCTCGTTACCGGCGGCTTCGGTACTAACCGTGAGGTCAAGGAGCTTGCGGACAAGCTGGATCTGCCGGTCATTTCGTCGCGGCACGATACATTCACTGTGGCTTATATGATCAACCGGGCGATCTTTGACCGTCTGATCAAGAAGAAGATCATGCTGGTCGAGGATATCGTCGAACGCAAGCCGCGCATCAGCACCTTGAAGGTGACGAGTACGGTAGGAGAGCTGCTTCGCTTGTCCAAGGAGAGCGGCGAGCAGCGCTTCCCGGTCACCGACGAGTGGAACCGGGTTATCGGGATCGTCGGCCGCCGGGATGTGGAGGACTTGCCGGAGGACCAAGCCATCGAGAAGATGATGATCCGCGGCCCGGTTACGGCTGCTCTTCAGACATCGCTTGCGTCGGCGGCCCAGATCATGATGTGGGAAGGCATCGACTTTCTGCCTATTATTGACCGCAACCGCAAGCTGGTAGGCACGGTCACCCGCAAGGAAGTTCTGCAGAGCCTGCGGGATGTCCGCAATCAGCCTCAAATGGGCGAGACGTTCGATCACCTCATCTGGAACGGCTTCGCTGAAGACCGGGATGACGAGGGACGGCTCTTCTTCCACGGCTTTATTACGCCACAGATGGCCAGTGATCTTGGAACCATTTCGGAGGGCGTCATTTCGACGCTGATGATGCATTCCGCCATAAAGGCGGCCAAGGAATTGACAGGCAGAGATTATGTGCTGGACAATATGTCCACCTATTTTGTACGGCCGGTTCAGATCGAGGACTCCGTGATCATTTCGCCGAGACTGCTGGAGAGCAGCCGCAGAACCTGCAAGCTTGAAATCGAAATCAGCCACCATGACAGTCTGGTCGCCAAAGCGGTCATGATGCTTCAATCGATCGACCACGGGTAAGGCGCGAGTCCTACACCGTCTCTGAAACTATAGCGCGCCGGTATCTTCATGAAGATGCCGGCGCGCTATTTTTACGTCTAGCGGCCAAAAACCATCAGGTAAATACTGGGAAAATAGTATCTTACACCTTCGTATATCCATCCCCCCTCTTAAGGATTATGCGGCATGATCTTCTGGGAGGGCGGCCTTGGTGCGAAAGTTGACATTTCCAGCCTTGTTATTGCAAACCCAAAATCGATTATTTAGAATTGGAACAAAGCAAGAGCGGTTTTCAGAAAAATTTCCTAACAGCGCTCCCTTTTTCTTGTAGAAGAGCCTATTCTTTTGCCGACTTCGGCTACCCAAGGATAAACAGACTGCGGCGCTCCGTGACGCCGGGCGTTTACCGAGAAATAGAGACCATGAAGTGCTTCGCTTATCCGGTCTTTTATTTCGAAAAAGTATGGAACGGCCCCATTACCAGCGGAAGGGATGAAGAAATGAAACGGTTAATGATCAACGCTTATACCAAGCTGAACCTCGGAGATGACCTCTTCGTCAAGCTGCTGTGCGAGAGATATCCCGATACCAATTTTGTGTTACCCGCAATGGGTGAGTACAGAACCTGTCTCGGATCGCTGCCCAATCTCACTATCTACCCGATCGAGTCGGTCTGGGTGCGGGGCGCCCGCAAGCTCCTGAAGAGCTTCAAGAGCATCGAGGTGCAGAAGCTGCTGCTGCAGAGACTCGCGAGGCGCTGCGACGGCGTAGTGCAGATCGGCGGTTCCGTCTTCATGCAGGGAAAGAATTGGGTGCGTGATTACAATTGGAAGCAGGAGATATTTGACTCTAACAAGCCGTATTTCGTTATGGGGGCGAACTTTGGTCCTTACAAGGATGAGGTGTTCTATGAGAAGCACCGGGAACTCTTCTCCGGCTATACGGATATCTGCTTTCGTGATGAGTATTCCTATGAGCTGTTCCGGGATCTGGGGAATGTAAGGCTGGCGCCAGACATTGTGTTCCAGCATCCGAAGCCCGATACCGCTGGCGGCGAATCGGTCGTTATATCCGTGATCAAGCCTTCGGAGCGGGAGAATCTGAAAGCTTTGGACACGGTCTATTATGAGAAAATCAGGGATATCGCAGTCGCCTTCATTCTGGAAGGCTACGACGTCTCCCTGATGTCATTCTGTGAATACGAGGGAGATGAGGAGGCAGTCCGGAGTATCTACGCCATGATCCCGGAAACCTTCCACAGCCGAACAGAGATGTTCTTCTACCGGACGAATCTCGAAGACGCCATTACTCTGCTTGCTTCGTCGGGCATGATTGTTGCTACACGGTTCCATGCCATGATTCTCGGATGGGTATTCGGCAAGCCGGTCTTCCCGATCGCGTACAGTGAAAAGACAATCAACGTGATGAAAGACGCCAACTTTGAAGGCGCTTATGCCGACTTGAAGTCGATTGCGTCTCTCGATCCCGATACGGTCGTGCGCAGTCAGGAGACGAACCGGTTGAACGTATCGGTACTGGCTGCACAGGCGGAGAAGCACTTCCTTGAACTGGACAAATACTTGGGAAGAAGCCAGGATGCGGCGGGTGTCGCTTCGGCCATGAGTCCGGGCATTCTTGCAAGGAGGGGCCATGAAAGCTAAACGGAGTATTCTTAACCTGGTCTTTGGCTTGGGAAGTCAGATCATCACAATCGTCCTCAGCATTTTCATCCCCAGACTGATCATGATCAATTACGGTTCGGAAGCGAATGGTCTGGTATCGTCGGTTGTCCAGATTATCGCCTATCTGGCGCTGCTGGAGGCCGGCGTCGGCTCTGCTTCGCTTCAGGCGCTGTACAAGCCGATCGCACAGAACGACCGCAGCGGCATCAATTCCATTCTGTCTGCCACAGCCATGTATTACCGGAAGACCGGCTTCTACTATCTGATCTCCGTCATCGGCATCGCGGCGATTTATCCGTTCGCGGTCAAGTCGGAGCTGGCCGTATGGCAGGTCATGGCGATCGTGCTGTTCAATGGCCTGGGCGGGGCGATCAACTACTACTACCAGGGCAAATTCAGGGTGTATCTGCTGGCGGAAGGCAAGAGCTATGTGGATACTTCAGTGGTGACGCTCGGCAATATCATCAACAGTCTGGTGCGCATTATCCTGCTAATGCAGAGTGTGGATATCGTGCTCGTACAGGCGTCTTTCTTCGCGGTGACGCTGCTGCAGATGGTTGCGTTCCACATCTATAAGAAGAGACATTACGACTGGCTCGATTTCGGCCAGAAGCCCAATCTGGAAGCAATCAACCAGAAGAATTTCGTGCTGGTACATGAGCTTTCTTACATGATCTTCCGCAACACGGACGTCATTGTGCTAACCTTCTTCACCAACCTGAAAATCGTCAGCGTGTACGTCATGTACAATATGGTGTTCACGATCATCGACAACATCGTCAACACGGTGAATACAAGCTTCCGGTTCGTGTTGGGGCAGAGCTATCATGAGGGAAAGTCCAGGTTCATCAAGCTGTATGACGCCTACGAGCTGTACTTCATGGCCTTTGTATTCTCGTTGCTGACTGTAACCTATATTCTGATTCTGCCGTTTATCACCCTGTACACGACGGGTGTCAACGATGTGAATTACGTCCTGTACTGGCTGCCGATCCTGTTCGTGGTCCAGAAGCTGCTCATCAATGCGCGCTCCTCCGCGAACAATGTAATCAATATCGCCGGCCATTTCAAAAATACACTTGGCCGCTCGCTGACTGAATCAGGCATCAATCTGGGAGTTTCGCTGATTCTTGTGCAGTTCATGGGGCTCTACGGCGTCCTGCTCGGAACAGTGGCCGCGCTGCTGTACCGGTCTGCAGACATTATCCTGTACGCCAATCGGAGGCTTCTGGAGCGCAGCCCGTGGAAGACGTTCCGCAGATGGCTGACCAATATCGCCGTGTTCGCCGGCATCGTGTATTTGTATCATTTCGTCGATTACCAATTTAATTCGTACCTATCGATAATTCTGGGGGCAGTCGTGCTCGGAGTAATTATCCTTCCGATCTATCTCGCTGTGTCCTCCATTCTGGAGCGCGAGGTGTTCCTGTATGGGTTTGGCCTCTTCAAAGGCATCGGTCTCAAGGTCAGAGCCAAATTCGTTCCCAGCAAGGTCAAAGTCAGCGGATAAGGTCAGCGGCTGACCGAGGCCGGATTGACAGCCGCAACTAACGTCATCAGGAGGGGTAATTATGGAGCAACGAGTGGAACGGATGCAGGCTTGCCGCCGGTTTTTGGCCGACGCAGCCCGCGAAGACGCTGATGCGGCGGGGCAGCCGGGCGAGCGGGACTGGACTGCGCGCCTTCAAGCGCTGATCGGTGACGAACAGCCCGGCGTAAGTGAAGAAATGACGGCTTTGGCGAAGGTTGTGGCCCGCCAGGCTGACGGCAGGGATGCTCCGGAGGTGCTCCGTTTCTACCTGGAGCGGCGATTCGGGCTTGGCGAATCGGATGAAGCGCTGAATCTGGAAGCCCGGCTGGACGAACTGAAGAACGGCTTGGCGCCCGCTTCAGAGAGCGGCGGCCTGCCGGATGATGCGGAGTCTCCCAAGATCAGCGTCATCATTACCACCTACAACCGCAAAGCCTTCCTGCGTCAGGCGATCGAGAGCATTCTGGCCCAGGATTATCCCAGTGTAGAGATCACGGTTATCGACGACGCTTCCACCGACGGCACGGACGAGTTGATGGAGGAGGCTTTTGGCGGAGAGAGCCGGGTCATCTATATGCGCAACACAAGCAATCGGGGACCGGGAGCGAACCGGCTGGAGGCATTCAGCGCGCATGGAGACGGCGAGTACATCCTGTTCCTGGACGACGACGATTACTTGGTCGATCCCGGCTATTTCAGCAAGGCGGTCGCCTTTCACAAGAGAGTGCCGGGCCTGAGCTTTGTGGCCGCCAACGTTTTTCTGGAGTATTCGACCAGCGGCCGCCTTCAGCTGCAGGAAATCGGGCTTGCCGAGGTGACTGACCGGCGTTCGTATTTTCTTAATTTCGAGCGTCCGGGCTACGGGAAGCCGGCTTCGACCCTGACGACGATTTTCCGGCGGGAAGCGCTGCTGGATATGAATATTTTTCAAATGAACATGGTCAACGACGCCTCGATTTACTTGCGCTCTCTGCTGGTGGGTGACGCCGGCTTCATCGATTCGGCGGTTGGCGTGTACCGGATACATGGCAATAATATTACTTTTAACCTGTCCCGCGACTTCCTGGTGCGGAATCTGGAGGAGAAGCGCACGATCCGCAACATGGCTGTCGACAGGTACAATTACCGCAGCGCCGAAATGACTGGCTGGTTCAACAACACCGCTTATGACACGATTGTGTATTATTTGCGAAATTCCGCCAAAACGACGGATGACTATACGTATATGTACGAATGGACGCGGAGCAACTGTCCCGACATTTATGGCAAGATCAAGCAGGAATTCCGGGGCCGGCTAATGAAGAAGCAGATTCTCCGTTTTCCGTTTGTACGCAAATTGATTGGAAGATGAAGGCTAAACAAGCCAGCTAAGCGGACCTCCGATCTGCCCGGTGCAGAGAAGGGGTCCGTTTTGCTGAGCAGAGAAGGAATCCGTTTTGCTGAGCAGAGAAGGGGTCCGTATTGCTAGCAGAGGAGGAATCCGTTTTGCTGGGAGTGCCTTGCACTTTTTTCGCTCACCTGAGGTAATTCACGGAACGTTCTTTACCGCATTGCTGTAGCCAAGAGACGGGGGATCGGCATGAAGGCTGACCAGGATATGCATGACCGTCCGCCTGCTTCCGTGCGCTTCGGGATTCGCGGAACGGAATCATAAATGCGCCTCTAGTCGGGTGTGGGGAAAAAGTACGGCTGAACGAACCTTTACTGCCGGGTATGCGGCGCGATTTCCACCCATATTTGCAGGACGCCTTCCACGACGAGCATGGTGCGGATTTTGACGCTGTATTCTTTGTCACGCACGATGTATAGTTTACCGCTGAGCAGCAGGCGGGCCATCTTGCTGTCTTCGTCGATCTCATAGACGCTCCGTCCCCGCAGCGGCTCCAGGTCCGCGCTCATGCCCCGGAGAATGTCTTTGACGATCGCGGCGTTAAGGCCGGAATTCTCCTTCGTTCCTGTACTCTCTGCCCGGATTCGGATTTCCTTGATTACGGACGAACTGTCTTTGTACTTTTTCAGCGTCTGGATGTCCTTCTCATACTGCTCCAGTTGCACGCGCAGATCCTGATTCTCCAGCCACAGGGTGTTGAAGCCGATATGGTACACCGCATTGTACACCCCGCAGCCGATGACCATGCCGAGAACAAAGACCGCCGACAGCTGGGAGAAGCGGCGAAACTGCCGGAAGGGCGGAACTCTCATGACGCTACCCCTTTCCGCATACCCATTTGATGAGCTCGCTGCCCATATGCGCTCCGAGGAAAGCGAAGACCAGATACAGAATTTGCTTGATCGCAGGCGACAGATTGCCACCGAGCATATTGCTTTCGATGACCCGCATGGGGTCGATGGTTCCACCGACGGCGGCGGCCAGCGCCCAGATTTTGATCCGGTCGGCCACATCGAGCATCGTCATCGTCGGAGGCTGCAGCGACACGACAGCCCCGACGCCTCCCAGAATGGAACCGCCCACCACAATGCCGAAGGCGATGAAGAAATCGAGGACGGCCTTGCTCAGAAAGATATTCATAAAGTCCTCCTTGTCTGGAGATGCAGACGTCTCTAGCCCACGCCTGTCCCGGTGCTCTTCCTTCATTCTATGGGCCTTGGCCCCTTCAATATGATAAAATGGAATTATGGACTTTAACGAAAAAGGAAGTGGGATCATGAGCCCTTTCGTGCATCTGCATGTGCACAGCGAATACAGTTTATTGGACGGAGCTGCGCGAATCGGCGATCTGGCCCGCCGGGCCGGCGAGCACGGGATGAAGGCGCTGGCGCTGACCGATCACGGCGTCATGTACGGGGCGATCCCTTTTTATAAAGCATGCCGCGAGCATGGAATCAAGCCGATTATCGGCTGCGAGGTATATCTGACAGCGGGCTCCCGACGCGAGCGGGGCAGCCGGAAGGACCAGCCGATCTATCACCTGATTCTGCTGGCGAAGAATGAAGAGGGATACCGCAATCTGATGCGGCTTGTATCAATCGGACATCTGGAAGGCTACCACTACAAGCCGAGGATCGACATGGAAGCCCTTGCGGCCCATTCGGAAGGCCTGATCTGCCTCAGTGCCTGCCTCGGCGGCGAAATTCCCCAGCATCTGCTTCACGGGCGGGATGCGGAGGCGAAGCTGGCGGCGCTCCGGTACAAGGAGATTTTCGGAGAGGATTTCTATCTGGAGCTTCAGGACCACGGCATTCCCGAACAGAAGCGGGTCAATCCGAAGCTGATCGCGCTGGCCGAGGAGACCGGCATTTCCCTGACGGTTACGAACGATGCGCATTATTTGACCCGGGAGGATGCGGAGGTTCAGGACGTGCTGATCTGCATCGGCACGGGCAAAACGGTGGACGACGAGGAGCGCTTCCGCATCGGAACGGATCAGCTGTATCTGAAGAGCGCCAAGGAGATGGAGGCTCTGTTCCCGCATGTGCCGCAGGCCATCCATAACACGGCCGTCATTGCGGACAAGTGCAATCTGGAGCTGGAATTCGGGCGGCATATTCTCCCCGAGTTCTCGCCGATTCCGGAGGGGCTGGACGCAGCCGGATACTTGAGACAGCTATGCGAGACGGGCCTGGAAGAGCGCTACACGAATACGCCGGGGTGGGAATCCGGGGAGAACAGGGCCAAAGCGTACGAGCGGCTCGGTTATGAGCTTGGCGTCATCGAGAATATGGGCTTCTCCGATTATTTTCTGATCGTCTGGGATTTCATCGCCTTCTGCCGCCGGCAGGGCATCGCGACAGGTCCCGGAAGAGGCTCGTCGGCGGGCAGCCTCACGGCCTACTGTCTGCATATCACCGACGTCGATCCGCTGAAATACAACCTGCTCTTCGAGCGCTTCCTGAATCCGGAGCGGATCACGATGCCCGATATTGACATCGACTTCAGCGACGAGCGCCGGGACGAGGTGATCGCCTATGTCTCCCGCAAATACGGCGAGGAGCATGTCGCGCAGATTATTACCTTCGGAACGCTGGCGGCCCGCGCCGCCGTCCGCGATGTGGGTCGGGCGCTGAATCTGCCTTACGGCGAAGTCGACAAGGCTGCGAAGCTCATTCCCGGCACGCTTGGCATCAGCATTTCGCGGGCGCTCGATACAAGCCCCGATCTTAAGGCGCTGTACGACGGGAACCCGCGGACCCGCGATCTTCTGCGGATGGCGATGAAGGTGGAGGGCATGCCCAGACACGCTTCGACACATGCCGCAGGCGTTGTCATTTCTCGCGGACCGCTCACCGATGCCGTTCCGCTCCAGGAGGGGAGCGAAGGCACTTCGCTGACCCAGTATTCCATGGAGAATCTGGAGAGCGTCGGACTGCTGAAGATGGACTTTCTGGGTCTTCGGACGCTGTCGATTATCGAGCGGACGATGAAGTGGACCCTCGAGATGACCGGCAGCATGCCGGATTTCCGGACTATCCCGGACAATGATGAAGCGACTTATGCCATGCTGGGCCATGGCGAGACGACGGGCGTGTTCCAGCTGGAGTCGGCGGGCATGCGCCGCGTGCTGAAGGAGCTTCGCCCGACCGTGTTTGAAGATATTATCTCCGTGTTGGCACTGTACCGGCCGGGACCAATGGAGTTTATTCCCAAATATATTCAGAGCAAGCATGGGCTTGCGGAAGTGGATTATCCCCATCCCGATCTCATCCCGATCCTGTCCGACACCTATGGCATCATCGTCTATCAGGAACAGATCATGCAGATCGCTTCGCTCATGGCGGGCTTCTCGCTCGGAGAAGCGGATCTGCTGCGGCGTGCCGTGTCGAAGAAGAAACGGGAGACGCTGGACCGTGAGCGGGCCCACTTCGTCCAGGGCAGCCTGAAGCTGGGCTACCGGGAAGAGGATGCGAATGCGGTCTATGACATGATCGTCCGTTTCGCCGACTACGGCTTCCCAAGAGCCCATGCCGCCGCTTACGGCGTGCTGGCCTTTCAGACGGCCTATCTGAAGGCCCATTACCCCGTCCAGTTCATGGCCTCCATGCTGACGGCCGTCATGGGCGTCCACCGCAAGGTGGCGGAGTATGTGCTCGAATGCCGGCGGATGGGCATCGGTGTGCTGCCTCCCGATGTGAACGAGAGCGGCGTGCTCTTCACGCCGGTGTCCGGTGAATCCGCCCAGGCCGGGCATATCCGGTTCGGCCTTGCCGCGATCAAGAATGTCGGCACGCTTGCCGTCGATAGCATTCTGGAAGCAAGGAAGGAGCGGCCCTTTGACAGCCTGCTCGATTTCTGCCGCCGGGTGGACCTTCGGTTGTGCAACAAGCGGGTCGTAGAGTCGCTGATCCAGGCGGGCGCTTTCGACAGCCTGCCCGGCCACCGGGCCCAGCTGCTCGCCATGCTGGACGAGACAACGGATGCGGCGGCCAAGTGGCGCAAGGAGCGGGAGGAGCTGCAGATCCAGCTGTTCGACGATCTCGTGGAGACGCCGAACTGGGATATCCGCTACCCCGATATTCCGAAGTTCACAGCAGGGCAGCAGCTGGAGCTGGAGCGCGAGCTGCTCGGCCTCTATCTGTCCGGCCACCCGCTGGACGACTACGAGCAGCTGCTGGCGGAGCCAGGCGTCCAGCGCTTGATGGACCTTGACGAGGCGGAGGATGAGAGCTCGGCGGTGACCGCGGGCATGGTCGTCTCCGTCAAAGAAATTATGACAAAAGCCGGCAAAGCGATGGCTTTTGTCGAATGGGAGGACCAGATCGAGCGCTGCGAGGTTGTGATGTTCCCCGAGGTGTGGAAGCGGAGCCGCACCTATGTCGAGAGGGGAGCGCTCCTCGCCCTGCGCGCCAAGGTACAGCAGCAGGACGAGGGCTTCAAGCTGCTGGCCGATGAGATCGCGCCGCTGGCCCAGGATACGCTGCGCGCCCTGCTGCAGCGGCGCGCAGCCCTCGGCTCCCGGCCGCAGAGCCGCGGCCAGGGCGGCCCCGCCGCCGGTGCGCCGCGTGCAGGCGCCCCGGCGGGAGTCGGGCGGACGGGCGGGGCATCGCCGTCCGCCGCCGGAGCCGTCCGCGCGGCAGCGCCGCGGACGGAAGCGCCGCAGGCCCGCGCTGCGGCCGCGGGCCAGGCGGAGCCGGCGCGCGATGCCGGAGGCCGGCGCGCCTTCATCAAGATCACGGCCGCCGCGGAGGATGGCGGCCTGCTGCAGCAGCTGCAGGAGCTGCTGCAGAGCGCGCCCGGCGGCGTGCCGACGCTGCTGTTCTACGAGCGCGGCCAGCGGCTGATCGCGCTCAGCGACAGCTACCGGATCGAGCCGTCGCCTGAGCTTGCAGGCCGGATCGAAGCGCTGCTGGGACCCGGCACGCTGCGAATGAAATGAGCATTTTCCCAGCCGAAACAAGAACGTTTCTCCCCCTTTCCGCATACATTTAGGAAACTACAGGCTTTACGCGAAATAGAAGATTGTCATGTATAAGCTGAGCGCTTAACATCGGTTTTCCATTTCTTGGTAAACGCCTGGCGTCAATGGACGCCGCAAGGCGTTTATCTTTGCGGAAAGGGGTATCGCTATGTCTTATGAGTTGGCGGTGAGACTGCTGGAGCGCAGAGGCGTAACCATAGAGGCGATCACAGGGATCGTGCATACGCTGCAGTCGGCTTACTATCCGGACCTGGCGCTGGAGGAATGCGAAGCAAGTGTTAAAGCCGTTCTCGGCAAAAGAGAGGTGCAGTACACGCTTATGACAGGTATCGCCCTCGACGAACTGGCGGAGAAGAAGCTGCTGCCCCAGCCGCTGCAGGCGATCATGGAGGCGGACGAATCGCTCTATGGCGCCGACGAGACGCTGGCGATGGGCATAACAGGCGTGTATGGCATGATCGGGCTGACAGGCTTTGGTTATCTGGATAAAACGAAACCCGGTGTTATCGGAATGTTAAACGACCGGGAGAATGCCGTTCACGTCTTTCTCGACGATCTCGTGGCAGGCATCGCCGCAGCGGCTTCGGCCCGGATTGCGCACCGCCATGAAGGGGCGAATGTTTATCCCGTTTCCTTGGACGAGGTCGGGTCTTAAGGGGAGAGAAAGGGACCGCTGAGCGGTCCCGAAAGGCGGCTTGCCGCTTCCTCCTTTGTTGCAGGAAAAAAGTAAACTATGTTATCATGGTTCCATCATACGGGATACGGCTTTGGATTCGAGATGAGGGAGGCCTCGTTAACGGACATGTGGACGGTTATTTACATCGCGCCTACCGCGAAAGTGGCGGATATGATTAAGAGCAAACTGACGGAAGAGGGCTTCCTGGTGAAATGTCGTCCCATCAATATGTCCAAGCAGCAGTTCGAGATTCTGGTGCCTTCCCGCGAGCTGGAAGAAGTTCAGGAAGTGCTTAACCTGATTCTGCATCCCTAAACCACAGAATTAAGACATCATTAGAGCAGTCATGACAGCGCGAACGCTGCATAACGCAAATAAACGGCTGAAGAGGTGCGGCTCTTGTTCAAAGATTTGTTTCAGAAAAAACGGAAATATGCGACGGTGCCTTCTCCGCGTCAGGAGCAAAACGATGCGCCCGCGGAGGGAGAACGGCCGAAACGGGAAATTCCCGAAGGGCTGATGAGCAAATGTCCCAAATGCGGATCGATCCAGTACAGCAAGGAACTGGAGAAGAACCTTAAGGTATGTCCGTCTTGCGGCCATCATATGCGGCTGAACGCAGTGGAACGGATCGCCATGACGCTGGATCCGGGCAGCTTTATCGAGTTCGATGCGGGGCTTGCCCCTGTGGACCCGCTGCAGTTTCCGGGATACGCCACGAAGCTTGAGCA
Organism: Paenibacillus stellifer; assembly: GCF_000758685.1. Classification (NCBI taxonomy): domain Bacteria; kingdom Bacillati; phylum Bacillota; class Bacilli; order Caryophanales; family Paenibacillaceae; genus Paenibacillus; species Paenibacillus stellifer. Next base: position 2,129,045 of record NZ_CP009286.1, read on the forward strand.
GCAGCAGCTCAAGACAGGGCAATTGGACGGCGTCATTACCGGACAAGGCAGCATTGCCGGGCGGCCGGTTATCGTCGCCGTTATGAATTTCGAATTCTTTACGGGCAGCATGGGCTCGGTCGTCGGGGAGAAGATTACCCGCGCCGTTGAGGAGGCGACCGAGAGACGTCTGCCGCTGATTATATTCTCCGCATCGGGCGGTGCGCGGATGCAGGAGAGCATTCTGAGCCTGATGCAGATGGCGAAGACAAGCGCGGCGCTGGCCCGTTTTGGGGAATCGGGCGGATTGTACATATCCGTTATTACAGACCCGACGACGGGCGGCGTATCGGCCAGCTTCGCCTCGCTGGGCGACATCAATATTGCGGAGCCGGGTGCCGTCTTCGGATTCGCGGGACGAATCGTCATCGAACAGACGATCCGGCAGAAGCTGCCGGATGATTTCCAGACGGCTGAATTCAATCTGCAGCATGGCCAGCTCGATCTGGTGGTGCACCGCAAGGAAATGCGCTCCATGCTCGGCAGACTGCTGGAGCTGCATGACGGGAAGGGGGGATTTTAGATGGCGGGGGACTTGCCTTTTGAAAAACCTCTCGTTGAAATGCGCCAAAAAATCGAAGAACTGAAGCAGTTCGGGGAAGAGAAGGGAATCGATTTCGCTGATGAAGTTGCCCGTCTCGAGGAACGTTACAAGCTGATGGAGCAGGAGATTTATTCCAATATTTCGCCGTCCCAGAAAATGCACTTGGCGCGGCATCACAGCCGTCCGACCTCGCTTGATCTTATCGACCTGATCTTCACCGATTTCATCGAGCTGCACGGCGATCGCCTGTTCGGCGACGATCTGGCCGTTGTAGGCGGGATCGGCAAGCTCGACGGCGTGCCGGTCACCGTAATCGGCCAGCAGCGCGGCAAGGATACGAAGGATAATATCGCCCGCTTCTTTGGCAGCCCGCATCCTGAAGGATTCCGCAAGGCGCTTCGTCTTATGCGGCAAGCGGACAAGTTCAAGCGTCCGATCGTCACCTTTGTTGATACGAAGGGCGCCTATCCCGGCAATACGGCCGAGGAGCGGGGGCAGTCGGAAGCCATTGCCCGCAATCTGCTGGAAATGTCGGCGCTCGGCGTTCCTGTCGTCTGCGTCGTAATCGGCGAGGGCGGCAGCGGCGGAGCGCTTGCCATGGCCGTGGGCAACCGGGTGCTGATGCTGGAGCACGCTATCTATTCCGCCATTTCGCCGAACGGCGCGGCTTCCATTCTGTGGAAGGATGCGTCCAAAGCCGATCAGGCGGCGGAGGCGATGAAGATTACCGCGTCCGATCTGCTGCAGATGGAAGTAGTGGAGGAAGTGATTCCGGAGCCGAAAGGCGGAGCTCACCGCGATTACGAAGCGACGGCAGCCTTCATCAAGGATGCCCTCCTGAGACATTTGCGCGAGCTTGCCGTTCTGGACGCAGACGAGCTGAGAGAGGACCGTTACCGGAAATTCCGGAAGATTGGCGAGTTCCAGGAGACCCAGGTCTCCGAAGAGGCATTCACGGAGGAGCCGGCCCTCAGCCCGGAATAACATTGCCCAGGGGCAGCAGGTTCTGCACCCTGTGTCTGAAATACCAAAAGACCCCGAGCGTTTCGGGGTCTTTTTTTAATATAGGGAAGTATAAACTTCAAAGGCTATGCTTCCTGATCTTGCACAACAATAACCTGAATAGGGAATTGGCAACATTCTCCGCAAAGAAATCTGCTGAAGATTTTTTATGCGCTGAGCTTGGAAACGGGTTGTCATTCAGGCTTTCATTCAGGCTTTCATTCAGGTGCGGCCCTCGCCTTATATAGCTAAGAGATTGCTTGTGTTGTTTCCAGAGATTTTGACATAAATTTTTACCCGGCCAGATGCGTTCTCGCAGGCATCTTGCCAAAAAAAGGCGCGAAGTCATTGATTTTGTACGCTGCTTGCAGTAATATTCAAAAGGGCGCAGTCTAAGCTGCATATGACATAGTTCCTATTCAAACAGGCAACTTTGTAGTAGATTTTGTAGTTGGAAAAGTGAGACAGAGAGAAACAAAAAAACGGAGGAAAACCTAATGCGGAAAAGTAAAATTGTATGTACGATTGGTCCTGCAAGTGAGTCGTTGGAGAACATCAAGAAATTGATTCTGGCCGGAATGAATGTTGCACGCCTGAACTTCTCTCACGGTGATTTTGAAGAGCATGGAGCGCGCATCAAGACGATCCGTCAAGCATCGAAGGAACTGAACAAGACAGTTGCCATTCTGCTCGATACCAAGGGGCCGGAGATTCGCACAGGCAAGCTGGAAGTGGAACCGATTGAACTGGTACAGGACGAATATCTGACATTGACGACGGAAGAAATTCTTGGCGACAAGAACCGTATCTCCGTTACTTATTCAGATCTTCCGAGCGACGTTTCGGTAGGATCCACAATCCTGATCGACGACGGTCTGATTGGACTGACGGTTGTTGACATTCAAGGCACTGAAATCAAGACCCGTATCGTCAACGGAGGAACGATCAAGAGCAAGAAGGGCGTTAACGTGCCTGGAGTTGCCATCTCCCTGCCGGGCATTACGGAAAAGGACACCAACGATATCATTTTCGGGATTGAACAGGACATCGATTTTATCGCCGCTTCCTTCGTTCGCAAAGCCAGCGACGTTCTGGAAATTCGCGATCTTCTCGAAAGCCGTGGCGCTGGCCACATCCAAATCATCTCCAAAATTGAAAATCAGCAAGGTGTCGACAACCTTGACGAAATTCTTGCAGTATCCGACGGCCTGATGGTTGCCCGCGGTGACCTTGGCGTGGAAATTCCGGCTGAAGACGTGCCGCTGGCGCAGAAGCTCATGATCAAGAAGTGCAACATCGCTGGCAAGCCGGTTATCACGGCTACCCAGATGCTGGACTCCATGCAGCGCAACCCGCGTCCGACACGCGCTGAAGCAAGTGACGTTGCCAACGCGATCTTTGACGGAACCGATGCTATCATGCTGTCCGGTGAAACGGCTGCTGGTAAATATCCGGTTGAATCCGTGCTGACGATGTCCCGCATCGCCGAGAAAGCGGAATCCGCACTGGATCATCGCGAAATCTTCCTGAAGCAGCAGATTGCCCAGGAGACGACGGTTACGGAAGCTATCAGCCAATCCGTAGCGATCTCCGCACTGGACCTGAATGCTGCTGCTATCCTGACTTCCACGGTAAGCGGACATACGGCTCGCGTCGTATCGAAGTACCGTTCGAAGTCCCCGATTATCGCCGTAACTCCACAAGAGAGAACAATGCGTCAACTGGCACTGGTATGGGGCGTGTTCCCGGTATATGGCGAGCCTGCCAACTCGACGGACGAACTCCTTCAAGTGGCTGTTAAGGGCGGCAAAGCTTCCGGACTCGTAAAAGCCGGCGACCTGGCTGTTATCACAGCTGGCATTCCGTTCGGCCATTCGGGTTCCACGAACCTGGTGAAGGTTGAACAAATTTCGGAATAATCTCCGAACCTGCATTTCAGGCAATTTACGATAGCGTATAACCAAAAGCAATGGCAGCTCCTGCCATTGCTTTTTGTATGAAGCGGGGACACAATGATGCAAGGAATAATAGGGCTGGATCGGTCCGAGGTCCGAGGCTACATGGGGAAGCAGCCTGTCCGCAGCTTCCGCTTCACGGAGAAAGTGTCTCCCGAACGCGAGGGACTGGAGGGAACTGCAGCGGCCTTGCGGTCCTGGATCATGATGCCGCCGTCTGCAGGCGATAGCCGGGGATTCTTGCCGTTAACCCGGCAGCGGCGGAAGGATACGGGGGAGAACCAGGCCAATTGGGACGGTCTTCCTCCGACCTGCGGAGCATCGACGATCCATTCGGCCGAGCTTTGGGGACCACTGTAATGCCGGATGGTACGGAAGTTCCAGCCTCTTGTGAGATTTCTCAGCGAGATGGACCACTAGCCCTTGCACAGCTTCACGATAACGGCGCGCATCCGGTCACCCGGGTAGACGGGTTGCCCAATAACCGTCTCCTCTGCGGGGAGTATTTCCCACCAAGCGTAATAACGGATGACGCCGCCCACACATTCATGTCCGGTTCCGGTCTGGATCAGGCTGCTGTTCTGAAATCCGTTGATGCCGATCCATGCGGAGGAGTAGGTGGAATTGGGCGTGCGCATGATGAAGGGTACGGTCCATTCACCGCAGATTCGCAGGTAAGCGCCTTTTGCCCCGGACAGGGCGTAGCCGGACCAGTTGCCCGAAACCCAGCCGAAGCCTTCTTTTTCGGCCGATTGCAGATAAGATTTGTCAGCCAGACAGGGCCGGGTGAAGCTGCGTTTGTTCGAAGCGTTCATCGTTTTTGTCATCGGTTCGCCGTCTCCTTCTTCGAGAATACGACAGTTAATGCGGCTGGAGCGGCAAAGGCTTGGGCAATATGTGAAAATAGACAGAGGGGATTTAGCCGATAGACATGACAAAATTGCTTAAGCTGCGCGTGTTTTACCTGGTTTTAGGACTGGCGGGGGGCATTTTCGGTCCATACCTGACCCTGCTTCTGGCCGAGAACGGCTTGAACAGCAGCCAGGTCGGTGTGCTGATGGCGGTGGGAACGCTTGTTGCGATTGTCATCCAGCCGGGCTGGGGAGTCATTGCCGACCGTTACAGGCAGACCCGGCTCGTTCTGATTTTGAGCGTTGCCGTTCCGGGACTGCTGGCTGTTTTTTACCGGTCAGACATGTTCATCGTTCTGCTTGCGGTCTACATGGTGTCCACCATCTTCTCCTCCACCCAGGCGCCTATCGCCGATTCCTACGCCATTGCGGCGGCGAGAGAAGCCGGCTCCACCTACGGAAGTATCCGGCTGATGATGAGCTTTGGCGCGGCCACTGGAAGCTACGCGGGCGGCCTGTATGTGTCCAACTTCTCGGTATCGAACATTTGGCTGCCCTTCCTGTTCTTCAACCTGCTTGCCGTTGCCGTGGCGCTGAGCCTCCCGAAGGATGTTGGGGAGAATCGGATGATGGCGCATTCGTTCGCGCAGGGTGTACGACAGCTGGTGTCGAACCGGATTTTTCTGGCCTTCCTGGGAGGCAGCTTTCTTGTCAATCAGACCATGACCGCGTTCGGAACTTATTTTGTTCTGGCCTTTCAATCAGTGGGAGGCTCCACTGGCCATGCGGGCATTGCACTGCTGCTGGCTTCGATCACCAACGTGCCATCCATGTTCGCAGCTTCCCGTGTGATCGGCCGGTTGGGAACAGAGCGGACACTGCTGCTTGCAGCCCTGATCTACGTGCTCCGCTGGACAATCCAGGTGATCTTCCCGTATCCTGAAGTCATGATCGGTGTTCAGGCGCTGCATGGCCTGTCGTTCGGATTCTTCTATATTTCTGCCGTTGAATATGTGTCCAAGATTACGTCAGCCGATATGCAGGCGACTGGACAAAGCGTATTCAACATGGTGTTCTCCGGATTTTCCGGTATCCTTGGGAATCTGATCAATGGGGTGCTCCTGAATCAGGGCGGCGTGCAGACGATGAATATTGCCTGCATGATTAGCTCCGGGGCGGGTGCACTGTTGCTTCTCTATGTAGCCCGAGGCTCGCGCAGGAGGCTTCCCTCTGCGCAGGAGGCCGGTCTTTAGCCTGTCAGCCTTCCAGGAGCGGGGTCGCCGATGCGATATATGTCTATTCAAGAAGAGAGGTCGTCACGCATGAAATCTCAAGATCTAATTGCCGGACCTTGGCATGCCGCCATATTCCGGGTACGCTACCAAGAGACGGATCAAATGGGCGTGGTCTACCACTCCAATTACCTGAACTGGTTCGAGATCGGGCGGACCGAAATGCTCCGGGAACTGGGCTTCACCTATGCCGGACTAGAAAGCCAGGGCGTCCTGCTTCCCGTATTGTCGGCGGAGCTGAATTACAAAAGGTCTGCCAGATACGATGATCTCGTCGTCGTGTACACACGCATGACGGCGTTCACACCGCTGCGAATCACCTACGACTATGAAATCCGCCGGGCGGCTGAAGAAGATTCTAAGATAAGCGTGCCTGAATCGGGTTTCTGTGAAGCTCCGGGCGGCGAGCTGCTGGTCACCGGTTCAACCGCTCATGCCTGGGTCAGCCGGGAGATGAGGCCGGTCCGGCTGGACCGCACGCTTCCGGATGCCTATAACGCCATTTGGTCTGCGCTGGAGCAGAAAGGGGGAGCGCTATGATCAAGAAAAGCTGGCTCTGGGCCGCGCTGTTTATCATTCCGGCGTTCGAGCTGTTCGGCTTCATTCTCGTCTCTTCCTGGCTAGGTGCGCCCAAGACGCTGCTTCTGCTCGTCTCCACCTCGCTGATCGGGCTTCTGATGATGCGCTTTGAGGGAAGCAAGGTACTGCAGGACAGCAAGCAGCAGATGCAGGAAGGTCTTGTTCCGGGAAGGACGATGCTGGATGGACTCTGCGTGTTCTTTGGCGGACTGCTGCTTATAATCCCGGGATTTATCACGGATATCATCGGCTTTACACTGGTTTTCCCCCTGACACGCACCATATACCGGGGGCTGCTGCTGAAGTGGCTGGAGAAGAGGATGAAGAACGGAACCTTTACGTTTTACAGAAGATAGTAGCGGCGGTCCTTTCAAACTGCCGGTACAAAAAGGAGCGGAGCCCGCTGAGAACTGGGGCAATCCGCTCTTTTTTATTGCGCAAAATCCGGTCTCTGTCGGCTTTCCTTAATGCAGCCTTCCGCTGAGAATGTAGGATTGAATTCCCCGAAAGACGCCAGCCCTCCGGAAAGCGCCCAGTATGACAAGCAGAACGGGGCCGAGGATCAGGCCTGCGGCGCCAAACAGCCTGAGCCCGGCGAACATGCCGATCAGCATGGCCAGGGGATCGAGTCCGATAGTGCTGGCCAGCACCTTCGGCTCCAGCACCTGGCGCGTAATGACAACGACGACATACAGAACGCCAAGGCCGGCGGCAAGCGCCGTGTCACCGGTCATGAACGCGATGGCCGCCCAGGGGATCATGACAACGCCGACGCCCAGGTAGGGGAGCAGATCGACCACACCGATCATAAGGCCCAGTACAAAAGCCGATTCCACCCCCAGGAGCGCAAGCCCGGCAATCACGATGGCTCCGGTGACGGTGACCAGGAAGAACTGCGCCATGATATAGCCGAATAAGGCGCTGCGCAGATCGCTCCATATTTCCGAAGCCATGCTGCGGAAGCTTACAGGCAGAAGCCCGGCCAGCGCCGAGTTTCTTCGTTCCCAGCCGGTCGCCAGGAAGAAGGCAGCCAGCACGACGACAACCAGCACAGTTCCGAAAGAGGGGAGCTGGGCGATCAGTCCGAGAATGAAATTGAATATCCCGGTGATTATTCGGGTGAAGGCGATTCCGAGCGTTTCGCCCGTTTTGCTGTTCGGTCCTCCCAAGGGGGAATGCGGGTTCGGGTTGCTTGCATAGAACTGGTTGATCTGATTGATAATATTCTGCAATCTGGCGTTTTGGGTCCAGGCCATCAGCATGTCCCGCCACTGCGGTGCATGCTCGTTGAAGGTCTGGGTGAGGATGGCGAGCTCTTTGACCAGCCGAGTAATAAGGGCGGTCAGAACGAGCCCGGCCGAGCCTATATAGAGCGCCAGCGATAAAATAACGGCAAGCCATGAGGGGAAATGCAGCCGGGTAAGCCGCTTCACGAGCGGCCGTATGCTGCAGGCGAGCAGCCAGGCCAGTAGAAGCGGGTAGAGCAGCGGGAGCAGCACATAGAGGCTCAACAGAATGAGCAGAATGGCGAGCAGGACCCAGAGCGCGCGAAGCACCCGTTTCAGCGTGAGCCGGTCCATTCGGTTCCTCCTTTCATACAGCAGCGAAGCCTGTCTTCTTCTCTCCATGTATATTCCCTGATACCGGAAAACAGCCCATATTCCGTCCCTCGTAAACTGAGAACGTTTACTTGAAACGCCCGGTAAAGAAGTATTTTTCTATCTCTCCGATAAAATCATTTGATGCGCCCTAAAGCTTCCACATAGTTCACGTAACCGACAATTTCAAGTATGATAAATAAAGGGTTAACTTTAGGACTGTACAGCACTGGGTCAAAATATTTCAAATTGTAAATGTTTACATGGAACAATATTAAGATTATCCGGTTGGCCAAAGGAGAGATTGAGACAATGACAGTTACCAAAGGACTGGAAGGCATCGTTGCCACTACTTCATCCATCAGCTCGATCGTGGACGGCGTACTTACGTACCGCGGCTACGATATTGACGATCTTGCGGAACATGCAAGCTTCGAAGAGACTGTCTTTCTGCTCTGGTTCGGTTCGCTGCCTACCACGGCCGAACTGGATAAGCTGAAACGGGATCTCAGCGATTTTGCGGCGATTCCGGAGCCGGTCATTGCCCAGATGAAGCTGTATCCGAAGGATGCGAATACGATGGCGGCTCTGCGTTCGGCCGTATCGAGCCTGGCTCTGTACGACGAAGCCGCCGATGACATGAGCCGTGAGTCCAACGAGATCAAGGCCGTCAAGCTGCAGGCCCAGGTTCCGACGATCGTCGCGGCGCTTGCGCGCATACGCCAAGGACTGGAGCCGGTGGCTCCGCTTAAGGGCGTCTCCATCGCGGAGAACTTCCTGTATATGCTTCGGGGTCAACAACCCGACATGATATCCGTTAAGGCGCTGGATACGGCGCTTGTGCTGCACGCTGATCACGAACTCAACGCCTCAACTTTTGCCGGCAGAGTAACGGTCGCTACATTGTCCGATATATACTCCGGCGTTACTTCGGCTGTCGGCGCTCTGAAGGGACCGCTGCACGGCGGCGCCAATGAGGCGGTTATGAAGATGCTGGAGGAGATCGGCACTCTGTCGAATGTCGAGCCGTATATCCGCACGAAGCTGGAGCGCCGGGAGAAGATCATGGGCTTCGGACACCGCGTCTACAAGAACGGCGATCCACGCGCCAAGCATCTCATGAAAATGTCCCGCGAACTCGGCATTATGAAAGGCGACACGCGTCTGTTCGACATGTCGGTTAAGGTCGAAGAACTGGTTACCGGACAGAAAGGCCTGCGGCCGAATGTCGATTTTTATTCCGCCTCCGTGTATACTCAATTAGGCATAGAGCGTGAGCTGTTCACGCCGATCTTTGCCATCAGCCGGGTATCGGGATGGACCGCGCATATTCTCGAGCAGTATGAGGATAACCGGATTATCCGTCCGCGCGCGGAGTATACGGGCCTGGTGGAGCAGAAATATGTTCCGGTTGATGAAAGATAGGTGAACTTCAGGCTAGCGCGGCAGCGTTAATGGCAGGCGTATGCTTCTTTCCTTGAGATGGTTGATGGCAGCCTTATGACCGATGAAAGAAGCGTACGCTGCACACACCCATTTATAAGGAGGACTATACATTCATGTTGAAGCTGGAAAAATTCGAACTGCCAACGGAAGGCGAGCAAATTACCATTGAAGGAGGCAAACTCCTGGTTCCGGATCATCCGGTCATTCCATTCATTGAAGGCGACGGAACGGGCCGGGATATCTGGAAGGCGTCCAAGCGCGTACTCGACGCTGCGGTAGAGAAAGCTTACGGCGGCAAGAAGAGCATTGCCTGGTACGAAGTGTTCGCCGGAGAGAAGGCGTTCAATACATATGGAGAATGGCTGCCTAACGATACGCTCGAAGCAATCCGCGAATATATCGTGGCGATCAAGGGACCGCTCACGACTCCGATCGGCGGAGGCATCCGTTCCCTGAATGTGGCCCTTCGTCAGGAGCTGGATCTGTATGTCTGCCTGCGTCCCGTCCGTTATTTCGACGGCGTGCCTTCTCCGGTCAAGCATCCGGAGCTGGTCGACATGGTTATTTTCCGCGAGAACACGGAAGATATTTATGCCGGTATCGAATACCAGGAAGGCTCGGAGCAGGTTAAGAAGGTCATCGAATTTTTGCAAAATGAAATGGGTGTAAGCAAGATCCGCTTCCCTGAGACGTCGGGCATCGGCATCAAGCCGGTATCCTCGGAAGGCTCCAAGCGTCTCGTCCGGGCAGCTGTCGAATATGCGGTCAAGCATGGCCGCAAGAGCGTTACGCTTGTGCATAAAGGCAATATCATGAAGTTCACGGAAGGCGCGTTCAAGAACTGGGGCTATGAAGTGGCCGAGCAGGAATTCGGCGACAAGGTGTTCACATGGAACCAGTACGACAAGATCAAGGATGCCGAAGGTACCGACGCGGCTAATGCGGCCCAGAAAGCAGCCGAGCAGGAAGGCAAAGTCATCATCAAGGACGCCATTGCGGATATCGCACTGCAGCAGGTGCTGACGCGGCCGACGGATTTCGACGTCATTGCTACGCTGAACCTGAACGGCGACTACCTGTCCGATGCGCTGGCAGCGCAAATCGGCGGAATCGGCATCGCGCCTGGCGCGAACATCAACTATGTGACTGGACATGCCATTTTTGAAGCGACTCATGGCACCGCTCCGAAATATGCCGACAAGGATGTCGTGAACCCGGGTTCGGTCGTGCTGTCCGGCGTTATGATGCTGGAGCATCTGGGCTGGCAGGAAGCCGCCGATCTGATCTACAAAGGCATGGGAACGGCGATCAACAACAAGACAGTTACCTATGATTTTGCACGTTTGATGGAAGGCGCAACCGAGCTCAAGTGTTCGGAATTCGCTGACGAAGTCATCAAGCATATGTAGTTCCGCAATTGGGCGGAGCCGGCGAAACTTGTAACGGCTTGGACCATGTGTTACGGGACCATCCTTCCGTTATTGACAATTATATGAACGAGAAACCTCGCTTTATGTGGATAAAGCGGGGTTTTTCTTTTGGAATGATAGTCGATTTGCTATAATATCGTTAGATGTAACATAAATCATAGTAATGTTGGGAGGATCGTGTTATGGACTGGCATGTGCTAATGTTTCTACATATGATCGGTACGGTGGCGCTCGGCTTCTATCTGGTGCTGCCTTTTGTTCTCAGCAAGGCTGAGAAGCTGTCGTCTGCGGCCAAGGAAGGCACACTCAGCGCGATCGGCGGTTTCAACCGCTTTGCCCAATACGGGCTTGTCATCCAGCTGCTGACCGGCGGCTACATGATGACCAAGAAAGATGATCTTTCGGTACCCTGGATGATCATCGTTACGCTGCTGCTGCTTGCGATGTTCGCACTTGCCGGCATTATGGGCAAACCCCTCCGCCTGGCCGCAAATGGCATGAAGGAGAACCGCGATGTCACAAGCGAAACCGGCAAAATCCGGACGCTCAGCGCCCTGCTGGCGGTATTGCTGCTCGTGATGCTGTTCTTCATGGTGTTTAACGAGATTATCTAAAGAATTGCTGCCTCTCGTATGTTTGAAGCTGAACTGCGGTCATTCCGGTGACCTCGGCTCAGCTTCTTTTTGCTGTTTGAGCCTTTTTCGATTGGTTAAGTAAATTTACATAATGGCTGGAACAACTGAAAGAACCGGTATATTAGCAATTAATCCAGCCATCCTAAAGAAAGTGCGGGCCAGCCAGACAACTACGAGAGGAGAATGAGATATGCCCGAGAGCAATTTGAGCAACCTGAAGACTTTGCCGCCCCAGCATCAGAATCACCAGCCCGGCCTTGAGTCGGAAATGACGCCGCCTCCCAAGTATGAGCCTAAAGACTACAAGGCGGCGGGCAAGCTGCTGGGCAAGGCAGCTCTTATTACGGGAGGAGACAGCGGGATCGGCCGTGCGGTGGCGGTAGCTTTTGCCAAAGAAGGCGCCGATGTGGTGATTTCGTATCTGAATGAGCATACCGATGCAGAGGAGACGAAACGCCAGGTCGAGCAGGAAGGACGCAAGTGCATACTCGTGTCCGGCGACATCGGTGTAGAAGCCTTTTGCCAGGACCTCATCAACAAAACCGTGGAAGGGCTCGGCAAGCTGGACATTCTGATCAACAATGCCGCTGAGCAGCATCCGCAGGAGAAGATCGAATATATTACGAACGAACAGCTGGAACGGACATTCCGCACGAATATTTTCTCGATGTTCTATTTGACGAAGGCGGCGATGCCCCATCTGGGACAAGGCTCAACCATCGTAAATACGACTTCGATAACGGCTTACCGGGGCAGCCCTCAGCTGCTGGACTATTCCGCAACAAAAGGCGCCATTCTGGCGTTCACCCGGTCCCTGTCCATGAACCTTATAAGCAAGGGCATTCGCGTCAACGCGGTAGCGCCGGGGCCGATCTGGACGCCGCTCATTCCGTCCACGTTCGACGAGAAGAAAGTCAGCGAGTTCGGCGCTTCGCAGCCGATGAAGCGTCCGGGTCAGCCGGAGGAGCTGGCTCCCGCCTTTGTGTATCTGGCATCCGACGATTCGTCGTATGTCAGCGGCCAGGTGATGCATGTTAACGGCGGCGAAATTGTAGGCAGCTAATCGAACGCGGCTAATCTTAGGCGGTACAGCCCTTTTATAACAAAAGGGATAGGATTTGCTGGGAATATATGCTACACTACCTGTGGTTACTCAATTTCATAGTCGTTGACACTGGGGGCGCCGCAAGGCTGAGACGAACGTTTAAGTTCGGACCCTTCGAACCTGATCTGGTTTATACCAGCGTAGGGAAGTGAGAGCGAATGGACGTTTATTCAGCCTTTGTGGTTCAGTTAACGCGATTTCCGCCGCCTTCCTTCGGGAGGGCGGTTTTTTGCATCTGGGAATGAGAAGCGGCGCACAGTGCCTAGAGAAAGGAGCTATATCCATGCGTCCCGAGATCCATCTGGTGTCCCAAGGAGACATGAACCTCGAATCTCTTCTTGCGATTGCCGCCGGGGTACATCCTTTCGTGGATTTTATTCATTTGCGGGAAAAAAGAATCACTGCGAAGGAGCTGCTTCGGCTTGTGGAGGAAATGGCAGAGCACGGCGTTCCGCTCGGAAAAATGATCGTGAACGACCGGCTGGATGTCGCGCTGGCCTCCGGGGCGGGAGGTGTGCAGCTTGCCGGACACAGCCTGCCGGCCTCAGCAGCAAGGAGGATTGCTCCCGGCATCCGCCTGGGATGCTCTGTTCATTCGCCGGAAGAGGCGGCCTTGGCGGCAAGGGAAGGAGCGGATTTCTGCCTGTACGGCCATGTCTATGCCTCGGCGAGCAAGCCCGGTCTTCCTGCGAGAGGGATTGGCGGACTTCAGGCAGCGGTTCGCGCCTGTCCGGCTCCCGTCATCGCCATCGGCGGTATCGGGCCGGAGCTGGCGGGAGAAGTGCTGCGTACAGGAGCGGCCGGGTTCGCGGTTCTGTCCGGCATTTGCGGGGCTGAAGATCCGGTGTCGGCAGCGAGAGCTTACCGTGAGGCGGCGGAGGCCGCAATGAAGGGTGAGGCAGCGGAGGCTGCAATGAAGGAAATTACGGAAGGAGATGTTGGCGTTGAAGGTGGTAATTAACGGAGAGGAAACCTTGCTCCCTGAGGAATGCGGGACGCTAGCCGGGCTTCTCCGGCTTCCGGAATGGAAGGACCGGAGACTGGTTGTGGAATTGAACGGAGAGATCGTCAGCCGGGAGGAATATGACCAACTGTCGCTTAACAATGGCGACCGGATCGAGCTGGTGCATTTTGTGGGGGGAGGCTGATCATGAGCATGAAACCTGATGAGGAGAGCCGTTACAGCAGGCAGGAGCGCTTCTATGGAATCGGCGCCGAAGGCCAGCGCAGACTGGCGGAGAAGAAGGTCTTGATCGTTGGAGCGGGCGCTCTAGGCTCGGCATGTGCGGAGACGATGGTCCGCTCGGGGGTAGGCCGCGTTACGCTCGTTGACCGCGATTATGTGGAGTGGAGCAATTTGCAGCGGCAGAATTTATATGACGAGGCGGATGCCGCCGAGCATATGCCGAAAGCGGCTGCGGCCGCGCGAAGGCTGCGGAGTGTCAATTCGGCGGTTGAAGTGGAGGGCATCGTCGCCGATATTACAGCGGGTGACATCGCTCTCTATATGGACGGCGTCGATCTTGTTCTGGACGCCTCCGACAATTTTGAGGTTCGGATGATTCTGAACGATATTACCGCCAAAATGGACATCCCCTGGATATACGGAGCCTGTACCGGCAGCTATGGGCTGTCGATGACAATCGTCCCAGGGCAGAGCGCCTGTCTGCATTGTCTGATGGACGGAATACCCGGAGGGACGGATACATGCGATACGGCAGGCATTATCGGACCTGCCGTACAGATGACCGCCGCTTTTCAGACTGCCGAGGCGCTGAAATGGCTGTCAGGCCGTACGGAAGCGCTGCGGGGCACGTTGGTCTCCTTCGACCTGTGGACGAACCGTCACTCGTCCGTCCGCACGGACAAGCTGAAGCGAGCCGATTGTCCGTCTTGCGGGACGAGCCGGACCTATCCGTATCTGTCTGCAGCCTCCCACACCAGGACGGCTGTCCTGTGCGGACGGGATACGGTGCAGATTTCTCCGCCCGCGCCGCTCAAGCTGGACCTGGAGGAGTGGGGAAGACGGCTGGCTCCTTATGGAAGAGTGGAGCGGAATCCGTTCATGCTTTCTTTTACAGCGGATCACCGCCGGCTGGCGGTGTTTCCGGACGGACGCGTCCTCGTTCACGGAACCGGCGATCCGGCGGAGGCGCGTTCGCTGTATCATCGCTATTTCGGGTAATTCGCACCATGAAGCTTATGTTATGAAATCCTAATGGGAATCAAGGAGGAATTATTCAATGTCACAGGATCTCTTTCATATCGGCGGCAAAAGCCTGAGCAGCCGCCTGTTCATCGGCACAGGCAAGTACAGCCGCAATACGCTGATTCCGGAGGTTGTGGAAGCCTCCGGATCGGAGGTCATTACCGTAGCTCTCCGGAGAATCGATCCCGCTTCCCGTGAGGAAAATATTCTTACGCATATTCCTCCTCATATGACACTGCTTCCGAACACGTCCGGAGCGCGAACTGCGGAGGAGGCGGTGCGCATCGCACGGCTGGCAAGAGCCGCCGGTATGGGGAATTGGGTGAAGATCGAAGTGATCAATGATCAGAAGTATCTCCTGCCGGACAATCTGGAGACGGTCAAGGCTACGGAAATTCTGGCGGCGGAAGGCTTCATCGTGCTGCCCTATATGAGCCCCGATCTGTCGGCAGCGCTCCGGCTGAGAGATGTCGGCGCCGCAGCGGTCATGCCGCTGGGCGCTCCCATCGGCAGCAACCGGGGGCTTAAGACGAAGGAACTGGTCGGCATCCTGATCGAAGAGGCCGGACTGCCAGTCATTGTGGACGCCGGTATCGGCCGCCCGTCCGAGGCGGCCGAGGCGATGGAGATGGGCGCCGCCGCTGTGCTGCTTAACACGGCGATTGCCACCGCCCGCGATCCGCTTCTGATGGCCGAAGCGTTCCGCGGCGCCGTCGCTTCGGGACGGCAGGCTTATCTGGCAGGCCTTGGCGCGGTCCGGAATGCGGCCGAGGCTTCCTCGCCGCTGACCGGATTCCTGAGCGTTTAGGAGGGGCGGATCATGAGCTTTTACGATACCCTTCTGAAGCTGGAAAGTATGCCGCTCGGTGAGCAATCCGGACAATATGGAAGAAATGATGTGGAACGGGCGTTGTCCCGCGAGAAGCTGGACCCGGAGGATCTTCTAGCCCTCTTGTCTCCGGCGGCTGTCCCGTATCTGGAGGAAATGGCCCAGAAGGCGCACCGTATTACCCGTGCTCATTTCGGCTACGCCGTCCAGCTGTTCACGCCGATGTACGTGGCGGATTATTGTGTCAATCAATGCACCTACTGCAGCTTCAGCGTTGAGCATGATTTTGCGCGGAAGAAGCTGACGATGGAGGAGGTCGATCGCGAGGCGTCTGCGATTGCCGCGACAGGCCTAAGGCATATTCTCCTGCTGACAGGTGAATCCCGGAAGGATTCGCCTGTCAGTTATGTCAAGGAATGCGCGGGGGTTCTACGCAGGCATTTCTCGTCTGTAAGCATTGAGGTCAACCCGCTGTCGCTTGAGGAATACCGTGAGCTCGCGGCATGCGGAGTTGACGGGCTTACCATGTTCCAGGAGGTGTACGACCGGGAGACCTATGCCCGTCTGCATGTTAAAGGGCCGAAGCGGAACTTCAGAGCCCGGCTGGACGCGCCGGAGCGCGGCTGCCAGGCCGGATTCCGCTCCGTGACCATCGGCGCGCTGCTCGGTCTGTCCGACTGGCGCCGCGAAGCGTTCATGACGGCCATGCATGCCCGGTATCTCCAGGACCGCTATCCGGGAACCGAGATTAGCATTGCACCTCCCCGTTTCCGTCCATACCTGGGCAGCTTCAGTCCGGAATCGGATGTAACGGACCGCGCGCTCGTGCAGATTATCCTTGCCTACCGTCTATTCCTGCCCCGTTCGGGCCTTACTCTGTCGACCCGCGAACCCGCTGCGCTGCGGGACCGGCTGGTGCATCTGGGCATCACGAAAATCTCGGCGGGAGTGACGACGGAGGTGGGCGGCCATACAGGAGGCGGGGGCACGCCGCAGTTCGAGATTTCCGATGAACGGAGCGTGCCGGAAATCCGGGAGATGCTGTACCGGAGCGGCCTTCAGCCGGTGTTCAAGGATTGGGACATCCTGGCCGAAGCACCGGTCTGACAAAATCTTATATTTGAAGCAGTCTCTATCGCCGCCGTTCCGATATGATATGATAGATTCAGAATGGAATCTGACTATATCCACATGATTATCGGGACGACGGAGAGGAGCATGATGCAATGCGGCGGTTTGAAGACAGCCTGTACGAACTGATTGTTGAAACATCCACCAACCTGCCGGGCGATGTACGCCGGGCGATAGCCGAGGGGCGCAGCCGGGAAGACCGGGCCTCGCGCTCGGGCCTTGCGCTCGCGACCATCGCGCAGAATATTGGCATGGCAGAGATGGAGGTATCGCCGATCTGCCAGGATACAGGCATGCCTACCTTTATCATCCATACGCCGGTGGGCGTCAATCAGCTTGCGATCAAGCGGGATATCGAAGCCGCCGTCCGGAAAGCGACGAAGGAAGGCAAGCTGCGGCCGAATTCCGTCGATTCGCTGACCGGGGCGAACAGCGGCGATAATCTGGGCGGGGGAACGCCGGTCGTCCATTTTGAACAGTGGGAAGAAGATCAAATCGATGTCCGCCTGATTCTAAAGGGTGGCGGCTGCGAGAACAAGAATATCCAGTACAGCCTTCCCGCTGAGCTCGAAGGCTTGGGCAAGGCCGGACGCGACCTGGACGGCATCCGCAAGTGCATTTTACACGCTGTGTATCAGGCTCAAGGCCAAGGCTGTAGCGCCGGCTTCATCGGCGTGGGCATCGGTGGCGACCGGGCCTCGGGCTATGAGCTTGCCAAGAAGCAACTGTTCCGGAAGACGGGCGATACGAACCCGGTGCCGGAGCTGGCCGAGCTGGAGGACTACGTACTGGAGCATGCCAATGAGCTCGGTATCGGAACGATGGGCTTCGGTGGTGAAGTGACGCTGCTGGGCTGCAAAATCGGCGTGATGAACCGGCTGCCGGCCAGTTTCTTCGTCTCCGTGGCGTATAACTGCTGGGCGTTCCGGCGCCAGGGGTTGCTGCTCGACGCCGGGACCGGTGAAATCCGCGAGTGGCTGTACGAACGCGGAACAGGCATTTCCGTCGAGGAGGAAGGAGCGGCAACCGAAGCCGCAGCGGAGGCAGCGCCGGAAGCGGTACCTGATGCGCCTCCTTCCCGCGAGGTCCGGCTGACCACGCCGATTAGTGAAGAGGACATCCGCTCCCTCCGCGTCGGGGATGTGGTCATTCTCTCGGGTGAAATGCACACCGGACGCGATGCGCTGCATAAGCATCTCATCGATCACGACTCCCCGGTGGACCTCGGCGGGGGCGTCATCTACCACTGCGGCCCCGTCATGCTGAACGATGAGGCTGGCTGGCATGTGAAGGCAGCGGGACCGACGACGAGCATCCGCGAGGAGCCGTATCAGGCCGACATTATCCGCAAATTCGGCATCCGGGCCGTCATCGGCAAGGGCGGCATGGGAGCGAAGACGCTTCAGGCGCTGGGCGAGCATGGCGCCGTCTATTTGAATGCGATCGGCGGAGCGGCCCAGTATTACGCCGAATGCATCAAGAACGTGAACGGCGCCGATTTCATGGAGTTCGGCATTCCGGAGGCGATGTGGCATCTGCAGGTCGAGGGCTTTGCGGCGATCGTCACTATGGATTCGCACGGCGGCAGCTTGCATGCGGATGTCGAGAAGAATTCGGCCGAGAAGCTCGCCGCATTCCGCGAGCCGGTGTTTAAGTAAATTAATTCAAGCAATCCAGGCAATACGGAAGGGCCGGGCATCGAATGCCCGGCCCCTGTTAGTCTGCTTGTCGATTTGCGACCGCCATCCGTCATGCTGGTCTACCAGCTTTGGCCGAGTGCTGAGTGCTGAGTGCTGAGTGCTGAGTGCTGAGTGCCGGGTGCAGAGGGTCGGTGGCTCGGGGTTGATGGGCCGGACACGGAAGGAGTGCGTCCCAGGCTCAGTCTTAACCGTTCCTGAAATGACCGCTGGCGTTCTCTCCGGTTTCCGGCTACCATAGAAGACGGAAGAAAGAGCTGAAGCAAGAGGGAGAGAGAGGCAGCAGACCATGAAACCGTTTCGGGTCCGACTTACCTTGATTTTAATGATTTTGATCGGTATTTCCATTGTAGGGGCGGGCCTTACAATGGCGTATTTGTTCAAGGATTCCCATGTCGGGGCGCTGGAGGACAATATGTCCCGGGAGATTGATCTCCTTACCGGGACCATGGAGTTCCGGGACATGGACAGTTCCGAGGCGCTGGCCTATTATACCGCCCAGGCGCAAAGAATCGGCCGGCTGACGCAGTCCCGCGTCACCTTCATCCGGGAGGACGGTACGGTTATCGGCGATTCCGAGAAGGACCCCAAGCTGATGGACAACCATCTTGGCCGGGAAGAGGAGCTGCAGGCCGCCAAGGATGGCATCGGACGGGCTATCCGCCACAGCGATACGATCGGCCAGAATATGCTCTATGTCGCCAAGAAGGTAGCCTCGGAGAACGGCTCCTTCAAAGGCTACATCCGGCTATCGATGGCACTTGATGCCGTCGAACAGGGACTGAACCGGGCCTGGATGATTATGGCTGGCGGGCTTGTACTACTGTTCGTCGCAGCCGCGCTGGTCAGTTACCGGGTCGCCTACGGGCTTACCTCGCCGCTGGAGCAGATTACAAGGGTGGCCCGGCGCATTACCGACCTGGATTACGACGCCAGGGTGCCCCTCAGGCGCAAGGATGAGATCGGCCAGCTGGCCAGCGCCATCAACGTGATGGCGGACAGCCTGCAGACCCAGCTCCGCACGATCCGCGACAACGAGAATCTGCTGCAGAGCGTGCTGGACAATATGACCGGAGGCATTCTGCTTGTGAATGAGGATGAGCAAATCGTTCTGCTCAACAAAGCGGCGGAACGGATGCTCGACGTCAGCGCAGCCGATATGGTCGGGCGGAACTTCCGGGAGCTGAAGCGCCATTTCGAGCTGACCCGCATTCTGGAGGAGGGGCTCTCGCACAGGGAGCCGGTCCATGAGGAACGGAACTTCTACAATTCCGGCGAACGCACTATGCGGATGGACGGCGTACCGATGAATCAGGGCGGCAGCTATCAGGGCATGCTCTTCCTGCTGCAGGAAGTTACGGAGATTCGCCGGCTTGAACGGATGAGAAGTGAATTTGTCGCCAACGTTTCACATGAGCTGAAGACGCCGGTCGCGGCAGTCAAGGGATTCGCGGAGACGCTGCTCGGCGGCGGCGTCAAGGACGAGAAGACAGCCAACTCGTTCCTGCAGATTATTTACGATGAGAACGAGCGTCTGAACCGGCTGATCGGCGATATTCTGGAGCTGTCCAAAATCGAATCCAAGCGGGTGCAGCTTGACTGCTCTCCGATTCATCTGGAATCCTTCTTTCAGTCGCTGCTGGAGACGCTCAGCAAGGTGGCGGAGAAGAAGAGCATTTCCCTCAGCATGGACGTTCCAGAGGAGCTCTTCATCGAGGCCGACGAGGATAAGCTGCGGCAAATTTTTCTGAATTTGCTCTCCAATGCGATCAATTATACACATGACGGCGGCAGCGTCCGGGTAACGGCGGCCAGCCGGGTGAAGACGGACGGGGATGAGACGGTGGTCTTTTCCGTGTCGGATACGGGAATGGGCATCCCCCGCAAGGACCTGCCGCGTATCTTCGAGCGCTTCTATCGCGTGGACAAGGCAAGGTCCAGAAGCTCGGGCGGCACCGGTCTCGGCTTGTCGATCGTCAAGCATTTGACGGAGCTGCATCACGGAACAATCTCTGTGGACAGCGATCTCGGGATCGGAAGCACCTTCACCTTGGAGCTGCCGCTGCTTCAGGAAGAGGAAAGTTAAGGTTTTACACACGGTTAACATTCCGATGATATGATGAGCTTGTCAAAAATAATAAGGCGGGGGAATCTATGACTCAACGATTGCTTGTCATCGAAGACGAGCCGACGCTGGCCCGGCTGCTGTCGTACAATTTGACGCAGGAAGGCTACGACGTCACGCTCGAGGATCACGGAACGGCGGGATATGACCGTGCGGTTAAAGAACAGTTCGATCTTATTGTCCTCGATCTCATGCTTCCGGGGATGAACGGAATCGATATTCTCGATAAGCTGCGTGGACAAGGCATCCGGACGCCCATCATCGTGCTCACGGCCAAGAATGCCGAGGAAGATGTCGTCCGCGGCTTGAAGTCGGGAGCCGACGACTATATGACCAAGCCCTTCGGCGTGTCCGAACTGCTGGCAAGAGTCAGCGCCGTGCTCCGCCGCGTATCCGGCCTCCCGGATGAGCCGCAGGAAGGGCAGAAGCCGGGCGACTCCACGATCATTCTGGGTCAGCTCGAGATTTACCCCGAGCGCTATGAAGTCAGCCTTGGAGGCCAGAGCATCAATTTACGTCCCAAGGAATTTGAAGTGCTGCTCTATCTGGCCCGCAAGCCGGGTGTTGTGCTGACACGCGATGATCTCATGAACGCCGTATGGGGCTTCGATTATATCGGGGGCCAGCGGACGGTGGACGTGCATGTCAGCTCGCTGCGCAAGAAGCTGGAGCTGGACCCCGATTCTGTTCATATCGACTCCATTCGGGGTGTCGGTTACAAGCTGGTTGTGAACAAACAAAGAACTCCGGTCGTTTAACGGCGACGGGGTTCTTTTTTTTACAATGAGCCGAAATTCCCATGACATTTGTCTTATAGTCTGAAAACAAAATGAAAGACTATCGGAGGGATTCATGGTGCAGGTACTGACCAAGAGCGATGAAGAAGTGAAACGGGAAGAAGCGAAAGAAGAGAGGGAGCTTCCCGTGGATCGGGACCTTCTCTGGCGCCAGCGTGAGGAAGCCGAACGCAACGAAGACCGTCTTCGTGAGAAGCGTCGAGCAGCTAAAGGGGGGACTTCTGACGCACAGGCGGATAAAGCTGCTGCTGATGTGGACCGCACGGACATGCCTGTAAGCGCAAGGACGAATGGGGTTTCAGCCTCGGTACAGCAGTCAGATCCTGTCTTGACCAGCGGGAAGTCTCCTCTTGAAGCAGAGACGTCTCATTCGGATGCCGGACTGCCGCACGGCTCAAGAGAAGGCGTTGCGCTGGCCGATTACTGCCAGCCGGTTCCGGAGGTGGGAGGGTTAGTGAACTGTCTGGAGGCGCTGGCCGTATTCCGGAGTCATCCCGACGCCCCATGCCTGGTCATAACCGACGCTTCCGGAGCTCCCGGAGGGCTTCTCATGCGCGACGCGTTTCACCGCAAGCTTGCGGGACGGTTCGCAGCGGAGCTGTTCTACTCCCGGCCTGCCTTACAATTTGCCGACAGAGAGGCTCTGACCGCAGAGATTAACGATCATCCCTCAGAGGTAATCGGACGTGCCCTGAAGCGCAGCGAGTCGCAGTTCTATGATTCCGTCGTAATTAATCACGGCGGCAGACTGAAAGGCGTATTGACGGTGCGGGACCTGATGAGGCTATCCGGCCGGCTGCAGGAACGGGCCGAGGAGGAGCGCCGGCTTGCCGTCGAAGGCAGCTTCACCCATGTCGGCTCCATGGAATCGGCGCTTCAGGAAGCGGCGTCCGCGGCGGATGCAGCCCGCTTGGAATGCGAACGGATGGAGCAGTGGATTGAAACGGGATCGGGCAAAATGGATCATGTTCACACCTCCTACCTCCGTGTGGAGGGACGGATCGCGGAGCAGCGGGACCAGGTCGCGAAGCTGCTGGAGCATGTGTCGGAAATCGCCTCCCTCACCGGCGAAATCGGCGGAATCGCCGAGACCAGCGAGCTCCTGGCGCTCAACGCCTCCATCGAGGCAGCCCATGCGGGCGAGCATGGCCGGGGCTTTCAGGTTGTAGCTTCCGAGGTCCGCTCGCTCTCCCATCACACCCGCAGGCTGACGGAGAGCATCTCCGCGCTGCTCGCCGGAATCGGCGGGCTGGCCGGACGCACCGCCGAGCTGACCGGCGCCGCATCCGGCGACATCGCCGGCGGGGCAGGGGAAGTGGCCGCAGCCAAAAGCCTTTTCCAGAATCTCCGTACCGCCGTCGGGGCGGTAGAACAGGCCGATGAGGCGGCCTGCCGCCTGGCCCGGCAGAGTGCGGAACGTGCGCGGGAGGTCAAGAATCGGCTGATGGCGATGGGTGATTTTACACAGCGTTAACATTTCTCAGGAGTGTCATTAACAAACCGGGGATATACTTGTACCGAAGATGCTGAGAAGGAGAACGCATATGAACGCCACCCTGGCTACCGATACGAAGACTGACAAGAAGACCATCATCGACATAGAGAAGCTGAATCTGCACTACGAAGCCTTTCATGCGCTCAAGGATATGGATTTGCAGGTTCCCGAGAAGGCCGTTACAGCTTTTATCGGACCCTCGGGCTGCGGTAAATCCACGCTGCTGCGCACGCTGAACCGGATGAACGACATGATTCCGGGCACGGTGATCGAAGGCAAGGTTCTCATCGAAGGAACTGACATTTACGGTGCGGACATTGAGGTGGAGAGCCTGCGCAAACAGGTGGGCATGGTGTTTCAACAGCCGAATCCTTTCCCGAAATCGATTTATGACAATATCGCTTACGGTCCTCGCCTTCATGGCAAGCCGGCCAAGGCAGAGCTTGATCAGCTTGTGGAGCAGAGTCTCCGTCAGGCCGCTCTCTGGGACGAAGTGAAGGACTTTCTGAAGAAATCGGCGCTCAGCCTGTCCGGCGGACAGCAGCAGCGGCTCTGTATCGCCCGCGCGCTGGCCGTTCAGCCCGACATTCTGCTCATGGACGAAGCGACCTCTGCGCTTGACCCGGTATCTACGCAGAAGATCGAAGAGTTGATCCAGGAGCTTCGCAAACAATATACCATCGTCATGGTTACCCACAGCATGCACCAGGCCGCGAGAGTGTCCGATAAGACCGTCTTTTTCCTGAACGGCGTCATTGTAGAAGCTGCCGGAACGGAGCAGCTGTTCTCGAATCCGAAAGATTCGCGCACCGAAGATTACATTTCCGGAAGATTCGGTTAAGTCCCGTCCCCGCGTGGAGGGAGATTGTACGATAGATCCGGAAGACATATAGATTCGAGGAGGATACCCTATTTTATGATCCGAAGAGTGGAATTTGATAAAAGCCTGGATGAGCTGCGCAGCCTGCTCCGCCAAATGGCTGAACATGTGGTTAACGCATTGGAAGGCGCAGTATTCTCCCTCCAGCAGCAGGATACGAACCGCGCGCAGGAGATTGTGCAGGCTGACATTCGCCTGAATCAGATGGAAGAACAGATCATGGACATCGGCTCCCGGCTGATTATTACCCAGCAGCCTGTGGCGAAGGATCTTCGCCGGATCATCGTGGCCTTCAAAATCTCCAGCGATCTGGAACGCATGGGCGATCTTGCGCTGGACGTCGCGAAGGTTACTCTGCGTCTGCATGGGCAGCATCTGATCAAGCCGCTGGTGGATATCCCGAGAATGGCCGATATCGTGAAGACGATGACCTCCGAGGCCATTACTGCTTATCTGGACGAGAACACCGATCTGGCTCACAAAATGGCGCTTGACGACGACCAGGTCGATCATCTCTACAGTGCCATGATCAACGAGCTGTACGGCTACATGGTGAAGCAGCCCGAAACGGTATCCCAGGCCATGCTGCTGACACTCGTTGGCCGCTACATTGAACGGATCGCGGATCACGCGACCAACATCGGTGAAAGCGTCGTGTACCTGGTGACAGGCAAGCGGCCGGATCTGAACCGGTAGTCTTCCGCAAGGAACGGGAATGGACAATATTGAAGCATAGCCGCCCTTTGAACCTTATCTTAAGCGTTCAATGGGCGGCTTATTTATTTTAAAGAAATGCCCCTTACATAAAATCATAGAAATACCGGATCACATGGAGAAACACCGGCGATGTATAGGTGAGGCTGTCAATCAGGCTGAGATAGCTCTTCTTCGTCGCCTGCGCCTTGTCGTCGTCGCCAATCAGCAGATCGCGCTTTAGCACGGAGACGGTCAGGCTGCCGAAGAACCCGCTCAGACTGATCAGCGCGCCGGTAAAGAGCGCGAAGGGGCGGGCGATCGGAGTCAAGTATGGGGCAATGAAGAAGGAGACCGCCGTAGTCACAAGAAGCGAGCAGGCGAAGCCTTCCCAGGTCAGATTGGGATTGGCGGTCGGAACGATCCTGCGTCTGCCGAAATAAAGGGAGAAGAGTACGTGAACGACGTCGCCGAGCTGGGTAAGGACAACCAGATACAGCACAAGTCCGGCACCGTACTCCGGCGAGGCGACCTGGAAATACGCGAGATGGCTAAGTCCGAACACCATCAGCATAAGCCCCCACTGCGTGGAGCTGACGCTGCGGAGGAACCCTACCGTTCCTTTGTTGATCAGCCTCGGCAGCGGCAGGAACAGCGATACATAAATGGGGATGAAGACGATGAACATGCCGTACCAGCCGGTGTAGATCCAGTAGAACTGGATCGGGATCGCCAAATACGCCCACAGGAACAGTCTGCGGTCCGCTTTGCGGGTGCGGATCATGGAGAAGTATTCCTTGAGCGCGAAGAAGATCAGCACCATTAAGCTCAGCATAGAGACGACAGAACTGAGCAGGGTGGCCAGGCAGAAGATGAAGAACATGCTCCACCACGTTTTGACGCGAAGGGCGATCGGGGTATAGTCCTTGTCCGGCTGAATGCGGTCCACAATATAATAGATGAAATGAAACGCCGCCAGTGCGGAGAAGACGAGAATGAGCAAGAGCATCGAATGGTTCAAACGCGATCACCAACTTGTCGAAAAATAGAATTTATGGAAGGTTCCTATGTTATTATGAAGGAAGAATTCATTTTTGATAAGGGGATTTCGCATGATGGCTGCCGAACATTCCGTCTTTATACTGCTTACCAATACCGGGACACTGTTCACCCGTGTCATCCAGACTTATACCAAAGCCCCGTACAATCACGCTTCGATCTCCTTCGACCGGCAGCTGTCGGAGCTGTACAGCTTCGGAAGAAAGGACCCCGGCAATCCCCTGAACGGAGGCTTCGTGCAAGAGGATATCAAGACAGGAACGTTTAGCAAGTACCCGGAGACGACCTGTGTCCTCTATGAGCTTAAGGTTACAGAACGGGAAGTCGAGAAGATGAGAAGGGTGCTGCATGTCTTCTTACGCAGCCGTAACAAATATTTGTATAATCTGCTTGGCGTGATTGGCGTCGCGCTGCAGGAACCGGTTGAGTTCAGCAATTCCTACTTCTGCTCGCAGTTCGTGGCGGAGATTCTGCAGCGCTCCGGCATCAAGCTGTGGAACAAGCTGCCTGCCCTCGTAACGCCGGATGATCTGAGAAAGTGCGGCCAGCTCACCTTGATTTATGAAGGCAAGCTGAGTGATTATGAACCGGGGCTGCGGACTTGAGCGAAGAGGTGAGGGTTTGCCTGCCTTTTTTTCAAATCATGTACTGTACGGAAGCACATGAACAGAGAAGGATACCGAAGCGGCCGGCTGTCGCGGGGGATTCCTTCTTTTTTTCGCCGGGCGTGTGGTAAGATAGAAGCGATAAGCAATTGAAGACGAGGTGCATAATGGACAAGGACAAGCTGATTTTAATAGATGGAAATAACGTGATCTACCGGGCATTCTTCGCCATGCCTCCTCTGACGAACACGGCGGGCCAACAGACCAATGCCGTCTACGGCTTCACGACGATGCTGCTGCGCCTGATTGAAGAGCATAAGCCGACCCACCTGATCGTCGCTTTCGACGCGGGCAAGGTTACCTTCCGCCATGAGGGCTACCAGGATTATAAGGGCGGGAGACAGAAGACGCCGCCGGAGCTGTCGGAGCAGTTCCCCCTGCTGAAAGATCTGCTGAAGAATCTGGGCGTTCCCCAGTATGAGATCGTGAACTATGAAGCGGATGACATCATCGGAACCATCTCCCGGGAAGCCGATGAAGCGGGCCGCGAAGTGATGATCGTCTCCGGGGATAAAGATATGCTGCAGCTGGCGTCGGATCATACGAAGATTGCGCTGATCCGCAAGGGCGTGACGGAAATCGAACTGTACGGCCCGGAGGAAATCCGGAGCAAATACGATCTGACGCCGGAGCAGATCATTGACCTCAAAGGTCTGATGGGCGATGCGAGCGACAATATCCCGGGCGTGCCGGGAGTCGGCGAGAAGACTGCGCTCAAGCTGCTTGCCCAGTTTGGCTCGGTCGAGGGCGTTATCGCCGGAACCGGTGAGCTGAAGGGCAAGATGAAGGAGAAGCTGGAAACGCATGCCGATGATGCGGTCATGAGCAAGAAGCTCGCTACCATCTTCCGCGAAGTACCGTTGACCCATTCATGGGAGGATATGAAATTTTCCGGTCTCAAGAGCGACACGGCCGGCCCTGCGCTGGCGAAGCTGGAGTTCAAGTCGCTGCTGGAGCGGCTGAATCTGAGCGGCCATGCGCCTGTGGATGGAGAAGTCGCCGCACCGGCGCCGGAGCTTGACATTGTGATAGCTGCGGGCGGGTCGGAGCTTGATGCAGCTGTTGCAGCGTTGCCGGAGGTCAAGGCGCTGCATGTGGAGACCTACGGCGACAATCCTCACCGGTCCGAGGTGATCGGAGTGGCGCTCTCGACGCCGGAGAAGCATTATTTTGTGCCGTTCGAGACGCTGAAGAGCGGTGAGGCCGAGGCGTTGCGCGCCTGGCTGGCGGATGAGAAGTCGCCGAAGAACGGCTATGATCTGCACCGCGCGGACCTGGCCCTGCATTGGCAGGGCATTCCCTTCGCGGGTGCGGTCCATGATGTCCAGCTGGCCGCCTACCTGCTGGACCCGACCGAAGCGAACCAGAACTTAAGCGATCTGGTTGCCAAATACGGGCTGCCACATCTGGCGGCGGACGAAGAAGTGTTCGGCAAGGGTGCGAAGTACAAGGTGCCGGAACTGGCGGTGCTGGGCGCCCATGTCGCCGCCAAGAGCGCGGCTGTGCTCGGCGTCGTGCCGAAGCAGGAGCAGGATCTTGCCGATACGGCCATGCTGAAGCTGTTCCACGACCTGGAGATGCCGCTGTCGCGTATTTTGGCCGACATGGAGAAGCAGGGCATCCTGGTTAACCAGGATGGACTCAAAGAGCTTGGACGTGAATTCGAGCGGACGATTGCCGGGCTTGTGGAGCAGATTTATGAGATTGCGGGCACCGAGTTCAATCTGAACTCCACGAAGCAACTGGGTGAAATCTTGTTCGACAAGCTGGGCCTGCCGGTGGTCAA
Organism: Paenibacillus stellifer; assembly: GCF_000758685.1. NCBI lineage: Bacteria > Bacillati > Bacillota > Bacilli > Caryophanales > Paenibacillaceae > Paenibacillus > Paenibacillus stellifer. Next base: position 2,156,887 of record NZ_CP009286.1, read on the forward strand.
GAAGACCAAAACCGGTTACTCCACCGACGCCGAGGTGCTGGAGAAGCTGGCCCCTTATCATGATATCGTACAGATGATTCTGCAGTACCGGACGATCGCCAAGCTGCAATCGACTTATGTGGAAGGGCTGCTGAAGGAAATTGCGCCTTCGACGGGCAAGGTCCACACCTTCTATCGCCAGACGATCGCCGCAACCGGTCGGCTAAGCAGCCAGTTCCCTAACCTGCAGAACATCCCGATCCGGCTGGAGGAAGGCCGCAAAATCCGCAAGGTCTTCGTCCCTTCCGAGCCGGGTTGGTCGATTCTGGCGGCTGACTATTCGCAGATTGAGCTGAGGGTGCTGGCGCATATTTCGGATGATGCCAGACTGAAAGATGCGTTCCTGCATGATATGGACATTCATACGAAGACGGCGATGGATGTATTCGGTGTGCCGGCCGAAGCGGTGGACAGCAATATGCGCCGTTCTGCAAAGGCGGTCAACTTCGGCATTGTCTATGGCATCAGCGACTATGGCTTGTCGCAGAACCTGAACATTACCCGTAAAGAAGCTGCCAAGTTTATCGACGCTTACTTTGAAGTATTCCAGGGTGTGCGTCGTTATATGGATGACATCGTGAAAGAGGCGCGCAAAGCGGGCTATGTCACAACGCTGCTGGAGCGCCGCCGCTATTTGCCGGAGATCAATGCGAGCAATTTCAATCAGCGGTCGTTCGCCGAGCGGACAGCGATGAATACGCCGATTCAGGGCACCGCTGCCGACATCATCAAGCTGGCCATGATTCACATGGACCGCGCGCTGTTCGAGCGGGGACTGAAGAGCCGCATGCTGCTTCAGGTGCATGACGAACTGGTCTTCGAGGTGCCGGAGGATGAACTGGAGATTATGAAGACTCTCGTGCCGGAGGTAATGGAAGCCGCGCTGAAGCTGTCCGTGCCGCTCAAGGCTGAGGTAAGTTATGGAAGCGACTGGTATGAGGCGAAATAAAGTCCCGCGCCCCCGGCTTATCTTGGTATAATGAAAGCTGAGGTGATGACATCATGCCGGAACTTCCGGAGGTAGAGACCGTTAAGCGAACATTGAACACCTTGATTCACGGTAAAAGAATACAAAAAGTCACCGTCCGGCTGCCCCGGATTATCCGGCGGCCGGACGATATCACGATATTTGCGCATATGCTGGAAGGCCATACAATCCAGACGGTGGAGCGGCGCGGCAAATTTCTGCGTTTTCTGCTGGATGGACTCGTGCTGGTCAGCCATCTGCGGATGGAGGGGCGGTACGGCCTGTATGCCGAGGGCGATCCTCTGGACAAGCACAGTCATGTGATTTTCCACTTCGATGACGGCACTGAGCTCCGGTACACCGATGTCCGGCAGTTCGGGACAATGGATCTGTTCCTTCCCGGCGAGGATCTTCTTCAGCAGCCGCTGAAAAATCTGGGGCTGGAGCCGCTGTCTCCTGATTTTACGGCGGAGGCGTTTAAGGCTCTGCTTGCCGGGAAGAATACAAAAATCAAACCGCTGCTGCTCAATCAGGCATACGTGGTCGGCATCGGCAATATTTATGTGGATGAGTCCCTGCATGCTGCAGGCATTCATCCGGAGAGAGCTGCCGGTTCCTTGACCGATGAGCAGATCGTCCGGCTTCACGACTCCATTGTCGATACGCTGACGAACGCGGTGAACGCCGGCGGCTCTTCCGTTAAGTCCTACGTGAACGGCCAGGGAGAGAGCGGAAGCTATCAGCATAAGCTTCGGATATACGGGCGTAAGGATGAACCTTGTTACACTTGCGGCTCCAAGGTGGAGAAGAGCGTTGTCGGGGGACGGGGCACGCATTTTTGCCCAAGCTGCCAGCCTCCGCTGCTGACCTAGGCCGGTTTATTCTGGATTCTCCAGTCTGCGCTGGATTGCGCCGGATAATTAGTTGTTTCACACGGTTTCAAGAAGGATGACACCACCGGGACCTCCCGCCCATATACTGGGTGAAGAATGCTACATTAGCGAACGACGGCTTGAGGGGTTGAAGGCCCCTTATAGCCCCGGTTCTTCACGGGAGGGATTGCGGGTGTTTAGCCCTTTTGTTTCACTGCTGCTGCTGGCTTTTGCCCTGAGTCTGGACGGTTTCGGCGTTGGCGTTACATATGGTCTGCGCAAGCTGAAAATTCCTTTGTTCTCGGTTCTGATCATTGCGCTGTGTTCAGGCGTTGTGATGAGCGTGTCGATGCAGGTCGGCGTGCTGCTCTCATCGGTTGTATCTCCCGGGATTGCGTCCCGTATCGGCGCTGTCATCATTTTGCTGATGGGCTGCTGGTCGCTGGTGCAGATGCTGATCCAGAAGGATGACGGCAAGGCGGCCGAAGCGAGGGGCGGCGAGCAGGCTGAAGCAGGTGAACATGCGGGAGAGAACGGCAGTGAATGTGTGCCTGTGGAGCTTGATGTGGTCTTGACGTCATCCGGGCCGTCTTTGCCAGAACCGGTGCGCGCAGATGATGGGAATCAAGACGAGAAGTCCGCCGTATTCTCGCTGGAGCTTCGGCGTCTTGGGATCGTCATTCAGATTCTGCGCACCCCGTCGTCGGCGGATATGGACAAATCGGGCAGCATTTCGCCCCTTGAAGCGCTGGTCCTCGGGATTGCGCTTTCCCTTGACGCATTCGGAGCAGGGCTTGGCGCTGCGCTCTTGGGCTTTGAACCGCTGCGGACTTCGCTTACGATTGCGCTGTTCAGCGGAAGCATTCTGCTTCTGGGGCTTCATACCGGCTTCCGGTTCTCCGGAAGCTCCTGGATGAAGCGGGCTTCGCTGCTGCCGGCGCTCTTATTGATTGCCATTGGAATACTGAAGCTGTTATGAGGTGAAAACATGATTATGGGTTTGACCGGAGGAATAGCCTCCGGCAAAAGCACCGTGTCCGCCCTGCTGGTGAGCAAGGGAGCAAGGCTCGTCGACGCCGATGCCATTGCCCGGGAGATCATGCTCCCCGGACACGAGGTGCTGGCCTCCGTTGCCGAATTCTTCGGCGCGGAGGTGCTGCAACCCGACGGAACGCTGAACCGGTCGAAGCTGGGGGACATCGTATTCCGCGACCCTGAAGCCCGGAAGACGCTCAACGGGCTAACCCATCCGGTGATCCGCAGGATTACCCGGGAGCGGATGGAGGCTTTTGAGCGGGAGGATGCTTCCCGGCTTACTATCGTGGATATTCCGCTGCTCTACGAAACGGAGCAGGAGGATCTGTTCGAGAAGATCTTGGTGGTTTATGTACCGCGTGAGGTGCAGATTCAGCGGCTGATCGCCCGAAATGGGCTGACGGAGGAACAGGCCAAGGCCCGGCTCGATTCGCAGATGGATATTGAGCTCAAACGGGAGAAGGCCGACTACGTGATTGACAACAGTGGCGATCCCGCCGAAACAGAGAAGCAGATCGAGCAGTTGATGGACAGGCTGGGATTTACATGCTGAGGCTGCTGCGCAAAAAACGGGTTCTGCTTCTCTTGTTCATCGGCTTCACCGCCGTTCTGTTTCTCAGCACGAACTGGATGTCCTGGTTCTATCCCATCCATTATAAAGAGGATATCCGCAAGCACAGCCTCACTTATCAGGTCGACCCCTTTCTTGTCGCAGCCATCATCCGGGTCGAGACGAACTACAAGACCGGCAAGGAATCCCGTAAGGGAGCGCTGGGACTCATGCAATTGATGCCTGACACGGCGAAATGGGCGCTCGAGAAGGCCAAGCTGCCCGATGTTTCGCTGGACAAGCTGAGGGATGAACCTTCCGCTAACATTGAGCTGGGAACCTGGTATCTGCATACGCTGTCAGGAGAGTTCGGCGGCAACCGTGCGATGATGATTGCGGCTTATAATGCGGGGCCGGGGAAGGTGAAGAGCTGGCTGGAGGACGGTTCCTGGGACGGAAGCGAGGAGCAGTTGAAGAATATTCCGTTCGGTGAAACGCGGCACTATGTGCAGCGGGTCATTTATTATTACAATCAGTATGTTGAAATCTACGGAAACATGTTCTGACCCAAAATTCAACGCATAAAGAAGTGCCGGCGGCCTGAAGGCCGCTCAGCACTTCCAAATCATTGCCCTGTTAAAGGCGAATTACTGGAATTGTCCAGCCAGCTGTTGTTCGGCCAGAGTTACCAGACGTTTGGTGATGTATCCACCGATCGAACCGTTTTCGTAAGAAGTTTTATTGCCTTGATATCCGTCCGGGGAAAGAGTGATACCAAGTTCTTGGGCAACCTCATATTTCAGTTGCTCCAAAGCGGCGTTGGCTTTAGGTACAACCAGGTTGTTGGTGCTGGAGCTGCCATTGCTTGCCTGTGCCATTGTTGTTCACCTCCTATCGGTTGGTAACAGTATTATGTGCCGAACCTGCCATATTCATAACCGGAACGGACAAGGTGTTTACTGGAAAAAAAGTTCCTCTTGATAACCCAAATACAATGCGAAGGAAGTGACCGCGAGGCATGAAATGCCCTTATTGCGACCATACCAATACCAAGGTGCTGGACTCCCGTCCGGCCAATGAGAACAGATCCATCAGACGCAGGCGAGAGTGTGAGAAATGCAGCCGCCGTTTTACCACATTTGAAATGGTGGAGGAGACTCCGCTGATTGTGATCAAAAAGGGCGGCAGCCGCGAGGAATTCAGCCGTGATAAAATTCTCCGGGGCCTGATTCGCGCCTGCGAGAAACGTCCCGTCTCCGTTGAGCGTCTGGAGATGATCGTCTCCGAGGTCGAGAAATCGCTGCGGGGCATCGCCGTCGCCGAAGTGGAGAGCCGTCAGATCGGCGAGCTGGTCATGGAACAGCTGTATCCGGTGGACGAGGTTGCCTATGTACGCTTCGCGTCGGTATACCGCCAGTTCAAGGACATCAATATGTTCATGAAAGAGCTGAAGGCGCTGCTGTCCAAGAATGAAGATGAGGATGTGCTGTAAGACGCTGCGGCATCTTGCAGATCGATCGTCGGATGGAGAGGACAGTTACGTGAATATAGAAAAGTGTTGACATCAGGTTTGGGATTCTGTATTATATAAAAGTCGGCTGTGAGATATTGCTTAGTGGACAAGCCGATCAGCATACATATCCCAATTCCATAAGGGGCCTTAGCTCAGCTGGGAGAGCGCATCGCTGGCAGCGATGAGGTCAGGGGTTCGATCCCCCTAGGCTCCACCATATTATGGACTCTTAGCTCAGATGGTAGAGCATTCGACTCTTAATCGACAGGTCCAGGGTTCGAGCCCCTGAGAGTCCATTATAAGTAAAGACGGCAGAGATGCCGTCTCTTTTTGCGTATTCAGGAGAAGAGCGGTACAGCAGCGTGTCCTCCCGAATTCACGTGTTACGGATAGAAAATCTTTTCGGCATTAACGGTCGGTTCCGGGGTTAAAATGACATCAGGCGTGTTGACAGTTCTGCGGAACGAGAGTATATTAAACAATGAATTAAACAATGTTTAAATCGATGCTTAAATTGGCATTACTAAGGAGGAGAACATGAAATAGTATGGCTAAGGGAGAAGAATCGGCGGCGTCTGGCGACAAAGCAACGAAACAGCAAATTCTAGACGCCACGATCGCATTGATCCGCGAGGAAGGAATTGCGAACCTGACAATGCGGCGGATCGCCGCCAAAGCGGGCAGCAATCTGGCGCTGGTCAATTACCACTACCACTCCAAGGATAATCTGTTGGAAGAAGCTACGCGCATGCTGATTTCCGGTTTCGACGACGCATTTGGCGCGCTGGAGGACGAGAGCCTGCCGCCAAGAGAGCGGCTGCTGCGTTTTTTCAAGGCCTATGTCGGCTATCTTCGTCAGTATCCGGGACTAGCGAAGCAGATGGTGGACCAGAGCGGAAACATCCTGCGTTCCATTCATAAGTATTCCCAATACAGCAAGACGATAAAGAGAAAAAAAATGCTGGAGACACTAAGCGGCATCAGTGGCGTGACCGACGAGAAGCGGCTGCAGCTGATGATGGTACAGCTCCAGGGAGCTGTGCTGATTCCGATTGTCATGTACCCCTGCGGAAGAGACGAGGAGGCGGAAGTGGAGTCACCGTTCCAGAATCTCCCGTCGGTCGACGAACAGATTGAGAATCTGTTTGACCATTATTTTTACCGGTATGACCGGGGTGCCTCGCAGCATCAATAATTAAGTAGTGGAGATGAAAAAATGAAACCTACTGTACAAGGCGCCGCGGCCGCCGAAGAAAGCTTTTCGCTGAAAGCCATTATTCCGCCGCTGCTGGCGATTATCGTCGGCATGATTATGGTTATTCTGGACAGCACTGTTGTCAATGTGGCTATCCCCGCTCTGGTGGATTACTTCGATACGAGCCTCAAAACCGTTCAATGGACGATTACAGGATATACGCTTGCTCTGTCTGCTGTTATACCTCTGGCTGGCTGGATGAGCGACCGCTTCGGCGCCCGGCGGGTGTTCCTGGGCACGATCATTATGTTCGTCATCGGCTCTGTACTATGTTCCGTCTCTCAGAGCTCGACGCAGCTGATTGTCTTCCGGATCATTCAGGGTCTTGGCGGGGGGATGGTCGCCCCGATCGGTATGGCGATGGTATTCCGGCTGGCACCGCCCGAGCGCAGAGGCTCGATTATGGGCATGCTCGGAATTCCGATGCTGCTGGCGCCAGCGCTGGGGCCGGTGCTGTCGGGCTGGCTGATCGAGTATGCAAGCTGGCACTGGATCTTCCTGATCAATCTGCCGATCGGCATTCTGGCCGTCGTGCTGGGCTTCAAATATTTGCCGATTACCGAGCGGCATGAGACGCCGCATCTGGATTTGCTGGGCATGATCCTCGCTCCGATCGCGTTTGCGATGCTGGCTTACGGCGTCAACGAAGGGGGCACGGATGGCTGGTCAACGACAGCCGCCATCACGGGCCTTGTCGTCGGCGGGGTAGCGCTGCTGCTCTTTATCGTGGTGGAACTGATGCAGAAAAATCCGCTGCTGGAGCTGCGCGTCTTCGGCTCCTCGCATTTCACCAGAGGCATTCTGCTGGCCTGGATTACACAGGCTGCCCTGTTCGGCTCCATGCTGTTCGTGCCGCTGTATTTGCAGCAGGTGCGCAGCTATACGCCGCTTGAGACCGGACTTATCCTTCTGCCGCAGGCGCTGGCTTCGGGAATCGGGATGCCGCTTGGCGGCAGATTGTTTGACAAGATCGGTGCCCGGCCGCTGGCTTTTGTCGGGTTGATCATCATTTCTGGAGGACTGTTCCTGCTGTCGGGAATTACGGTCGATACCAGTCTGCCGCATATTATGCTGTGTCTGGGCATGATGGGGCTCGGAATGGGCCTGACGATGATGCCGGTTAACACCCATGTGTTGAACTCGGCTCCACGCCATCTGGTCGGTCGCGTTACACCGCTGACGACGGCGGCGCAGCAAGTGGTAGTCTCGTTCGCCGTTGCGGGGATGACTGGCTATCTGACTTCGCGGATTACCGCGCATATGGCGGAGGCTGGCAAGGGCGGCAACCCTCTGGCTGCTGCATCGCAGGGCTTCGACGATGTGTTCTTCTTCACGGCCTGCATCGCCGTGGCCGGCGTTCTGTTCAGCCTGTTCCTGCGCAAGCCCGCCTCTGACGGCGGGAACTCCGGGAAGAAAGCCGCTCCTGCTCCCGAAGCTGCTTCGATGATCGGACATTAATTGCACGAAGAGCATGTGTACGAAAAATGCCATGCAACTGGCTGCCGAGAATTCTCGGCAGCTTTTTTGTGCCTGTGAGTGCGGTATTGGAGCATAACAACAATCGGAAGCCAACAATCGTAAGCCAACAATCGTAAGCAACAGCAGATGCCTTCCCGAACCGGTAATCCGGTCTCGCGGGAAGGCATCTAACCTACACCTCAAGCTTGCAAGCACTGCCAGCACGGACAGGCTTCAAGAGTCCAGCATGTTGCGGTATTCCTGAGGGGTCATGCCGTAATGCTTCTTGAAGAGCTGGATGAAATAGCTGGGCTTCTGGTAGCTGAGCTGGACGGAGATTTCGTAGATTTTGTTCGGAGACTCCGCCAGCAGCTCCTTCGCGATCTCCATCCGCACCTGCAGGATGTACTCGCTGATGCCCTCGCCGGTCTCCAGTTTGTACACCTTGGAGAGATAGGAGGGATTCAGAAAGACATGGGCTGAGATGCTCTGAAGCGACACCGTGCCCGGATTGAGGGCGATATACTCCTGAACCTTGCGGATGATGGACGAGCGCGAATCTTTCTCCACCATACTGACGGACCGGCGGTATGCGGCGATGACCCGCTCCGTCCAGGATCGGAGCTCCTCCACGTCGCTGCCGGCGGGGCGGCCCTGTGCCAGTGCGTAGAAGTCTTCGGGCAGGGTGTCGGCCAGCCACTTCTTGGTCCGGTGAATGAGCGATACGATGGATGAAGCGATATTCAAATAGGTCTCCAGAATATGCTCTTGCGAGTCCCGCCAATGTTCCTTCAGCTCGCGGAAAATCGCATCCGCCTTGTCCTCGGCGGCTTCCCACTGGCCCATTTCCAGTAATGATCCCAGCGTCGGCGCCCGGTACAGCTCGCCGAGACTTCCCATCTCGCCGCGTTCCGGCTCCTTCGCCAGCGACATGAACAGCTCGGCGTCGCGGCCGATGAACTGGCGAAAACCGGCTACCGACGATTGGTAGAGGGAGGATCATCTACGGCCAATCGCCGATCGACGACTTCGACAAGATGGTCGAGAACTGGAAGAAATCCGGCGGCGACCAGATTACGAAGGAAGTCAACGAATGGTATCAATCGGCTTCGGGCAAATAACTTCCTGATCCGACCCTCCATATCCGGTACATGTGAAAAAGGAACGCTGCATCTATATTTGCGGCGTTCCTGTTCGTGTAATATTCAACCGAAATGATGCGTATCATATAAATTAGTATAGACGGATGTGATTGCCAAAGTGGTATTATTGCTAATAAAAATAGCAAATTCCAAGGAGGAGAAATCATGTCCGATTCACAATCGTCCCAGAAACTGGAGGGACAGCTGTTTGATGATGTTGTTAAAGGGCGCCGGTCCGTACGCAATTATGACCCTCACTCCAAGGTTTCGCGGGAAGTGCTGACCGAAATATTGCAGCAAGCCGCGCTGGCACCTTCGGCTGCCAACCTGCAGCCTTGGCGCTTTCTCGTTATAGACTCGCCGGAGCTCAAACAAAAGCTGCTTCCGATTGCGTTCAATCAACAGCAGGTGGTTGAAGCATCGGCAGTCATCGCTGTTCTTGGGGACCTGGAAAGCGTCAGCATGGCCGGGAAGATTTACGGTCAAGCGGTTGAAGCGGGGTATATGTCTGAGGATACGGCTAAATCCTTCACCGAGCGCTATACCGCGATGTATTCCAACATGTCCTCACAAGACATCCGTCAAATTGTCATTAATGACTGCGGGATGGCATCGATGCAGTTCATGCTAGCCGCCCGCGCCAAAGGCTACGATACGGTTCCGATGGGAGGGTATGACAAGGCGGGATTCGTGGAGGCTTTTCACATTCCTGACCGGTACATTCCCGTTATATTGATTGCATTCGGCAAGGCTGCAAATCCTGGTCATCCAACTGTGAGGCTGCAGATCGAAGAGATAGTGTTCTTTAACGAAATCCTTAAGTCATAAGAAATGATAGTATAATGGATAGGTTCCGGGATAGGGTGAACATTATGAGAAAAAAGTGTTGCATTCTATCTCGGAACTCTGTATAATATTTTCTTGTGAGTGACTTGTTAAACTCTATTAAAAAAACTACGGGGCCTTAGCTCAGCTGGGAGAGCGCATCGCTGGCAGCGATGAGGTCAGGGGTTCGATCCCCCTAGGCTCCACCATATTATGGACTCTTAGCTCAGTTGGTAGAGCATTCGACTCTTAATCGACAGGTCCAGGGTTCGAGCCCCTGAGAGTCCATCACAGAAGAAACGGCAGAGATGCCGTTTTTTTGTTTTGAAGCGGTTGTCCTTTTTTCCTGTTCTCACTAGTAGCGGGTGCGGGGCGATCTGGCTCTTTTTGCGATTACAGATCGGACTAGAGGCCGGGCGAATTGCCGCTATTGGCGGGTATTTGGCCCAAAAAAGGCTTATGCAACCTATGGTTGACAGTTTGCAAGTCCGGATTGGTGTTCATGAGCAGCACGTTATCCTATGATTAGCGTGAGGTGATGACGATGGAGTTTGCGGAGAAATTGCAAAGCTACAGGAAACAAAGGGGCATGTCTCAGGAGAACCTGGCTGAAGTCGTGGGAGTATCGCGGCAAGCCGTCTCGAAGTGGGAATCGGGCCAGTCCTATCCTGAGATGGACACATCTGGTCAAGGGTGCGCCGGGCAGCTCCGGTGGAGATGGGATCGAGCAAGGGGTCAAACACACGATCGAGCATACACCGGGCCCATCTGCTATGGATTTGAAGTCTCTGTTTCATTATGAGTACAAGAGCAAGAGAACCTGCTATGGCATTCCGCTCGTTCATATCCATTTCGGACGGGGACCTTATGTTGCCAAAGGGATTATTGCGATCGGCAATATAGCGGTTGGTGTTTTATCCATTGGAATTATCGCATTGGGAGGCTTATGCCTGGGCGCGCTTACCTTGGGACTTATCAGCTTTGCAGGGCTGGCTCTGGGATTGCTGCTGGCCGTTGGGGGCGTCGCAGTTGGCAGCTTGAGCATAGGCGGGCTGGCATTGGGAATTGTGGCGATTGGCGGCTTTGCGGCCGGACTGTTCTCTTTTGGCGGCTTCGCCGTTGCCTCGCATATTGCAATCGGCGGTTACGCAAGCGGGCATATTGCCATTGGCGATACAGCAAAGGGGGCATATACCCTAGCTATTCAAGATAATGATTTCAGCAGCATCAAGGCGGAGCAGGTTAGAGAGTTGATCAATCAAGAGTACCCGAACTTGTGGAAGCCGTTTGCGGACAGGATTGTTTCGTTTTTTGATTAGGGTCGCTTCATTAGATAACGCAGTAGATACTGTTTTTTCGCTGCTAATAAGGTGATTTGACTTTTTATTTGGATTCAAACATGGTATAGTTTGGGTAGAAAAGACGTACAATGCGAAGAGAGCGGTGCTTCAACACGACTCCCTGAGCAATAGCCGCTTTTAAGGGCGGCGGCTTTAGGTATTACGGGCAGAAATAGACCGCATCCTTTGGCGAGGGCGGTCTATTTCTTTTTGAGGTAATTCAGCAATGCAATAATGAACATGCCGAACATGAAGATCAAAGACAACGCTTGATACACCTCCATTGGCCTCACCCCCCTCGGGGAGATTAGCCGACCGCCCTTGCAAGCCTTCGATTGCTATACCAGTATAGCATAATATGGTAAGTCTATGGGAACAAAAGTTCTCTTTAATTATAGGATTTATAGTACAAATAAGTGAAAAACGTGATCCGCCCTGGAAATTTTTCCAGGGTATCTCTAGCGAAGCTGAGGTATTAGAAGACAAGGCTGGGTGAGCGGTCGCTGTCATATCTCCTTGGTACTTATGATGGAGACAAGGCTGAAAGAGAACATATAGAAATAGACCGATTTCCAAGGAATCGGTCTATTTCTGCAGCTTCATGGCAGGCTGGAGCGAATTGCTTGTGAGCGTAGTAACAGTGACCTGCCGCTTCAACCTAAATCGTCGCCGCGATCTTCTCGATCGAGGCTTTATAAATGGCCTGTATTGACGCGGATAACTTTGCATCGAATTCTTCATTGCTCTGCTGGTCGGTCAAATCCTGAGACAGAGCGCGGGAGAAGCTGGCGATAAGTCCGCGATTCCGGGCCAGTCTGTCGTTGGCTTCACTCTGCGAATAGCCGCCGGACAGCGCCACGACGCGCGCCACATGGGGATCATCGATGAGATCGTGGTAGAAGTCATCCTCCGATGGGATGGAGAGCTTCAGCATGACGATGACATTCGAAGGAAGGGAGGCGAGCTGGGCAGCAATCTCCTTTTTGAGAAGGCGCTCCGACTCGGCCCTGTTCGCACTATGGATATCGACCTCCGGCTCGATAATGGGAACAAGCCCCGCAGCAAAGATCTTCTTGCCGAGCTCGAACTGCTGCTGAACGACTTCGCGGATTCCTTCGGGATTCGGTTCTTTGATAACTGACCGCATTTTCGTTCCAAAGATATGCCGGTCAACCGCTCTACGGAGCAGGCCGTCCAAGTCGGGCATGGGCTTCATGAGCTGAACGCCGTTGCCTGGCTCGGCAAGTCCTTTATCGACCTTAAGGAAAGGCACGATGTTCTTCACCTTCCAGAGGTAGTCTGCAGTCAGCATGCCGTCGATGGTCCGATCCATTGTATTCTCGAACAGGATGGCGCCGAGAATGTACTTCGAATCGAACGCCGGGCTTTTAATAATCCGGGTTCTCATCTCATGAACAAGTTCGAACATCTCCTCGTCATTATGGTACCGGTCTTCCTGAATGCCATATTGCAGCAGCGCCTTCGGCGTGCTCCCGCCGCTCTGGTCCAGCGCAGCAATAAATCCTTTGCCATTCCGCACCCGTTCCAGTTGTTCCTTATCCATACAGACTCTCCTCTCGCGTACGGCCGGTCAACCCGGCTTCTTGAAAAACCTGCTATATATCTTTACACATTTGTCCGTTTTTTAAGCAGGATTTGGCCGTATCCGGGAGATCAATAAAGGTCTCCAAAAAGAAATTCATACTGAGGGTTGACGAACTTCTTCTCCTTATGATATATTATAAAAGTTCTGAAAAACGGACTCTTAGCTCAGCTGGTAGAGCATTCGACTCTTAATCGACAGGTCCAGGGTTCGAGCCCCTGAGAGTCCATAACTGCAACAACATGAACAAGAACGGCATCGTCGCCGTTCTTGTTTTTTTGTTTTTGAGCTTCAGCCCGCTGAGTATGATTCACTTCGTACGATTCAATTACCCTTTTGCAGAACCGCTCGTGATTCCTTCCACATAATACTGCTGCAATTTCCTGAACAGTAACGAAATTGGTATGGCGATCAGGACACAGCCAGCCGCGAAAATCGAATACAAGCCAATGGCGGCAAAGATAAAATCCATCCAGGGAGCAATAAAGGACATTAACACGGTATAGACAATAATCGGTTTGGACAGTGGCAAAGTAATCCGGGAAACATATTAAGGACCAAAGCCGTTTTTAAAATATTCTTGCGAAACTTAAATCTTAACCGGGATAAAGCATGACGGATACAAATAAGGTGTTCAGAAACCAGGTGAAGAACGGATAATTATCATTGGTGAACAGATTTCGATAATTATCAAAGGTATAGCTTTTGGGAAGAATATACGATACAAAACGTCCGCCTTTCGCCCGAAAAGAGGTTCCCCCTCTGACTTGAAGGCTTTGGATCGGGTGTACATAATCAACGAGAACGTTGCGCTTAATACGAAGGTCAAAATGCCGATTACGGAAGCAAGGTTATAGTCCGCTTTCTCAGTCGTCAATTGGGGAAGTTTAGGTTAGGGACATCTGCGGTAATCGAAAAGGAACACGTTAGAAATAACCCAAGGAACTAAGTGGTATGTTCTCACTTAGCTCCTTGGGTTTTGTTGTCTACTTCTGCTTGCTTGAGCAAATTGTGAACAAGGAAAAGCCACCCGACCTCCAAGTCATTTGGTTATGTTGGTTTCTGTTATAGTACCAAGAAGTCGCGTAAAATAAGGATTATCGCTTGCTCGCTTGTTCTGTTACCGCTCTTTGTAATTCGTTGTCATATCTTTCCAGGCCTCTCACCACCGTGGTATAATAGCTAAAGCAATAGAAGGATTGCAAGGGCGGTCGGCGCATCTTCCGGAAGGGAGGTGATGCCTGTGGAGGTTAAGGACGCTTTGACGCTCATGATCGGTTTCGGTGCGCTGATGATAGCGCTATTGACGCTGGTCGTGGCCATCGTCGTAGCGGTTAGCCGTAACACAAAGAAATAGGCCGCCCTTGACCGGGGATCCGACCTATTTCATGTGGGTAGTACCTGATTAAAGCTGACCGCCTTTCAAGCGGCTATTGCTCGGAGAGTCGTGTTGACGCACGGCTCTCTTTGCATTGTGCACTGTTTCTGCATTTATTATAACACGTATTATTAGTTTTGAACCATGAAACGGTTGCTTCTTCAATGATTGTTATACACTCCAACAAGAATATATTGAAGGGAATCCGATAGAATTGCATGGGGGGCTGTTTCTACTGTAAATGTCCCTCCCGCCTCCGTCGTTCCGGATTGCTTAGGGATGTCAATCTGATTGAAATTAGAATCTTGTATATAAAAGTGCAGGTACAGCTGGTGGTACAAAACAGCCGATTTCCCTTCATTTATTGCAGTCAATCGGACATTTGCTACATTAATGCCAGATGAATTCGTGTGTGTAGTAACAGAAACTTTAAGAGGTCTGACCCAGCCCGTATCGATGTGGAATGAAGTTGTGATCATACTCAAAGGAACGAACATACTTCCTTTATACAGAGTGGGAACTGTATCCATCTCGGATGAAAGGCTAACGGCCGCCGGATGGCTCCAGATATGGAGAAGCTCGAGCAATTATCAGCGAAGTATGGAATGGAACTGCCTGAGCTTTCGATGTTGATTCATAGCTTTAATGATCAGGTACGTCCGGTATTCTGGGAGGATTCTTCCGAGTTGACCGGAGTGCTGTCCATCATGAAGAAGACAGTCTCCGGCGATTGCGAGTATATATTGACTCATGCCATGCAGTATGAAGATCACAGTAGAGTGGCATTGGAAATCCGGTATTTGCCGGAATCCCGGCAGGACGTAATGTTAAGGCCGCAGCTTACGCTTGCCGTAATTGGCGAAGGGCAGTATACCGTCAACCCGCAAGGCGGGAGGGGAGGCGGCGGACGGTCGAAGGTTGAGTTCATGGTTATTCCGCGGCTGCCTGACAGTCTGGAAAATATTGAGTTTTCGCTGGTGCCGCATGCCATGCATATGGAACATACCTCCAAGGAAATCAAGCTGGATAAGCAGGTGGACTTCTGAGCTGTCCCGGACACCAACTGGTACACGTGAGTGGAAGCGAAGGTTCGTTGGAAAAGGTCAAGGAATCAGGTGATTCTATCTAGTACCTTGACCAAATCAGATTTAGCATTTACGATCTCCCAATAAGAAGAATTTGGGAGGTTCTAAAAATGAACAAAAAATACGAGGTTAGACTTCAAGCGCCGGAACGTGAACACATTGAACAACTTCTTCACGGTGAAGCTACATCCAAGGGTATACGAAATCGTTGTTTGGTACTTCTTCTGGCAGACGAATGCCAGGGAGCAATTCCCAAACAATCGGAAATCGCTCAACGTGTAGGCGTTAGCGAAGCGACCGTGCAAAAGACAATCAAGGAATATTGTAGTTACGGGATTCAAGAAACACTGCATTACCGCGAGCGTGCCGAGCCAGCACGTCCCTCACCAATCACGGGTGAGGTCGAGGCGCGAATCATTGCACTGGCCTGTTCCGAGCCACCTGAAGGTTATGCGCGCTGGACGGTCCGCCTACTGACTCGTCGCGTGATCGAACTGAACATCTTGGAAGCTGTAGGTCGAGAGACGATTCGAATGACGTTAAAAAAACGAAACTTAAGCCTCATTTAAAGAAACAATGGTGCATTCCGGCCAAATCCAGCAGTGAATTTGTCGCGCGGATGGAAGACATTTTGGAGACCTATGCGCTTCCTTTTGACTCCGAAATCCCACTGATCTGCATGGATGAACAGCCTATTCAGTTACTCGCGGATACCCGTCCACCCGTGCCGATGAAGTCCGGGAAGGTACGTCGAGAGGATTACGAGTATGAGCGAAAAGGCACATGCTGCTTGTTTTTATTTACCGAACCGTTGGCCGGATGGCGCCATGTCCGTGTGAGTGAACGACGGACCAAATCCGATTGGGCTGAGCAAGTCCGCGAGCTTCTTGAAGTGCATTACCCCAAGGCAAAGCGCATTCGGTTGGTCATGGATAATCTGAATACACATACAATATCGTCGCTGTATGAAACATTCCCGCCAGAGATTGCACTGTCTTTAGCCAAGCGCCTTGAAATCCACTACACACCCAAGCATGGGAGCTGGTTGAACATTGCTGAAATCGAATTGAGCGCTCTGACGAGTCAATGCCTTCATCGCCGAATCGGCTCAATGGAACAATTGCAGCGAGAAACAACCGCTTGGAATCTAGATCGTAATCAAGCCCAGAAGTCTGTTCAATGGCATTTCACTACCGAGCAAGCCAGAGGAAAATTAAAACATCTGTACCCCGAGATTTGATTCGGTCAAGGTACTAGTATGGAATACAATTACAAACGTCCGAGGTTCGGGCGTTTTTTGCTTTTATTCACGGCGATCGTTGAAGATGATGAAGAATTCGAGATTAGGGGCGAGAACAATTATAACTAAAGTGTCCCAACAAAGTAAAAAGCGATCTTGATATGATTACTGGGTAAGGTCATGTGAAAAGGGAGGGTTTGAGTGATGCTCAACGTATTTGATGTTGCCAGTACGCTAGTCAATCATATAAAGATTAATTACAGGGAAGACATCGCAATTATTGCTTATTACGGGTCGTATGCTCAAGGGTCGGCTTCAGAGCGTTCTGATTTGGACTTCTTTTTTATTCCCGCGAGTTCCAACGGTTACCATGCCAGCATCCAGTTTATTATCGACGATATAAGCTTTGACTTTTGGCCTATCAGTTGGGAGCGCGCGGAAAGAATGGCCTCGTTTGAAGAATCGTTTACCACGATCATCGCCGACTGCAAGATTCTGTATATCCGTTCAGACGAAGATCGAGAACGCTTCATGAAGCTGCGTGACACAATCTCTACTTTACAGGAGCCGGAGAACGGACAAAAACTGCTAGAGAAATCAGAGGCGGAGCTTCACGATGTTTATATGAGTTTGTACAGAATGATCCGCGCTGGCGAGTCGGACTCGATTATTTATTACCGGTCAGAAGCACAAAAGGTTTATACAAAAGTGCTGCAGAGTCTCGCGCTGCTGAATCAATCGTACTTCACTAAAGGATTTGGAAAAAATAAGGAGGAGATTTTACAATACCCGTTAAAGCCTGCTCGGTTGGAGTTCTATATGAACACGATTATGCGAAGCGTCGAGACGAATGACATTTTGCAGGCTTGTGAGCAGCTGACAGCAGATACTCTTGAATTGATATTGGGGGAAAAAGAAAAATACACAAGTGCTCCGTCTTACCCGGATCGACTGAAAGGTTTTTTCGAAGAGGTAAAAGGGCTTTTGGACAAAATCATTACGGCTTGTGAAAAGAAAGACCTGGATACGGCTTTGTTCTATGCGATCCATGTGCAGGGTGAAATCGCCGTTTTTATATATTTTGCCGAAACCGGACAGTGGCCTAGCCCATTAATGACCTACTCCACTTATCAGGATGCATACATACAAGCGGGGTTCCCGGACCTTGCTGCCCTTCTCAATTCCCATGATTTATTACCGCTTAAAGAAGGCGTACAGCGACTGAGTTCTCAATTAGAAAGCCATCTGCGAGCTAAAGGAGTGGAAATCAACCGATTTACGGACCTTGAGCAATTCGAAGCGTTTCTTAAGAAAGCGCATGAAATCGGTTGAGTGCGCTAAGCGGGGGTATATTTGCGATAGGAAAACAGCGGCAGTCCAGGGCTTTATTTTCCGGTCCGGGACTGCCGGCTGTTTTATATGTTCGCACCTGATGGAAAAAGCTCTCTGACGCTCTCCTTCAGCGACGCCGCCGGCCGGCAGAGCAGCCTCTCCAGATCGCCGGACGTTGAGGTAGTGTCGATCTTGCTCAGGAAGCCATAGACCCAGTTCAGGATTTCCGGATTTCGCGTTAGCGAGACCGGTCTGCCCGACAGCTCAGAGAGCACTTCGGCCAGATCTTCGAAGCTCCAGGTGGAGGCTGAGGCAAGCTCGTAGGTCCGGTTCTGATGATCTTCGCCTGCGAGCACGGCTGCTGCCGCATCGGCCAGGTCACGGCGGGTCACGGAGTTGAACGACCAGTCTCCCGGAAGTACGGCCAGCTCGCCGGTCTCAATCGCTTCCTTAACGCCCAGGCTTCCAATGAAATCCGAATACAGTCCGCTTCGCAAAAAGGTATAAGGAATGCCGGTTGTCATAATGGCATGCTCGGTCGCGAGATGGAGGTGAGTCATGGAGAGAGCGCCCTTTTCCGCAAAAGCAAACCCCGTGTACAGCAGATGTCCGACTTTCGCCTGTTTGGCTGCCTCAACAGCATGGACATGCTGGCGGATCCGGATGGTATCGTCATGATGAGGGCTGGAAATCAGCAGCAGCCTGGACGCTCCGGCAAACGCCTTCACCAGAGATTCGGGCTGATCGTAATCGCAGTGGCGCACCTCAACCCCTTGCTTCTCCCATTTGCTGCCGGATTCCAGCTTGCGGACGCAGGCAACGAGCCGGGAGGCGGGTATCGTCTGAAGGAGCCGTTCAATAATCATTCCTCCCAGTTGGCCGCTGGCACCCGTTATAACAATCTTCATAATCATTAACATCCTTTCTCTGATAAAAAGTTAAGGACTTAACCAAATGAACAAAGGCTTGTCAGGCCTTTTTCAATATGGCAAGCAGGGACAGAAGCTGATGAAGCTCCTGATCATTCAATGCCTGCATGCTGTGTGCGATCGCCTCCCGGTTGGCAGGCAGATGGCGGAGGAGCAGGGAATGCCCTTCATCTGTCAGTATGACAACGGTCTTTCTGCCATCTTCGGGATGGGCTTGGCGCCGTATATAGCCATCCTGTTCCAGAGGAATCAGCAATAGGCTGATGTTGGCCTTGGTCACGCCGATTTTACGCGCAAGCGCGGAGGGAAGAAGGGTTCCGCCCTCTTTCATCAACTCAACGAGAATGCGGATGCGCGCTCCGTTCGTTCCCTGGGCCTGCCAGTATTTCTCGGATACCTCGACTAATTTGGCCGTAGTCTCCACCAGCATGAAGAAGACCTCGGTGTGCAGCGGCTGATCGGCCAGCTCGCCTTGCATGTCTTTGATGACGATCACTCTCCATATAGTTAATGACTTAACTAAAATCACTGTACATTTCAAACCGGTGGTTTGTCAACTCCAGAGAAAACGTTTTATTTTCTATGAATATTAACAAGTGTGCCCGGCGCTCCGGGGTGGTATGATAGAGAGGGGTGAAAAGATGAAGAACAACGAAACGGTAGAAGATCAGACAACGGCTGATCAACAGGAGCAGCCAAACGAAGAGCAAATGGCGGAGCTCCTGAAGGCGGTCCACCATAACGGAATCGTAGCTCTGAAAATGCATTATAAAGATGTGGAGGCGCAATTGCTGACCATCGAAGGATACGGGCCTGTGTTCGTATTTCATGTCAAAGATGAAGAGGGCAGCCGGTATTCCTGCGGGTTCTTCCTGCATGAGCTTGTGGCCAGATTCCAATCGAACAACAACCCTTCCATCTGGTTGGCGTCTTTCTTCGTCGATATGATGAGAACCAAAGGCGGCAAAGAGCTTATGGGACCTCCAGCCAGCGAGGACGAGGCCAAGAAGGTGATCGACAATATCCTGGTGCCTCAGCTTATCGAAGCGATCAATGAGGAATTTGCGCCGGAACAGATGCACGCCGGCCTGGCCTGGAATGAGAAATTCGGTGCGGTATTTGAAGCCGGCTTCCCCTCCATCAAGGATGGCAGCAATGTATGCGCCGTTCCGCTTCATGTGCTGCTGACCCATCTGGCGCTGAACCGCGACCCGTCCGAGCTTCTGATTCAGGGACTGTACAATATCCGCAAAGAGAATGGTTTGGAATAAAAAAGAAAGCAAAGCGGCCGCCGGGCCGCTTTGCTCAAATGCAGGAGATTGTTGACGATATTTTTATGCCGCTGATCCAGTTTAAAAACTCGGTGGGATCGTAGCCTAGATCACTTCCTTCTGCCGGATTTCCCTATATAATGGAAGCGTGTGCATATAGATGGCTGTTCAAAACTGTCCCGCCATCTCGTTGGGTCCGGTCTGTGCAAAGGAGGGATACGATGTACTACATCATTGATTTTGTACTTGGCATGCTCCATGCAAAGCCTGCGGAATGAACAAGGCGAAGCTTGGCATGGAGCGAAAATGAAATGGTTCGCCTTCCCTTAAACATGGCCTTCTGACGCAGGCTTTGCCCTTAAAATAACCCATCTTATTTTAAGGAGCGGCCTGATATGGAATATGCGAAAGCGGAAGATTTGCTGCCGGAGGAGCTGCTGCGGGAAATCCAGCGGTATGTTCACGGCGGACTCCTGTACATCCCGAACCGCCCGAACGAGCGGAAGAAATGGGGCGAAGGCTCCGGTGCGGCGCAGTATTATGCCGAGCGCAATGCGGAGATTCGCCGGGATCACAGAGCCGGGATGCAGATCGAGATGTTATCACAGCAGTATGGACTTTCGATCGAACGCATTCGGAAAATTATTTATATGAAGAAGTGAAGCTGTCTCCAAAGTGTTCGCACGATACGGGAGCAGCCTGATCAAGACCTCAAAATCCACAGCAATGTGGAGGATGAGGTCTTTTTATTGTGACTCCCCAGAACGAAAGCGCGACGCAACGCAACAGCAGGGTCGTCCTTTTTTTATTACGAAAATGGCGCTGTGTTCCTCTTCTATGGATCGGTACAATTAAGCTCGAAAGGAGGGAACGCTATGACGTATTCCCTAAAGAAATGGGACGACAAGGACTTCCTGCGCATTCGCGACTTCCTGGCACAGACCTTGAAGGAAAACCCCAAGACGCAAAATTGGCTCATTGACCGCTGGAATTTTTGCCGGTATTTTGCCCATATCATGCACGAAAGCTTTGAGATATGGCCGGAAACGGTCGGGATCTGGGAAAATGATCATCATGAAATCGTCGCTGTGGTCAATTCGGAGGGGGAAATTCAGAGCCATGAATCCGGGGTCGCTTTTTTCCAGCTCGCCAGCCGATTTGATGATGAATTTATGAACGAACTGATCGACTTCGCGGAGGAGAAAATTGCGATAACTGCCGAAGGAATAACCTCCCTATCCTTTGTCCTGGACCAGAACGAACAGATGGAACGGCTGATGAAATCAAGAGGATATGAGCTGCGGGACTGGAAGGATGCCACTTCCTGCATGCCGGTCGTCAGCCAGCTTCCAGTAAATATTCCAGACGGATTCCGGCTGGCTGATGGGCATGAGCTGAAGGAAAGGGCGCAGGGGATGGCGCATGGAAGAGCCTTTGGCTACTGTACGGAGGAGCAGCCTGGCGAGATGATGCCGGAACGCTGTTACAAGGCCATGAGACAGGCGCCGGATTACAGACCAGACCTGGATATGGCCCTGCTCGATCAGGATGGAGTAATCGCCTCATTCACGACACTCTGGTATGACAGTCTGAACCGGTTGGCCGTTCTGGAGCCTGTAGGCACGCTTCCGAAATACACCAGAATGGGACTTGCCAGAGCCGTTATCTACGCAGGGATCAACCGGGCCATAGACATGGGAGCAGAGAAGATCTACGTTGGAACAGATCGTCCGTTTTATCGCGCGATTGGTTTTAAACCGGTGTATATCAAAGATGTTTGGCTCAAGAGGTGGCCTATTTGATCGACCATTTTCCTCCGCTCCGCATATGGTAAGGCATACGGCGTTATTTCGGCAGTGCGCCGATCAGAACGGAGCAGGGAGGGAGCCTAGGTGAACAGCTATCGGTGTGAATGGAGAGGTCCCATCCAGGCCAAAAGCGGGCTCGGAACAGCCAGCCGGGGCTATGTGCGGGCTCTTCGGCGGCATGGGGTCGCGGTTAGCGCAGGGGGGCGGACAGGGGCGGCTCCGAAGAAGCAGGCGGGTTCCCATACGGTGCTGATCTGCCACACACAGCCTCATCGCGTGCAGGTTGAGAAGGAGAAGAAGCGCTATGCCCGGGTCATTCTGAATACGGTCTGGGAGACGACAAGAACTCCGGACCGCTGGAAGCTTAATATGAACCGCTTCGACGCCATTTTTGTTCCTTCCCGGCAGAACAGGGAGGCTCTCCGCAGCAGCGGGGTTAAGGTTCCCATCTATATCGTGCCGCATGGTGTGAATACCGGAGAGTACCGGCCGGATCATCCGAAGATGCAGGTTCCAGGTGCGGGCGGACGCTTTGTATTCGTCTCCGTATTCGGTTTTCAGCACCGCAAAAATCCCGAAGGGCTGCTCCGCGCCTATTGGGAGGAATTCTCGGAGCGTGATCAGGTTCTCCTGATCATCAAGACGAACGGATACTCGCCATCGGAAAATGAGGCATGGATCCGGTCCCAAATCCGCCGCTATAAGCAACAGCTTGGCATAACCAAGCGGACCGCCCCTGTGCTGGTCATCGGCAGGCGGTTGTCGCCGGAGCAATTGAAAGGACTATATACGTTAGGAAATGTGTTCGTTCTGCCGACCCGGGGAGAAGGGGTTGGGCTGCCGTTCCTGGAGGCGATGGCCAGCGGAACGCCGGTGATCGCTACGGGCTGGGGTGGTCATATGGATTTCTTGAACAGCGGCAATTCCTTTCTCGTTAACTACAAGCTGCAGCAGCCGGGAGTCAGCATGGGCAGCCGGCATGCTATTTCCCGGCGCTTCCGGTCATCCTTCGCGAACTCGGGCCAGCGCTGGGCGGAGGCTGATCTTCGCAGTCTGCGGCTGCAGATGCGGACCGCATTCGAGAACCCCGGCCTGTGCAGGAGAAAAGGCATTCAGGCGCGCCAAGATGCCTCGAAGCTGAGCTGGGATCGTTCGGGTGCGATGATGAAACGGGCGATTGAGCTGACCCTGCGGCAGACGAAACGCCAGGGATTGAAACGGCGTTCTCCAACGCGCCCCTAACAAGCAATGTGGAGAAATTGCGAGCTTTGGCTCTTCATGACAAAGAGGCCATCGGCTAAGCCGTTGGCCTCTTTAGGCTTGAAATGCAGCAGCGGTTTATAACTCCTTGGTCATAAAGGCGCTGTTCGGGTCCGGAATGTAGTCGGCAAAAGGCTCGCAGTATTGGAAGCCCAGGCTCTCGTACAGCTGTCTGGCCGGAAGGAATGAATCCATTGATCCCGTCTCCAGGCTCAGCCGCTGGTAGCCGCGCTTCTCCGCTTCTCCGATAATATGTACAAGCAGATGCCGGGCGGCGCCTTTCCGAAGATGCCGGACAGCCGTGCGCATGGATTTGATCTCGCCGTGTCCGTCATCCAGTTCCTTAATCGCTCCGCAGCCGACAAGCTCGGGACCTTCCCAAATGCTCCAGAAGGTGATTTCCGGCTTTCTCAATTCATCCAGATTCAGAGCATGCACGCTTTCGGGGGGAGAGCTCTCGTACATTCCCTTCAAATGCTCCCCGATCAGACCGATAATTTCCTTGCCGGTTAAATCATCCACTTTAATCTCAAATTGCGGCTCCATTGATGGTATCACTCCAGCTTCTCATGTAGAATTAATCCGCACTGAAGCTCCAAATCAATCTTCGGCAGAGACGGAAAACGGGAGTCTTGAGGCGTTACTAGTATTAAAATGCAAGTCTGCTTGCCATGTCAAGTATATTGACATATTTGAGAGGCCGGTTTTATAATGAGAAAAATTAAAATTCCTTCTAAAGAAGCAGCCATAATGAGCACTATGAAGCTGAACCCCGGAGGGGCCATGAGCATATGTGTAATGCCAGCCAACGGCGAGCCGATCATTCGGCTGGAAGTGAAGGAGATTCTGCAGAACGATTTACAAGTGAATATCACCTCCACAGCTAAGACGCATTGATCAGGCAGAGCAGCCGTTTCGCGCATGTACGCGCGGTAGAAGGGTGACTGTCGTTCAGAGCGTCTTTTTGTCTATTGTCAGGCATAAAGGCATATAAGGAGGGAAGGAAATGGAAGGATGGATCACGAGTGTCGGCATCGATCTCGGAACCAGCACGACCAAGTGGCTGCTGTCGAGACTGAAGCTGACGCGGACCTCAGGCGGCTTCGCTCTGCCGAAATACGAAATCACCGAACGGGTGGTGGAATATGCCAGCCCTATTTATCCGACGCCCCTGCTGGGAGACGACCGGATTGATGTTCCGTCCGTTGTCTCTCTTCTGGATAGGGAATACGTTAGAGCGGGTTTGCTTCCCGCTCAGGTGCAAACCGGGGCTGTCATTATAACCGGAGAGACCGCCACCAAGCGGAACGCCGAGGAGCTGGCCCATGGATTGGCCCGGCATGCCGGGCAGTTCGTGGCAGCCGCGGCGGGAGCCGACCTGGAGTCGCTACTGGCAGGCAAAGGCTCGGGCGCACAGCGGTATTCGCTGGACCGGGACGAGGTGATCGCGAATGTGGATGTTGGCGGAGGGACCGCCAATACCGCGTACTTCCGCCGGGGCCGGATGATCGCGACCGCGACGTTCCATATCGGCGGACGCCTGGTCCGCCTGGAGGAGAGCGGCCGGCTCACCTACACGGCCGCTCCCCTGCGGGCGTGGCTTGACGGCCAGGCCGCCGCCACTGTGCCCGAAGCCGGTTCCACGGCTTCGCTGCAGGAGCTGCGCATGCTGTGCGCAGCTATGGCCGACACGCTGCTGCGCTGCGTGTCCGGCGAGCCCGCGGCGCTCCGGGAAGCGCAGCCGCTGCTCGTGGGGGCGCCGGCCGTGCCGCTGCCGGCGCCGGGGGAGATCTGGATCTCGGGCGGCGTCGGCGCCCTGATCGGGGAGACTCCGCCGCGCAGCATGGCGGAGACGGCGCGGCACGGGGACATTGGACCGCTGCTTGCGGCCGAGCTGGCCGCAAGGGCAAGGTCCTTTCCCGTGCCGGTGCGGGCTGCGGAGCATCCCGCGCGGGCGACGGTGATCGGGGCGGGCACCCGGACCACGGAGGTCAGCGGCGCGACGATGTATTACAGCCCGGGCCTGCTGCCGCTGCGTAACATCCCGGCTGCTGTCTGCGAGCTTCCGGAGGAAGCAGCTGACGCCGGGGAGGACGCCCGCCTGCTGCGGGAGGCCGTGGCGGAGGCGGTGCAGCGGGCGCTGTCCGTGTACGGCCAAGCCGGCGGCGACCCGCCCTTCGCACTGTGCCTTCGGTCCGGCGGCATCTGCTCCTACCGGAGGCTGCAGCGCATTGTTGATGCCCTTCTGCCGTCTTTTGAAGCTGACGGCCTGCGGGAGAAGATTATGCTCCTGGTATGCGAGAGCGACATGGCGAAATCGCTGGCCTACATGCTGCTGGGCAGGCTGCCGGAACCCCGGCGGAGCAGACTGGTCTGCCTGGATCAGCTGTCGCCCAGTGACGGGGACTATCTCGATGTGGGGGAGCCGATCAAGGAAGATGTGGTGCCGGTCGTGATCAAGAGCCTGGTGTTTGGTGGATAAGGTGGAGGTGAAGGAAATGAAGCTTTCGATCTCTTTAAGGGGAACGGAATACCGGTTCAGGGATTTGAAGGATGTGATGGCCAAGGCGAACGAAGAGCGCTCCGGTGATTCGCTGGCCGGTATCGGCGCAGGTGATATGACAGAGAGGATTGCCGCCAAATCGCTGCTCGCGGATTGTCTGCTGTCGGACATCCGGGCGAATCCGCTGCTCCCGCCGGAGACTGACGAAGTATCCCGGGTGATCGAGGAGGATGTCGACGAGGGCGTATATGCCGGGATCAGCGGATGGTCGGTCGCCGAGCTTCGCGAGCATATGCTGCGTACCGAAACTTCCGGCAGCGAGCTGCTGCGGCTGGGCCAGGGACTGACAAGCGAGATGATCTCCGCCGTCTGCAAGCTGATGTCCAATCTGGACCTGATTCAGGCGGCATCCAAAATCGAAGTGATCACGACATGCCGGACCTCAATCGGGCACCGGGGTACGCTGGCTTCACGGGCACAGCCCAACCACCCGTCCGATCATGTGACCGGAATCAAGGCCTCACTATTCGAGGCGCTGGCATACGGGATCGGGGACGCGGTTATCGGCATCAACCCCGTCAGCGACACGACGGAGACGATGAAGGCACTGCTGTATGCAACGCAGGAAGTCATCGGCCGCTTCAGCATCCCTACCCAGAACTGCGTGCTGGCCCATGTTACGACCCAGATGCGGGCGGTGAACGAGGGCGCTCCCGCCGATATGCTGTTTCAGAGCCTTGCCGGTACGGAGGAGGGGAACAAGGGCTTCGGCATCGGCCTTCAGCTGCTGCAGGAAGCGGATGCCCTGATCAGAGAGCGGGGGACGGCGCCCGGTCCGAACCGCTGGTATTTCGAGACCGGCCAAGGCTCGGAGCTGTCTTCAGGCGCCCATTTCGGCATCGACCAGGTGACGCTGGAAGCGAGATGCTACGGGCTTGCCCGGAGATTTAAGCCGTTCATCGTGAACACAGTCGTCGGGTTCATCGGTCCGGAATATTTGTACGACAGCAAGCAGGTTATCCGGGCCGGACTGGAGGATCACTTCATGGGCAAGCTGCATGGGCTGCCGATGGGCGTGGACATCTGCTATACGAATCATATGAAGGCCGACCAGAATGATATGGAGGTGCTTGGCGTGCTGCTGGCTTCGGCGGGCGTCAACTTTGTCATCGGCGTGCCGATGGCGGATGACTGCATGCTGAATTACCAGTCACTGGGCTACCACGATATCGCGGCTCTGCGCGAGACGCTCGGACGCCGGCCTGCTCCTGATTTTGAAAAATGGCTGGAGGCGGCGGGCATTATGGAAGGCGGAAAGCTGACCCCGGCGGCGGGCAATGCCAGAAGGTTCATGTTCTAGAATGGTCAAGCGACAGGGAGGGGAGCGGAATTGGAAGTAAATCCGGACGCGAAGGGAGCAGAACCGGGCGAGGACCGGTTCCGGGATTGGATGAAGCTTACGCCGGCGAGGCTGGATGTGGGCCGTACCGGAACGCGGCCGTTGACCCGGGACATGCTGAAACTGCGTCTTGACCATGCTGAAGCGGTCGACGCGGTATACGGGGAAGTCAAGGAGGAGACGCTTGGTGAATTCGGGCTGTTCACGGTGGAGACGCAGTACAGGGACAAGGAGCATTATTTGAAAGCCCCGGACAGCGGCCGTGTCCTGACCCCTGAGGGCGCACGAACCGTCTCCGACCGCTGTATGCATAGTCCTCAGGTGCAAATTGTCGTATCCGACGGACTCAGCGCCAGAGCTATAGACGATAATCTGCGGGATGTGCTGCCCGCGCTGCGCGATTCGCTCTCCGCCAACGGGCTGAAGGAGGGGACTTCTTTTTTTGTAAAAGGCGGAAGGGTTGGCGTCATGGACGATATCGGACGGCTGCTGGAGCCTGAGGCGCTTGTTCTGCTGATTGGAGAGCGGCCGGGGCTGGTAACCGCCTCCTCAATGAGCGCGTATATGTGTTACAGGCCGCGTCCGGGACGGAAGGATTCCGACCGGATGGTCATCTCGAACATTCATATCAGCGGAACGCCTCCCGTTGAAGCCGGAGCGCATATCGGGACATTGCTGCGCAAAATGATTGAGCAGAAGGTCAGCGGCGTCAAGCTCGAAGTTTGAGCGATGTGATGTGCCTGAATTCCGGCGATCAGCCGCAGCCGGGGCTGCGCACCCGCCTCTTTTTGAATATAACGCCTTCTGTCCGGTTAGGGAGAGGCGGTTGTCCAGTTCGGCATCCAAGCCGCCATCATAGTCTATTAGCAGCTGGAACAGAGAAGGCGGTGGGGATGTTGGTTAAGGTATCGGTTCTGCTGCCCGCTTACAATACATCGAATTACATTGAGGAAGCCATTCACAGCCTGCTGCAGCAGACATATCAGGATTTCGAGATCATCGCGATTGACGACGGTTCCACAGACGGGACGCTGGACAAGATCCGGGCGTTCGGTGACTCCCGAATACGGGTGGTCACCCACCCGGTCAACAGAGGTTTGGTCAATACCCTGAACGAAGGGCTAACCTTGTCCAGGGGGGAATATATCGCCCGTATGGACGGAGACGATATATGCATGCCGCAGCGTCTGGAACGTCAGGTGGCGTTCATGGACGCCAACCCGCATATCGGCGCAGCCGGTTCTCAAGCAGTACTGCTGGGTCTGGATCAAGTGACGGATAAGCCTCTGCATCATGAGGAGATCCGCTGCTGGCAGCTGTTTCACTGCACACTGATTCATCCTACCGTCATCCTGCGGAGATCGGTGCTGGAGGCGAACGGAATCCAGTATTTATTCTATCCTCATGCCGAGGATTATGAGATCTGGAACCGTCTAGCCGATGTTACCGGCTTGGCGAATCTGCCGGAAGTGCTGCTGTATTACCGGCAGCATCCGGGACAGGTGTCCAACCAGTATCAGGGCCTGCAGGCACAGACGGCTGAATTAATCCGGAGGAAGCAGCTGCGGCGGCTTGGCCTTGAGCCCTCCTATGAGGAGTATCAGATCCATCTGGATTTCTGCCATTATAGAATCAAGGTCCATGATTATACGGCCTATTCCAAAGCGTTCGCCTGGGCGCAGAAGATAATTCAGGCGAATGCGGAGAGACATCAATACGACCCGGAAACGCTAAGCATGGTGCTGTCCCGCTGCTTCAAGATGTCGGAAGCGTTCAGCTGACCCTGGCTATCAAAACGTGAGCAATAGAATAAGGGGATGTCCCGAGTGTGATATGCCCCCCATTCAATAGACAGGTGATATCATTCAACCTGCTGCTGAAAGGGGGGCATAGCAGAGCCATAACGTGGCTGCCCGGGATATCCCCTGATTGTTGTTATGCGAATTCTGGTTGACTTGCGCGGTCAGGTCACACTTGATATTCCCGCCTGTTTATTCCACTTTGACAGGATGTAGCTTTTGACTTGCTGTGCCACTTGGGACGGGGGTGTACAAGTTGTGTCAATTGTAGGCATCGGCGGATTGTATTCGGTGTCCGCATGATCGAGAAGCCACTGGGCAAATTGCTTATGCTGCAGCAGCATATCGTCCGTCCATATGGCGTTGTCTCCGCGGCTGCGAAGGCGGAAATTGCGGGTTGCATCATCACAGTGCAAGTTGATAAAGCATAGTTCACTAAAATGAGTGTAGGTATCGCATTTTTGCGCATCCCAAGGCATGAACGTTCCGCATATAATCGTGCCTCTCCCTGACAATGCCACAGATTTAGCAAAATGAAGCAGCAGGTTGTATCTGTCCTGATATTCGAGCTTAGAACCTGTTGTGCCGAAATTATCGTCATCCGTGCTGAACAGAACAAATTCAGGCATTTGTTCTCTTAGCTCATGCATTACGGTTGTCTTTCCTACGCCACTGGCTCCTGTGATAATAAATAATGGCAGTTTCTCTTGCATAATCCGGTTCTCCTTATAGGCTGCATAATAGGGTCCAGCCCTTGATGAAGGCCGCGCCTTGGCTGGATGCCAAATGACGGAGCCGTCAACAAGCTGCTGAAGCAGGCGTCTGGCAGACTGCAAAGGAGTGATTCCCCAAGCAATGGGAGAATCACTCTTTTGTCTTTGCAGGGTTAGCGGATGACGGAATGGGCTGTCTCTGCCATGCAAATCTGCTTCAGAGCCAGCGGTTTTCGCTTCTCCGGGTTATTCGATGTGCGATTGGAGGGGCAGATACACGTCCCGAAAGCGTTCGAAATCCGCCTTGCGGCATTCCAGTTCAAGTCTGGTGCCGTTCTCCTCGTAGCTGACCGCCTGTACAAGGGCGTGTTCATTGAAGTAGGAGACTACATTTCCCCGGTCAAAAGGGATCAGAACCTCGCAGCTTACATAATCGGTAAAAATGCGGCTGCGAATCAGCGACATCAGCTCATCCAGGCCGCTTCCTTCGGCGGCTGACATGATCACGCCGTTATCCGTGGCGAACGGATACGCGGAATCTGTGAGATCGGCCTTGTTATAGGCGTAAATCATCGGGATGTCATCAACCCCGAGCTCACTCAGCGTCTCCCGGGTCACTTCCATCTGCTGCTCGTATTTCGGATTGGCATAATCCGCGACATGAATCAGCAGATCCGCTTCCGCGATCTCTTCAAGGGTCGAACGGAACGCCTTGACCAGATGATGGGGCAGCCGGCTGACGAAGCCGACCGTATCGGTCAGCAGGAAGGTCTTCTTGTCCGGCAGTGTTATTCTTCTGACCGATGTCTCCAGGGTGGCGAACAGCATGTTGCGCGCCAGTACATGCTTATCCGGTCCGGCACCGCTGTAATCCATAATGGCGTTGAGCAGGCTGGACTTGCCGGCGTTCGTATACCCGACGAGGCAGACGACGGGGATTTCATTCTTCCCGCGCTGCTTGCGCTGGATTTGGCGCCGCGCCACGAGCCGTTCGAGCTCCTCTTGCAGCGAGGCGATCCGGTCCAGTGAGGCTCGGCGGTCCAGCTCGAGCTTCGTCTCGCCGGTGCCCCGGTTCTTGAGCCCGGAGCCGCCTCCCTGGCGGCCCAGCGAATCGCGCTGTCCCGCAAGCCGGGTCAGCATGTACTGCAGACGGGCAATCTCGACCTGAAGCTGTGCTTCCTTGGTCTTGGCCCGCTCGGCAAAGATATGCAGAATCAACATCGTCCGGTCCAGAACCTCGCGCCCAAGCTTGCGCTCCAGGTTGCGGATTTGGGAAGGGCTAAGCTCCCCGTCAAAGATCACAGCCGATACGTCCAACTGGTCGGCCAGCGCCGCCAGTTCCTTCAGCTTGCCGGAGCCGATGTAATGGGCGGCGTTGGTCTTGGCGGCCTTCTGGGTAACTTCTCCCACAGTCTCAATGCCGCATGCCGCGGCGAGATTGCTCAGCTCCTCCATCGAATAAGCGAAGTCTTCGTCCTGTTGAAGCTGGACGCCGACAATAATGGCAGTGGTGGTCATGGATTCCATATATTTATTCCTCCTCGTGTCGTTACAGGTTAGATCACAACAAAAAAAGCACAGGCATCTGCCTGTGCGGTTGCACTAGTGGTGGAGGACACGGAAGGAAAGGGTCGCATACGGTAAACCTGCTAAGCGGATGGAGTGGACGCGGCGCGTTTCTCTCATCAACTCGAACGGTCAGCCCTAAGGTTCAACATGGCCCATAGAGGGGGTCAGTCATCGAACCTCCGTAAGGGAGCGGCTTAACGCCGCGGAAACCCGAACGGGGAGCCGGTATATCCGTATGAATCAGGGTTACCCTGTACATGAACAGACCTATCCTGGAGTCCTCCACCCGCAGGCAGAGTAATGGCGCAGTTAAATTAGGCGCGCACATTTCGAATCCGGATAAAATCTATCACGTGTAACCCTCCATTCCTAAAGTTAAGTCGATTCTAACACGGGAGGGATTGCTTGGCAAATCTTTTCATCCAACTTCGCATTTAATCCGTGGGCTCTATTAATGCATATTAAACGGGTAGGAAATATGAGATATAATTCACTGACAACTGGGAAACTGGCCGATAAACTGGCGGAAGACAGCAGGAATCCGGCCGATAAAAATCAGAGGAGAGTGAACGAAGATGAGCGAAATCAGAGGCGGAATCGTTGATTATTTGAATGGCACCCGGTTTGTGGTGCTGGCGACTGTGAACCAGGATGGCGCGCCGGAGGTGCGAACCCTCGGCGGGTTCGCAGTGGACGGCTACAAGGTGTATTTTTCAACGGATGAGGGAACGGAGAAGGTGAAGCAGATCCGGAGCAATCCGGCTGTGACGCTCCTTTTTCAACATGAGAACCAGGAGCTTGCCGGCTTTGTGAATGTGTCGGTCCGTGGCGAAGCCCGGCAGGTTGACAATGCGGAGGAGCTGGCACATGCGATAGCAGCGCTCGGAAACCGGAATCCGCGGTTCAAGGAACGCGCTGACAAAGGAGAGCTTGCGAACACCGCAATCATCGGAGTAACGGCCTCCGAGATCAAGGTGCTCGATTTTGCCAAGGGTAGAGGCGCCGAAGCGGTTGAGGTGATTGCAGTATAGGCTGAAGTGGGACGAACCGTCCTTTGGCGGCCAGCTAGATGAAAATGAATGGGATGCACATGTGGGATGCCTCTGGGCATCCTTTTTTGCGCAGCTATCCGTTATAATATTTCTGAATCAAGTGTGCGAGATTAACGACGGAGGTAGACAGACACATGGAGGCGAAGAACACGGTAATCGCTAAACTGAACCTGCATAAATACCCGGAGAAGCTCATTCTGAACATGCCGGAGGGAGCCGGATATTTCGATGAACTGGAGTTCGATACGGCATTCGAACGGGAACGGTATGACCTGATTTTTATTTTTGTCTTCCAACTGGATCAGTTGAAGGACGAGCTTAATTCCGTTATTGCAAGGCAGGCGCTTCGTGACGGAGGGTATTTGTATTTCGCCTATCCGAAGAAAAAAAATCCGCGCTACAAAGATTACATCGAACGCGACAGCCTTCTGCCGGCCCTGTCCGCCGACGAGGATGGCTATGTGCCGGGCAGCACGCTCAAATTTTCCAGAATGGTGAGTCTGGATGAGGTGTTCACGA
The DNA here is from genome assembly GCF_000758685.1 of Paenibacillus stellifer. Lineage (NCBI taxonomy): Bacteria > Bacillati > Bacillota > Bacilli > Caryophanales > Paenibacillaceae > Paenibacillus > Paenibacillus stellifer. The sequence continues at coordinate 2,189,343 of NZ_CP009286.1, forward strand.
TAGTCGGATTAAAATCGCAGGCGAAGGCAGCGGGGAAGAAAGAGGCGTCCAAGAGCAGTCAGAGGGTGGATGATTATATCGCCCGCATCCCCGACATCGAACGGTATTTGGAGAGCGATCCCGAGGCCCTGAAGCTGTACAGCGGACTCACACCGGGCTACCGGAAGGACTGGGCACGCTATGTATACAGCGCGAAGAGACCGGAGACTCAGGAGAAGCGGCTGGCTGAGATGAAGGAGATTCTGGGCAAGGGGTACAAAACCGTGGAGCTGTATCGGCAGCGGCCGGAAGCCCAGGTTTAATCGTTACTCGTTAATCGGCAAAAAAAGAGGCCCGTAACGGCATGTTACGGGCTTTTCAATGTGTATGAGGTGTGTGAGGGTTAACTGGTGTGAGGGCAATCCTGGTTTATGACGTATAATTCCGTCCCAGACCGAGTTCCGTCAAGGCCTGCCGGTAGGCGATCGAGGTCCGGTCGGCCGGAATATGGGCTTCCGCCATGAGATCCAGCGGCAGATCCTCCGGCGTCTGGGCCTCCACCATTTCGGCATCCTCCTGGAACACCTGAAGATTGAATTTGATGGTGTCCTCAATCGGCGCATCCTTGTCGAAGTTGCGGGAGATCGGAACGAACAGCCGCGTATACCGCGCTGATACCGGGGAGGCGCAATTGAGGATCATCAGCTTGCCGTCCTCCGGGAAATGAACGGTGAGCGAAGCGGCGAACGGCGGGAAGACGCGGAAGGCGCGGAGCCACATGAAGCCCTCGGGCACTGGCACATTCTGTCCCTTGCCGTAGTTGCTGACCGTGCTCCAGTAGTCGGCGAACAGCTCGCTGCCTTCGCGGCGGACCTGGTACTGCGGAACCTCGGTGTTGTTGCGGTCGCCGAAGCTCTCGGTATGAACATAGGCGAAATGGGACACGTCCAGGAAGCCTTCCATTTGGCGTCCGGCCGATCCGGCGATATCGAAGCTGGGGGGCAGGATGTTGATGAAATCGGGGTCCTCCCATCCCGGGAAATCCGGAATATTCTCCTCGCCGCCGCCGACACAGGTCCAGATCAAGCCATAACGTTCGACGGAAGGATACATGATCAGCTTCAGCTTCGGCGATATTTTACTGCCCGGATGGGCGGGCACTGCCGTACAGGCGCCTTCACAGTTATAGCGGAAACCGTGGTACGGACAGACGATTTCGCCGTTCTCGACCCAGCCGAGGCTAAGGGGAGCACCGCGGTGAAAGCACAGGTCTCTGGCGACAGCTACTTTGCCTTCGCTGCGGTACAGGACGAGCTTGACGTCCAGCAGCTTGACCGCGACCGGCTTGTCGCCGATTTCGCTGGCGATTGCCACGGGATACCAGTACTGGGAGAGCACCCGCCAATCGTTCTCGGTAAAAGTGCAGTCGCGCGGAAGCGACATTTCGGCGGCATCGGCGGGAGATTTGGCTTTTGTGTTCATGCTCGTTCACCTCGTGTATGAGTTTTGGGATTGGCATTCGGGCAGCTGCGCTGGAGATCCGGCGGGATACATGCAAAAGCCCCAGGCTCCAAAGAGACGACAGTCCGAAATTATTTCCTATCGCAAGACGCCTAAAGGGCAGCCGCGGGAAGCATCGGGTCTGTACAGCCTCTTGTAGCCTGGGGCAATTTACGGTTGCCTGTAGAAACGCCCGTTCCGATCAACGCGCTTATACAAGAAAGACTTTTCGTGTTAGATTTATTAACATACATCAGAATTAAACTAATCATAATCAGGGGAGCTGTTTCTGTCAATATTGATTTGGATATTAAAAATATCACGTCCTGCTCCCGGAATAGCTTGACGAGCGTTCTGCCAGAGGCTGATCGTCCGACGGTGGCAGAATAGGGCATTCATTTATGGCAATCGGAATGGGAGCGGACCTGATTCCGCAGAGATGGGAGCTTATGTGTCACGCCGTCCGAATTTTTCTTCGTGAACTGCACAAGGCTTTACCGGCAGCGGCGTACCCGGGCTTTCAGAAACCGTACATTGACTTCACCGCTGCCGACAGCTCTCCGGGACTCCTTCAGGCGAAAAGCGTTTCTCTTCAGCAGCATCTTCACCTTGCCGGGGGTAAGAGAGGGGTTTCTCTGCAGCATCAGAGCCGCAGCGCCGGAGACGATCGGTGTAGAGATACTCGTTCCGGAGAGCGTGAAGTAACGAGTGCCGACCCGAAGGTAGGGCAGCTCACGGTCGAGAGCCGAACCAGGTGCTCTTAGCGAGATCACAGATTCGCCCGGGGCTGCCAGGTCGGGCTTGCAAATCCGGCCAGCGGCCGGCCCCCGGCTGGAGAACAAGGTCACCCGGTCGTCGCCCTGCCATACGGTGCGCCGGTCGTCGACGGCGCCGACGGTAATGGCGGCCGGGCTGGTCCCGGGGGACTCGATGGTTCCCCGGCCCGGACCGGCGTTCCCGGCGGCAATGACGACGACCAGTCCGGCGCGCACCGCCCGTTCGACCGCCTGGCATAGCGGGTCGTCATGGCAGGGCGTCAAGGCCGGACCGCCCAGCGAAAGCGAGAGTATGCGGAGTTTCAGCCGCTTCCGCCGCGCGATGCACCACTCAATTCCTTTGATGATTGTGGAGTCGTAGCCGAAGCCGTCCTCGTCCAGCACTTTGACTGCGACAATGCCGGCTCTGGGGGCGGGTCCCCTGTATTTTCCCCTGCTGGACCAGCCGTTGCCCGCCGCGTCGCCGGCGATATGCGTGCCGTGCCCGTTGTCGTCATAGGGCCGGATTCTGTGATTCACGAAATCCTTGAAGGCTGCGATCCGGTTCACCGGCCGGATCAAGTCGGGATGGGGATAGACGCCTGTATCGAGCACGGCGATGCGGACTCCCCGGCCGTCAAGTCCCGCGCTTCGCCGGACGGCGGCAGCACCAATGGAAGGCGCCGCGATATTCAGCGATGCCCGCTTGATGCGGTCGAGATAGATCCTTGAGACCGCGCCGCATGCGCACAGCTTCTTCAGGCAGCCGGCCGGAACACGGCAGGATACCGATTGAAGCAGATTCAGCTTGTGATGAATATGCAGCTTATACGGAGCCGCATGGAGCTTCAGCGACCGCAGCAAGTCAGGGGTCAAGGGCCGCTGAAGCTGAATAATGACCGGAATAAGCGGCTTCCGGGCATCTTTAGTCCGAGTATGCCGCAGCTTGCTTCTTAAGGGCCGGTTGAGCTTGGCGGAGTGCTCCTTCGGCCAGCTTTTGTAGGACATGATCATACCTCACCTCTTCAAGGCAGGGTATGCGGCTACCGGGCACGGAGTACCAACCTATGATTCTGGCAAATTCGCCGCTTTTTGAACAAAGTAGGCAGATTAAGAGTTTCCATCCGAGGCTCTTCGGCATCTACTGTAGCATCCTCTCAGAAAGTGGTGAAGTGATTCATGATCAAAGCTACTGTCAAGAAAACCGTTGCCGTGAAGAAGCCCTCCGCAAGCCGGGCGAAAGCCGTCGCTCCGAGAAGAAGACGCCGGATCAGACAGACGCTGGACCGTTTTGTCGTCATTGCAACGAATCTGAACAGCGTGCCTCGCGACACCTCCGGCTGGACTGCCGAGCTGTCCCGGAACAACACGACGATAACAGCGGATTTTGACGACTTCGGCGTAGCTCGTTTTACCTCGATCTCAACATTGACTACGGTATCGTATATTCTGCGTATCCGTGATGACAACGGCACTGTGCTGACGACCCGGACCGTTCCGGCGAACCGCGAGGTCTATGTCGCCAGATTCTAAAGACACCAGGGTTTAGGCTCCGTGATAGGGACAAGCCTGTCAGCTTCAGCCTGCTGCCGGATTATCCGGTAATCCGGGGCTCCGTATACCATGCCGGGTTCGCCGCCCATTGATACTGAGACAGCAGATTGTGGAACACGGAATCCCAGCTTCGCGCCCGCGCCGTCTCGAGCGCTCCGCTTCCCAGTTCGGCCCGCAGCCGGGGATCAAGCAGCCGGATGGCAGCTTCGGCCATGGCATTGGAATCACCGAACGGAGTGACCAGCGCGTTGCGGCCATCCTCGGTGAAGTCGGTCACTCCGCCGGAATTGGTGCAGATCACGGGCAGTCCGCTTGCCATCGCTTCCAGTACGACGTTGCCGAAGGTTTCGGTGCCGGAAGGGAAGATGAAGGCGTCCGCACTTGCATAAATGGCAGCGAGCTCTTCACCTTCACGGCTGCCGGTGAACACGGCGTTCGGAATTCTTCTCTCAATCAGCTCGGGCAGATACGGTCCCTCTCCGGTAAAGACCCACAAGATGTCCTGGCCGTGTACGGCATTGACCTTGTCGATGCTGTCCGCAAGGTTATCCAGTCCTTTCTCTACCGCAATCCGTCCGACATAGAGAAACATGGTTTTGCCGGTTCCGCCCAGAGCCTCCCTGACATCCAGGGAGGCTCTTTCTGGATTGAAACGCTTCAGGTCGATCCCCCGGGGCCACAGCGCCAAATCCTGCATGCCGGCCCGGCCAAGATCACTCAGCGTGCTGCGGGACGGAGCGAGATTAAGCAGGGCGAAGCTGTGGAACCAGCGCATATAGGCCCACAGCGGTCTGCTTAAATATTGAAGACGGTAATACTTCAAGTACTTGTCAAAGCTCGTATGGTAGGACATGACAACCGGCAGATTCAACGCTCTTGCGGCGCGAAGCCCCGCCAGGCCGATTCCGAGCTCGGTAACGATGTGCACAACATCGGGCTTGAACGCCTCCAGCCGCTCCATAATCCGGGGAAGCGAGGGGAAGGCCAACCGGCAGTCCGGATAAATGCGGGGCGCGGCGCCCCTGAACCGGATGGCGGGATATCCGGTATCTTCCTTCCCGGGCATCTCGTAATCGGGGGCGAAGAACAGATGGGGATGGCCATTTCGGGTCAGATAATGGCTTAATTCCTTCAAAGTGTTGGAGACTCCGTTGATTTGCGGGCAGAATGAATCCGTGAATAAGGCAATTCTCAAGATCATCAAATCCCTTCCCGTAGAGGTAGCCGCTATCTTCACTATAGGGCAGGAGTGCAAAGCTGGAAGCGAAGGAAGGTTAACTTGCCGTTAAATAAATAACGGTATGTTTTGTCGTTGCCTTTTTCCCTCGCCAGCCTCTATATTTGATGTGGAATCCAAAAGGAGGTAAAAATGGCTAATATCTCGAAAGTGATCATAACCGGCGCAGCCTCCGGCATCGGAAGAGCTGTGGCAGAGGCCTGCCTGCGGGAAGGAATAACTGTGCTGGCCTGCGATCTGAACGGTGAATTGCTGAAGGAATTGGAGCGTACGGAAGGCGCCGAAGGCAAAGTGCACACTGACCGGCTGGATATCGGCCGCTATGAAGAGGTGCGTGAATGGTTTGACTCCTTGTACACGAAGCACCCGGATGTGGACGGGCTGGTCAACAATGCCGGCATTTATCTCGCCAAGAACCTGCTGGATTACAGGGAGGATGAGATCGACAGGGTGCTGAACGTGAATATCAAAGGAGCCGTCTACTGCTCGCAGCTGTTTGGCGGGCGGCTGCTGGACGAGAGAAGAACCGGCGCCATCGTCAATCTGTCCTCCGTCTCGGGGATGGAAGGCAGCTCGGATGCGATCTATGGTCTATCCAAAGCGGCGATCCTTGGCCTTACCAAGAGCTGCGCCATGAATTTCTCGCCTTACATACGCGTGAATGCGGTCGCTCCGACGATGGTGGAGACCGCTATGATGGATGCGATTCCCGATTGGCGGAAGAAGGAGTATTTCAGCCATCAGCTCGTTCCGTCTCCCGTACTTCCCGAAGACGTTGCGGAGACGGTGCTGTTCCTGCTGTCGGATAAATCACGGCATTACACGGGAGCGACCTTTGATATCAATAACGGCTGTTATTTGAGATAGGGGGATTAAATCATGGTACTAACACAAGAGGAACAGCAAGAGATTGTCCGTTGGATGTACCGGAATGCAAGACCGCTGGAGCTTGCATGGTGGCGGTTTCACTTCGAAGACGGCAGCACGGAGGATGTTCTGAAGGCGCTTTCCGCCTTTCAGAATGAGGATGGCGGCTTCGGCCACGCGCTTGAGGCGGATTCCTGGAATCCGGAGTCATCGCCGCTGCAGACATCGACCGCAGCCCTGCTGCTGCTGGAGCTTCGGGCCTCGTCCGATCATCCCATTGTCCGGGGAGTTCTTCGTTATCTGGACAGTGGCGACTCTTTTGAAAGGGGAAAATGGAAGCTCGCCATCCCTTCGAACAATGATTATCCCCATGCGCCCTGGTGGCATACAAGCTCCCTGTCCGAAGAACGGGAGCAATATAATCCCACCGCCATTCTCGCGGGCTTTATCCTGAAATACGGCGAACCGGGCAGTGCGCTTTACGCCAAAGGAACGGCCATTGCTGCAGAGCTCGCCTCGGAGTTTCTCCGACATCCGGAGATCGAGCGGCATCCGCTGGAATGCGTGAATGTCATGCTGGAGTGTCTGGAGAGTTCCGGCCGTGGCGAAGCTGGCGAGGGGATCTCAACCTCGCTTCTGAAAGAAGCGGTGCTTGCCCGAATGAACCAGGTCATTGAACGGGACCCGGCAAGGTGGGGAGAGTATACATGCAGACCCTCCGTATTCATCAAGTCCCGCCAGAGCCCGCTTTATGAAGCCAACCGGGAGCTTATACGGAAAGAGTTAATGTATCTGGCGGAGACGAGAGAGCCTGGCGGGGTCTGGAATCCGAACTGGAGGTGGGCGGGGTTTCCCGAGGCCTTCGCGATCAGTGAGAACTGGTGGAAGGGCCGGATTGCCATCGAGAACATGCTCGTATTCCGCGCCTTTGACGCCTGACGGCAGAGGTCAGGGGAGATTTTTGTCCGTCGCCGATGTCTGACGTCAATGCCTGTCAATGTCTAACGTCAATGCCTGCCGTCATTGCCTTACGGCATGGCCGGTCTGGATATCTTCCCTTCCGTTATGCTGGACCGTCTCGGGAATATACAGGTTATGTCCACGCTGCCTGCTCCTGTTCTCCCAGTGGATGGAGGCGAACAGACGCTGAGGGCTGACGAGCGGGGAGCCGCCGTTAATGCGGGGGATCGCCAGCGGATCGTCGCTGCGCTCAGCCAGGCCCAAGGAAGTTGTGAACGCATAGCGAATGCCCGACTGTCTGACGATCCTTTGAACCTCGGGTGTATAAAGGCCGTAAGGATAAGCGAACGTATCGACCGGATGGGCATTCATCGGCTTCAGAGTTCCGATGCAGCGGTTCAAGTCGGCAGTGATGCGTTCCGCATATTGCTGCGGGCTTTCCGCGATCCCGTTTCGGACCAGGGGGGCGGTCAGAGCATCCGTGCGCACGCCAGTTTTGTAGTGGAGCCGGTCGGTGTGTGGCTGCACCTCCATAGCCGGGTCCGACCGGATCATGTCCGCGATCTCCTGTCTGGTCATATGCGGCGTGTTCACCACGGCTCCTTTGCTGAAATCCCCGGTAATTACGAAGCTGACGCCCGGAATATTACGTTCCCGCATAATGGGATAGGCGGTTGTGTAAAAATTTTCGTAGCCGTCGTCGAACGTAACCATTACGGCATTTTCCGGAACCTCTCCTCCCTGCATGAAGAGACGGAACTGCTGAAGGGAGATGAAGTTCATCCCTTTTGAACGAAGGAAATCCAGCTGCTCTGCAAAACGGTCCGGTGTTATGATATCTCCTCCTTTCTGGGTAGGGTTGATATCATGGTACATCAGTACGGCAACCTTGTTGCGGTACAGAGTCGCTCTGGGAATATTCTTGAACTGCTCCACGGGCGGCAGCTCCGACTCGGATAACGGCTCTGTCTCGCGGGATACGTGCCGGGGGGCTGCGATTGCCGAAGCGGAAGCTGCGGGGTGTAAGGGAGAAGGGGATTGGACCGGGAAGTCATTTTTCTGTCCGAGCACGATCACCGCCATACCCGCAACCAGTCCTCCCGCGAGAACAAACAGCCATTTATGGAGCTTCATACTACACGTCACCTCTGGGATTTTCGGTTAAAAGAACGCCAATATTACTATATCGTCTGAAATCTCTTTCATATGCAAAGTAATTGTATGGGACGATATGTTATTAATGCAATGGATCAAATCATGCGGAAGAAGGAGAGCATTTTGACAATTCTGAATACGGAACGTTTGACGATAAGAAGGTTCAAGCCGGAAGACTGGCAGGATCTGCATGCCTATTTGTCGCTTGAGGATGTGATCCGGTATGAGCCTTACGGCGTGTTTACGGAAGAAGAATCGAAACGGGAGGCCGCTAGCCGCTCGGAGAACCCGGCGTTCTGGGCTGTATGCCTGAAGGATACCGGGACATTGATCGGCAATTTGTATTTTCAACAGCAAGAGCCTAAGCAATTCGAGACGTGGGAGCTCGGATATGTGTTTCATTCCGGCTACCAGGGCTTCGGCTATGCGACCGAGGCAAGCCGTGAGCTGATGAAGCTCGGATTCAATGAGTTTAAGGCCAGACGCATGATCGCCCACTGCAATCCTCTGAACAGCCGATCCTGGCGTCTGCTGGAACGGCTGAAGTTCCGCCGGGAAGGGCATGCCCTTCAGACCGTCTACTTCAAATGCGATGAAGCGGGGAATCCGCTGTGGCATGATACTTACAGCTACGGGATGCTCCGCGACGAATGGGAGTTAATCTCCCATAGCTGATTTCGTGCAGCTCTGAACATTTGGTGCGGCGCACAAATATTGTGCTGTTTTTTAGACAACATGACAATAAACTTTCCATGGACATTTCAAGGTGAGTCTTCAACAGATATAATAGGGACTAAAGAACATGCTACGGAAAGGCAGGAAGAGCCATGAGTCTGGAAGCCCTGAATGAACAAGTCACACGAGATCTGTCTTACCTGGCCTTCGGTGGCGCTGATTGGACGCTGCCCCGTGAGTCCGCGGAAAGTCATGTGTACGATGTGGTCATCGTCGGCGGAGGCCAAAGCGGCCTCGGCGCGGCATTCGGTCTGCTGCGTGAACGGATTTCGAATATCCTGATTATAGATGAGAACCCGGAGGGCCAGGAGGGTCCCTGGGAGACATACGCCCGGATGGTGACGCTTCGGACGCCTAAACATCTGACTTCTATTGATTTGGGAATCCCTTCGCTGACCTTCCGCGCCTGGTGGGAGGCGAGATTCGGTTCCGAAAGCTGGGAGACGCTGGGCAAAATACCGCGCGGTGAATGGATGAGCTATTTGCGCTGGTACCGGAAAGTGCTGAACTTGCCCGTGATCAACGAGGTGAAGCTTGCGCTGGTGGAGCCGGCGGCGGAAGGCATTCACCGTCTTCACATTGAAGGCCCGGGTGCGCCCGGCACTTATCTGCTGGCCCGAAAGGTTGTGCTTGCGACCGGCATCCAGGGCGGCGGCGAGTGGCATGTGCCGCCGATGATTGCGGATGCTCTGCCCCGGAGATTGTACGCCCATACGTCGGAGACAATCGACTTTGCGGCCCTGAAGGGCAAACGCATCGGGATTCTTGGCGGCGGCGCTTCCGCCTTCGATAACGCCAACCACGCATTGTCCGAAGGCGCTGCGGAGGCCCATGTCTTCGTGCGCAGGGAGAAGCTGCCGAGCGTGAACCCGATCCGCCAGATGGAGGTATCGGGCATGATCGAGCGGTTTCATACACTTAGTGATGCCGAGAAGTATACGGTTATCTCCCATTTCTTCAAAACGAACCAGCCTCCGACGAACGATACGTTCGAACGGGCCGCTTCCTGGCCCGGCTTCGCACTGCATCTCGGTTCTCCTTGGCTGAGCGTCGAGGAGGACGGCGCGGGTGTCTTGGTCACGACACCGAAGGGACGATTCACGTTCGACTATGTGATCGTCAGCACCGGGCTGCTCAGCGATCCGGCGCTGCGCCCCGAGCTGCGGCTGATCGGGCCTTATATCGCCCGCTGGAGCGATTACTACACGCCTCCGGCCGGGGAGGAGAATCTGCTTCTCGATATGCATCCCTATCTTACCACCGGCTTTGCCGTCAAAGGAAGGGACGAGGAAGGCGAGAAGCGGCTTCACGGGGTGTTCGTCTTCAATTATTCGGCGCTGGCCAGCAACGGACTATCCGCATCGGCGATATCGGGCACGAGAAATGCGATCCCCAAGCTGGTCGCCGGGGTTGCGGATCAGCTGTTCCTTGACGATAAGGAACAAATCCTGAAGAACTTCCTGAATTACAGCGAAGAGGAGTTTGTCGGTGAATGGCCGAAGGCTGCCGCCGAGGCAGCAGCGAAGTCCTAAAACTTGATCCATGAGGGGCCTCATGAGCGATTAGTACGACGCCTGGATTTCCGATACCCGGATTTCCCGGCGTTTTTTCGTTGTTCCCGGGGAGTTTAGCCACTCAAAATAAGCTTCGTTGCGGAGAGAAAAAAAGATGACGAACTCGTGAAACCCATCCGGATGAAAGGACGTATTAACGCTCAGACGGCTTGATAACAGCCCCTTAGAAAACGGAGGAGGAACAGGGAATATGGCGGCACATGAAATTGATTATGTGATTATGGGCGAGGAAATGCAATGTGTGGAGGTTCAGCTGGACCCTGGTGAAAGCGTTGTTGCGGAAGCGGGCAGCTTCATGATGATGGACCCGGAAATCCGCATGGAGACGATTTTTGGGGATGGCAGCAGCTCCGGCGGTGGAGGCGGATTGATGGGCAAGCTGATGGGAGCCGGCAGACGCGTGCTCACCGGTGAGAGCCTGTTCATGACGGTGTTCACGCATGGCGGGAATTACGGCAGACGCTCTGTTACGTTCGCAGCCCCGTATCCCGGCAAAATCATTCCGCTTGATCTGCTTCAGTACAATGGCAAGATCATCTGTCAGAAGGACGCATTTCTCTGCGCAGCGAAGGGCGTGTCCGTTGGCATCGAGTTCCAGCGCAAGCTGGGAGCGGGATTCTTTGGCGGCGAGGGCTTCATCATGCAGAAGCTGGAAGGTGACGGTCTGGCGTTCGTTCATTCCGGCGGCTATGTGATGGAGAAGACGCTGCAGCCCGGCGAGGTACTTCGGCTGGATACCGGCTGTCTTGTCGCCATGACCTCCTCCATTGATTACGATATCGAAATGGTAAAAGGCATTAAATCGGCGCTGTTCGGCGGTGAAGGGCTGTTCTTCGCTACCTTGCGCGGTCCCGGTAAAGTCTGGGTGCAGTCGCTGCCATTCAACCGGATGGCTGACCGTATCCTGTCGGCGGCCCGAGGAACGGGCCGGAAGGAAGAGGGCAGCATTCTTGGCGGCCTCGGCAATCTGCTGGACGGCAGATAAGATGCTGTTCACCGCGGGCTGTCGCGGAAGAGCTGCACTGTGATATAAGCTGTACGCGTACAGTCCTGTCCCTGACCAGCGGGCAGGCTGGTGCGGCGGAAGCAGAAGAAGACCGGATTCCGAGGAATCCGGTCTTTTGCTATGCTCGCGAATGGCTTATACATCCAGCCGGTAGTAGGGCAGGTCTAGAGTGGGGACGAAACCGAGCTTTTGCGCCAGATTGTAGGAGCCTTCGTTCCCCTTCCGGCAAGCCCAGACCGGCTCCAGTCCATGCTCCAGGCAGTATTCAATCAGCGCCGCGCTTGCGTGATAGGCATACCCTTTTCCCCGATGGCCTTCCATGCTCTCAATTCCGATCTCGAGCTGGCCGTCTTCAATAAACGCCGCAAAGGCAGTCGAGGCCGCTTCGCCTCCGTCCACTACCGTAAATCCGATGCCGCTTGCTTTAAATTGTTCTGCGCTTCTCCAGAAATGCTTCGGCGCCACGCCTTCCAGCTTGGCAAAAAGCTCCGGAGCCGTCTGCACGATCTCCGGTTTCGAATCGGTCATGCCGGAGGCCTTAAGCTGATGCCGTTCCTGGTCGAACCCAAAATTGATCCGGGCATATTCGGTAACCTTTCCGTTTTCTTTCACTATCTCATTGCCCAGGAGCGCGCACCAGGAGTGAGGGTATACCTGCAGCCATTCGGTCTTCGTTCTGACCCCGCGCCGATTGCTTATGTAATCTGTCAGTTCTTCCGCAAAATCTTGCCTGCCGCTCTCGCCCGCCAGCAGCGACATCCCGTAGGGATGAACGATATAGACGGCGCGGGGCTCGTCCGCATCATCGGCAAATACCTCGCCCGGAACCTGCCCGCGAAGGACGGCCTTGGCGAACAGCGTGTTGATCGGCGTCTGCTGCAAAATTTCTTCGGCTCTGCCATATTGCTTCGAGTTTAAAGAGATCATTCGGACACTTCCTTTGCTGAATGTTCATCAAGCGACTGCTTGAATACCTGCACGGCCATGTTAGCCGGACCGGTTTTGGGCATGATCACGGAGAATTCCCGTTCCATCCGCCCTTGGTTCGCCTTCAGTTCCACAATTTCACCAGATTCCAGTTCCCTCCGCACAATCCATTTTGACAGAATTGAGATGCCGAGTCCCGAGGCGACACCCTCCTTGATGCCCTGGCTGCTGTTGAAAATATACGATTTCTTGACGTCCAGTGCGTGCTTCGAAATAAAGCTGTCGCTGAAGGCACGGGTTCCCGATCCGCTCTCCCGGATTACCCATACCTGCTTCTGAAGCTGCTCCCGGCTAATGGAACGCTCCTTCGCGAGCGGATGACCTTGAGCGGCGACCAGGACCATTTCATCTTTCATAAATGGGTACACGCTCAAATCCGGCGCATGGGTTTCGCCTTCGATCAAACCCAGATCAAGGGCGCCTGTTCGGACCTCATGAACCGTCTCTTCGGTGTTCCCGATCCTGACCTCAACCTCAACAAGGGGATACCGGCGGACAAAAGCGGCAAGACGCCCGGGCAGCACATATTCCCCGACTGTAAAGCTAGCCCCGATCCGCAGCGTGCCGGTGACTTCATTCTGCAGCAGCGCAATAGCCTGGGCCGCTTCATCATACAATCCCAGCATCACCTTGGCCCGCGAATACAAAATCTCCCCGGCTTCCGTCAGGCTGACCTGTTTCGAATTGCGGTTAAAAAGCCGTGCGCCGAACTCGTTCTCCAGATTGCGGACATGGAGGCTGACCCCGGGCTGAGAGAGATTGAGCCGCTCGGCCGCTCTGGAGAAATGGCGCTCCTCGGCGACTGTAACAAATACACGAATCGCATCGGTTATCATAGCGAATCCTCATTTTTGTGGAGTTTTATCCTGATATTAATGCTTAATGAAGAAGTACACAAGGACGATCATCACAAAAACTAATGATTGAAATAGCAAATCGGTATTTCACTCTGTTCTTTTCCGAACCTATAATTAGGGGCGTCAGCAAGGACTTGAGCTTGCGTTAATGGAATTACGTGAGGAGTGGATTTCATCATGCGAACGGTCAATATCCGGTTAACAAATGCGCAGGGCGTGCATAATTTCATAAAAGGACTTGGGCTCTGCCTGCTCTTGGCGGTGTGCGCCAAATTGCTGTCGGAGCTGCCGCATTTCGGTATCCTGGGCCAGCTGGTTATTGCCATTTTGCTCGGAATGGGCTGGAGAGGGATTTTCGGAGTGCCGGCCGGAGCGGAAGAAGGAGCTGCCTTTGCCGGGAAAAAGCTGCTTCGTTACGGAATCATTCTTCTCGGCATGCGGCTGAATTTGAGCGATATCGCGCACGCGGGGCTTAAAGTGTTTTTGCTGGTCGGCCTACAGATTGCCTTCACATTTGCCGTTATGCTGGGGCTGGCCCGTCTGTTGAAGCTTGATCCCGGAACCGGTCTGTTGACGGCTTGCGGAACGGCCATATGCGGGGCGGCCGCCGTTGCAGCCATTTCGCCGCAGATCAAGGCGAGCGATGAGGAGACGGCAGCCGCCGTGGCGACAGTCGCTCTGCTTGGAACGGTCTGGACGCTTGCATATACAATTTCCCTCCCCTGGCTTGGACTAAGCCCGGCAGGCTATGGAGTGTTCGCCGGAGCGAGTCTTCATGAAATCGCCCATGTCATCGCCGCAGCGGGTCCGGCGGGAAGGGAAGCGCTAGATCTGGCTGTTGTCGTGAAGCTGACGCGGGTAGCCATGCTTGTTCCCGTCGCGCTGGTTATCGGCTTCTGGGATGCCCGGAAGAGAGCGCGGAAATTGCAGCTAACAAGCAATGAAGTATTATCGGGTAATAATCCTCAGCCAGAGCGAGCCAGATGGAGGGAGATCCCGGTACCCTGGTTCATCCTGGGTTTTCTGATTATGAGCGGACTGAATACGCTGAAGCTGATACCAACTCCGGCAGCCGATGCTGTCGTAACCGGTGCTTATCAGCTGATGGCAACGGCTATGGCCGGTCTTGGCCTTGGTGTGAACGCCGCATCGCTGATCAGGAAAGGGGTTAAGCCACTTGCTGCGGGCGCGACCGGTTCGGTGCTGCTGTCGGGTTTCGTGTATGCCCTGATTGGTTGGTTTCGTATTGGATAACCTTATCGTTAAACCCGCTGTACTGCCCATAACAGCACATCCAGCCGCGTGGTGTATGTAGTGACTGCCGGTTCGGCGGAAAGGTAGAGTCCATAGGATTGTGCAAGAGTATTCGTCTCAAGCCGGACCCTTGCACTCTGAAGCGGCCAGGGGAGATGATGGATATGCCCTCTGTAGAGGTTCCCTTTCCGGTCGGCTGCATACAGGCAGTATCTTTCGGTCAGCCAATGAACAAGTGAGCCTGGTTCTGCATGAAATACGGCGTCGTCAGCCGGATCATACAGTGCGGAAAAAGCGGCTTCCCGGCCGAAACGTCGTCTTTCACTATTGTAATGAAATCCGTCTTCCTGCCGAACGGCCTTCATCAAGGCGTATTGGTAAGGAAGATGGGCGAACATCCTCGCACCCGCGACCGCCAGCCGGCTGGACGCTTCCAGCGTCAGGAAGCAGATGCCCGGGACTCCATTCCGTGAGACATAGGTTCGCAGATTAAGCTCCAGGAAACGGCCTGCGAAGGGCAGCGGCGGTGTTCCGCGCAGCATCAGAGGGCTTAGGATGAACGGGGACATGCTGACCCAGGGCCGTCCTTCATAGTACTCCAGCTCCACCCCTTTCGGCACATAGGGAAGCAGCTCCGCTTCATCGGCGGGCCAATGAAGAAAGAGCAGATCGTTCCACACCTGCTTCATGACCCAGAATCCGCCGGGAAGCGGAAAGGGGCGATGCTGACTGTGCCTCAGAATATGCCCAGCAAGCCGGATATTATTCTGAAACCGCTCCATCCGTTTGGGGAAATGGATGAAGCGGTTTTCTTTTTCAGGAATGCCGGTTGACATCGGTGCTGTGTTTGACCTATGATAGCGTTGTTGCTGAATTAGTAAATTAGTAAATTAGTAATTTCGAAATCGGTAAGCAATAAGTGAACGAAGTTCATCAGAACCAAAGGACGGGTGAAATTAATTATGAAAATTCCGACAACGCTCAAACATAAACCGGTCATCGTATCCGAGAACTATGAACAGGTAGACGGCCGTAATTCAAATCAGACCGATGCCAAGGGGCTTTCACTGGGTCTTGCCCAGTGGAATGACCGTGGAAAAGTCGATATTTCGGCCAAAGTATGGCGCTATACCGGCGAGAAATGGTCCCGCCAGTCGGAGGAGCTTCCGCTTCACCGGGTGCTGGATCTCGCCATTCTGGTCGCGCGCAGCATGGAGCATTTTCGCGAGGCTTATCGGTATCCTGAACTGTATGATCCCGAGAATCCGGTCATCGACCGGATCGGGCTTCAGGGCGACGCCATGACGGTATCGGTATGCACGGACAACGACCGCATCGGAGAGGATATCAAGCTGTTCAATCAGGCGCTCAGCGATAACAGCGAATTGATCGGGGAACGGCTGAAGACGCTGTCCACTATTTTGAAAGAGATGGGTTATTAATAATAGAAGGAGGATGTCAAATGCAGCCGGATAAACAGAGGAAAAAAGAGCTTGCTTCGGCTTATGCGCAGTCTTTTCGCCCGATGGGCGTGTATCAGATCCGGAATGTGAAGAACGGTAAAATTCTGGTGCTCGGCAGCATGGATTTGCCCGGAGCGCGTAACCGGCTTGCCTTCATGCAGCAGACCAAACTGAATTCCATTATGGAATTGAGGGAGGACTGGAAGGAGTATAGCGGGGATGCCTTTGTCTTTGAAGAGCTCGACCAGATCAAGCCCCGTGAGGAGAGCGTTGCCGACCGGGCTGAACTGAAGAGCTACCAGGAAGAGGTTGATGCTCTTCTGGAGCTGTGGATCGATAAGCTGCAGCCATTCGGTGACAAGGGATACAATAAACCGAAGCGCAAGTAAGGATGCGGCAGTGGAGAAATGACGAATTGAGACAGGACCCGGTCAGGTTAACCTTGGCCGGGTCCTTTTTGTATGATTGCGAACAGGCTTCGACACGGTGGAGGGGATTGAAACCGAGATGGTGTTGGCAAAAAAATCCGGTCAGAAAGCCTACGCCGGATCTCGGTATATCGTAAGATTTAATACCGACTGCTAACCGCTCGTCTGCAAAGTATGTGTGAACGTAATAATCTCATGGCCGGTATTGTAGGTGAAAGTAAGCTTATTTCCGGTCCGGCCGGTATAAGTGAGGAAGTCTCCCCAGGTCATGGGGTCCACTTCTTCGGTTTGCTGCTGCAATTCTTCGTCGAAGAACTCCTTGTACAGAAGCGTTTGTTCACCGGTGTTGCGGTTGAGCAAAGTCAGAAGCCCGGTGTTGTAAGGGCGAATCAAGGCTATGTCCGAATCGAACGCCTCAACCTGGTAGATAAGCGCAGGGTCCGCAGAGGCATTATCTCCCATCAGCTTTGACAGATCGTACGATTCCAACACGCGGCCTGTCCTGTCTTCAATGAGCCGCAGTGTCCGTCCATCGCTCATAATCAGCCTCCCGTCTGACCAGACGGCCGGACTGCCGAAACTCGACTTCACGGCAATATGAGCCTTGCGCAGTACAGCACCATCTTTGAGGATGAATGTATCATAGGCTGTATTAAAATGCGGTTCACCGTACACATTTCGGACCTGCAGCCGCAGGAGACCGCCGGGTGTACGCTGGAAATCAAAATCAACGACATCCAGCAATTGGCCGAGATCGGCGATCTTGTGCTTCGCCCCCTGGCCTGTCGTTACATACAGCTCGCCGGAGTCGAGGGAAACGGCATATTCGGCGCCTTCGAACTTCTCCGAATAGCTTCTGAACATATGAAGCCCGTTCGCTAGCAGTGTCTTCTTCTTCGCATCCCAGACGACATTGCCACCGTCCAGTGCCTTGACCAGGAACTTAGCCGGAATGTAAACCTGCTTGTTAGATACGAATGGAACGCCGCCGATATCAACCAGCTTGCCGTCCAGTATGCCGCTGCGGCTGCCTACCCGGACGGCGAAGCTCTTCTCCCAGCCCTTGAAGGAGACACGTTTGCTGGGTGCGTCAACTGTTACGGTAATGCCGGCAGCTTCGGCAGTAGACGCGGGTAAATAAGCAACGCCATTCTTAATGATCGCGTTGCCTGTGGAGCCGACGGACAGGGTGCCGCCGTTCGTGAAGGTCAAACGGACGTAGGCGGATTCCGTGGCATAGGCGGCCGTTGGCGTTAACGCCTCAGCGGAGAGCAGCAGGGTAGCAGCTGTTATGGGAATGAGCAGCCATTTTTTCATCGGAGTGGAAAAGCTCCTTTCGAATAATAAACATACAAATATTTACTGGTGATATAGACTATAGACGGGGAAGAGCCGCCGAAAGTTTCGGCACAGTCTCAAATTCACACCAATCATAAGGAGAGAGAGCGGAATGAAGCTGAAGGTATGGGGCAGGTTGGGGATTGTCATGGCGGTCATATCTACCGCTTTATGTTTTACGGGAGGCGATGTGCGGGCAGAGTCCGCAGTTCGTCCGGTCAGCGCCGGAGGCGGACAAGGGCATGGCCTCGCCGCCTGGAGCGACGGAAGCGTGACGGGCTGGGGCTACAACAAGAACGGGCAGGTGGGAGACGGGACGAGCATCGATCAGTATATCCCTCGAAAAGTCTCGGGGCCGTCTGCCGTCACTCAGGTATCCGCCTGGAACAATCAGTCCTTTGCGCTGACCCGGCAGGGCGAGGTCTGGGCATGGGGCGAAACCTATTCGCCTTACATAGCCGGGGATGCGGCGCTGCCGTATCAGAAGCGGGGACTTCCGGTCAAGCTGGACGGTCTTCAAGATGTCGCCTATATTGCTCCGAATGCCGGAAGCATCGCCGTTCACACAGACGGAACCGCGACATTATGGTATAAGACCTTCTCGGGGACCCAAGGGGAAATGGTGGTCAAATATGCGAAGCTTCAAGTTGTCAAGAACGCCAAAACGGCCGCTGCTGTGGGCAATTACGCGCTGTTTCTGGACAAGGCTGGCAAGGTAAGCTCCGTCCGGACCTATAATGATGTGTACGGCCGGTATGTCCAGGAAGGCGATCCGTCCACCTTGCAGCCGGTCGCATCGTCTGTAACCCGCATGACCTCGAACTACAATGATGCCTTCCTGCTTCAGGCGGACGGGAAGGTGCTGAGCTGGAATTCCAATGAGCGAAAGACGAAGGCGGTTCCCGGCCTCAGCGGTGTCTATGATCTGGCGTCCGGTTTTAACCGCCTGTTCATACTGAAGAAGAATGGAACCGTCTGGGAGTGGGACTATAACGCAGGTTCGCTTGCCAAGCCGTTTCAGATTCAGGGTCTGGACGGCATAACGGCAGTATGGGGATCTACAGGAATGACGGGCTATGCGCTTCGCAAGGATGGAACACTCCTGTCCTGGGGACAGGGAACGTATGCCGGAATGGCATCCGGCAGCGGCGGACCGGTGAGTGACAAGGCCATTGTGCCGGTGCAGGTCCAGCAGCCGCTGAGCTGGAAGGTGAACGGGAAGGACGTGAGCTTCTACGCCTCGGCAGTTATCCTAAAGGATAAGCTCTATGTGCCTTATACAAGCGTCTTTAAGCCGCTCGGAGTCAAGGTGACCTCAGGCTACTCCGATCCGGACCCTGCCCATTACGGCAACGAGTTCCATATCTGGAACCTGGCCTACGGCGGACAGACGCTGGCCGTCAACATGACAAGGCCGCAGGTGGTCTTTATGAACGGCAAGCCGATCAGCAGCCAGTTGAATATTGAGTATCTGGCCGATGCAACGCAGTTTCCGCTGGAAGAGATTACCGGACTGTTAGGAATTCCTTACAGTTGGGACCGGACGACCGGAGAAGTCACTCTGGGGGCGGAATAGATCCATTAATTCTAATAAGCGGACCAAGCAGAGCGATGGCCTCGATGCGGATTCCAAGGTTATGCGATAGACGCGGAAGCTGTCATATTATTCTCAAATGTAAAAAAAGGCCGCTCTCCGGCCGGACATGCGGTAAACGCGTTCCGGCCGAGAACGGCCTTTCGTATGAGGTTTAGTTTCGATTAGGCTTCAGGGCGGCGTTTGTTATACAGCAGATCCCGCCGCCTCCGCTGTCTCTGCTGTCAGTGAGGCGTAAATGTCTTCCACAAGCTGGTCGAGATCTGTCATCTGCTCCGGCTTGATAGCGGAATGGATGACGAACGGTTCGCCGACAAACTCGATTTTTTTCATGGATTGAAGGATATCGGTCATCTCGTCGATGGCGGCATTGGCCCATGTGTAGTTGCCGACGAGCGAAACTTTGCGGTTCTGCAGATTCAGCGAGGCCATTTCATGAAGGAGGGCTTGCATGCCGTGGTATAGCCCCAGATTATAGGTAGGCGAACCGAAGACCAGGTGACTGAACTTCCAGGCGTCCGCAATGATGTAGGAAGGATGGGTCTTGGAGACGTCGTACATGCGGATGTCCTTCACACCGCGGGAGGCAAGCTTGCCTGCGATCAGATTCATGGCGTTCTCCGTATTGCCGTACATGGAGGCGTAGACGAGCACGACGCCCTGCTTCTCGGGCTGATAAGAACTCCACTGCCGGTATTTGCCGACAATATAATCCAGGTTGTCGCGCCATACCGGTCCGTGAAGCGGACAGATCATCTTGATGTCGACCTTGCCAAGCTTCTTGAGCGCTGTCTGCACCTGAGGACCGTATTTGCCGACGATGTTGGAATAGTACCGGCGGGATTCTTCCAGATAGACGCCCTCAAAGTCCGTCTGATCGCTGAATATATTGCCCGACAGCGAGCCGAAACAGCCGAATGCGTCCGCCGAGAAGAGAATGCTCTCCGACACCTCGTAGCTGAACATGACCTCCGGCCAGTGTACGAAAGGAGTCATGAAGAAGCGCAGCGTCCGGGAGCCGAGCGGAAGCTCGTCGCCCTCTTTTACAATAATATAACGATCGGGCTCACTGAAGGTGTAGAACTGCTCCATGAACTGGAAGGTCTTCTTGTTGCCAACGAGCTTCATCTCCGGATAACGGCGAAGCAGCTCTTCAATATTGGCGCAGTGGTCGGGCTCCATATGGTTCACCACCAGATAATCCAGCGGCCGGCCTTCCAGCACGAACTCGATGTTCTCCAGAAACTGCGCGCTGATCGCGGCGTCCACCGTGTCCATCAGCGCGGTTTTGTCATCCATAATGAGGTAGGAGTTATAGGCGACTCCGTTCGGCAGCGGGAACATGTTCTCGAATCTCTCCAGCCTTTTGTCCGTTCCGCCCACCCAATAAATCCCCGAGGCGATCGCTTGCACACAGTACATTTCGTAGTCCCTCCAAATTCCGAAAATTTTTCTAATACTATATCAAGAATGGAACATAAAAAAATTGACAAATATCATGCTTCATTAAATGAAAGAATCAAGAGATGAAATAAGAGACTTAATAATGGTATTTAATTATCATAAAAATTTATATGAAATATTTTTACCGTACGTTAGCATTGTACTGACACCTTATTAACAATCTGTCTCTATACTTGGACAGGTAGAGCAATCCAATAGATATGGCCCGAAAGGGTCAATCGCTAGGAGGAAAGTGTCCAATGCAAACCCGGCTTCACAAGAAAACCAAGTCCGTATCCGTGGCCCTCTTGCTCGCTTGTTCGATGATGCTGATGACAGCATGCGGCGGGAACAGCGGCACAAGCGCAAATGCAGCAAGTGAATCGGCTTCGCCATCTTCAAGTGCCGTTACTGCGACGGCCGCCGCAGATGACGAATCGGCAGATGCCTTGTACGCCAAGGCCAAAGAGGAAGGCAAAGTGGTAGTCTACTCCACATCCGGACGGGCCAACGATGCCGCCGAGACCTTCATGAAGAAGTATCCCGAAATCAAGGTGGAGGTAAGTAAGGTCAAATCGGATGAGATGATGGACAAAGTATCAAAGGAGCAGGATGCCGGGCAGTTTAACCCGGATGTAATTATTACGAAAGAAGTGAGCGGCGCAGTCGAAGAGGAAATGGTCAAGACCGGCCGTTATATTAAATATTTGCCGGCGGATATCGCCCCCAAAGTGGATGAGCCATACCGCACTCAGGCGGAGGCCTACGCCAATTATGTAGAGTTTCGCACACTGTTCTATAACGCCGGATATTACAAGGAAGCTCCGGTGACGAACTGGTGGGATTTGACGGCTCCGGAGTTCAAGGGGAAGGTATATACCGCCGATCCGCTGAGCTCTCCAGCCTTTATGGATTTGTTCACAACCATGGTGATCAACAGCGACGACATGGCGGCCGCCTACAAAGAGAAGTTCGGTAAGGACATCGAGCTGCATGGCACCGACAATGCGGGCTATGAGTTCATCAAGCAGCTGTTCGCGAACGGATTGATCGTTCTTAAAGGCAGCGATGATGTTCTGGACGCCATCGGCAAAGCCAAGAGCGATGCGGTCGGAATCGCCGTCTCGGGCGATGTCTCCAAGAACGAGGAGAACGGGTGGAATATCCAGCCGATCTATGATATCAAGCCCAAGACATCCGTCCCGGATTCGGGCTATCTCTTCATCGCGAACAAAGCGCCTCATGAAGCTGCCGCCAAGCTGTTCATCCGCTGGATGATGGGCGAGACGGACGGAACAGGGGAAGGATTGAACCCTTTCAATAAAGTAGGCTCATGGGTTCCGCGATCCGATGTCAAGACGAAGAACGCTGTCTCCTTCGAGCAGCTCAATCTGTGGCTGTTCGACGGCGAGAAGCTGTATAATACCGCTCCCAAAGTGCGTGACTTCTGGATCAAACAGAAATAATGCGGGGAGTGGAGAACATGCTGGGAATCGGGGAGGCCTCCGTTCGGACCAGAGTGCGGAACCGTGTTTTGAACCGGCTGCTTAATCCGGTGTATGTGATCGGAATTCCGGCTCTTCTGATGTTATCCTACTTGATCGTGTGGCCGGTTCTGAAAATATTGTATTCAACGCTGATCTGGAAGCAGCAGGATGTCCGGCTGACAGCGGAGGCGATGCCGGGCCATTTTACCCTGTATCACTGGAATCGTGTATTGGCAAGCGATATGAGCTTCTCGCTGTTCTACAAGCCTGTGCTCAACTCGCTGGCAGTCGGAGTTGCTGTCTCCGCGCTGTCATTGGTGCTTGGCTGCGGCTTGGCCTGGCTGGTCACGCGAAGCGATCTCCCTCTCAAGCGGGCGATATCGTTTCTCGCGCTGATTCCCTATCTGCTTCCGTCATGGATGCTGTCACAGGCATGGCTGACCTTCTTCAAGAATGGCAAGATCGGAGGGACACCGGGCATTCTGCAATCACTGCTCCATGTGTCTCCTCCGGACTGGCTCTCTTATGGCTTTGTTCCGGTCGTCATTACGCTATCCGTTCACGACAGCGTATATTTCTTCCTTATTGTCGGCTCTGCCTTGAGCTCGATGAACAGCCAGCTGGAGGAAGCGGCGAGCGTGGCCGGAGCCAGGAGGCTGACGGTGCTGCGCCGGATTGTGCTGCCGCTAGTGCTGCCGTCCGTGTTATCCGGGTTCATTCTGATCTTCACCAAAGCAATCAGCTCTTACGGGGTTCCGGCACTGCTCGGAACGCCCGTCAACTTCTATATGATATCGACCATGCTCTATTCCAGCATGCGTTCGCGGCTTACGACGGAGGCCAATGTGCTCAGCCTGACGCTGATGCTGATATCCATGCTGCTCATTTATCTCAATCAGCGTATGATCGGCCGGCGGCGCAGCTATGTAACGGTTACCGGCAAGGACGGTCCCCGGACGCCGATCCGGCTCGGCCGGTGGAGAATTCCGGTTACTGGCGCGCTGATCGTTCTGATGGCGGCGGGGTCCGCCGTACCGCTGCTTGTGCTGCTGCTTCAGACCTTCATGCTCAAGGAAGGCAGCTACACTCCGGGTAATTTCACGTTCCATTACTGGTGGGGGGCCTCTGATCCGTCGATCAACACCGGGGAAAAAGGCGTTCTGCTGAACGACAATTTCCTGCTTGCCTTGAAAAACTCGCTGCAGATCGCGGGGGCTGCTTCCATTGCCGCCGCCGTAATCGGCCTGCTGCTGGGTTATGCCGCCTCGCGCGGCAAGGAGTCCTGGATTGGCCGGGCCGTGGATCAAATCTCGTTCTTGCCTTATCTCATTCCGGGAATATCGCTCGCAGCAATCTATATCAGCATGTTCGCCAAGCCGGGCCTCATTCTACCGGCTCTGTACGGAACGATTACGCTGCTGATCCTGATTACGATCGTGAAGGAGCTTCCGTTCACCGTAAGGGCCGGCAGCGCGTCGATGATGCAGATCGGAGCGGAGCTGGAGGAAGCCGCGCGAATCGGCGGCGCCTGGTTAACACGGCTCCGCCGGATTCTGCTGCCGCTCAGCCGCAAGAGCCTGGTGTCAACCTTTCTCCTTGTGTTCATCGGCGGGATGAAGGAGATGGAGCTCATTATCATGCTGGTAACACCGAAGACGGAGACGTTGACCACGCTTACCTTCTATTATGCCGAGAAGGGCTACCAGCAGCTGACGAACGTCATCCTCATGATCATTACCATTATCGTCATTACCGTATATTTCCTGGCTGTCAGGTTCGGAAAAGCCGACTTGAGCAAAGGGATAGGGGGTGGATAACATGGACGCGATTGAACTTAACAATCTTCACGTAAGCCTGCAAAACAAGCATGTGCTGCATGGCATCGATCTTATCGTCGAAAAAGGGGAGTTCATGACCTTTCTCGGCCCATCGGGCTGCGGAAAGACGACGCTGCTGCGGACCATCGCCGGGCTTCATCAGCCGGAGAGGGGCGTGATCACCATAGGCGGCAGGACGGTGGCGGAGGGCGCTTCCGGACTTCATGTCGAGCCCGCCAAGCGGGGGCTCAGTCTGGTGTTTCAGAGCTATGCGCTGTGGCCGCATATGACCGTCTTTGACAATGTGGCGTTCGGCTTGCAGGTGCGGAGAATGCCGAAGGCGAATATTGCGGAGAGCGTCGGAGCAGCCCTGGAGAAAATGCGGATTCCGGAGCTTGCGGGCCGGTATCCAGGCGAATTGTCGGGCGGGCAGCAGCAGCGGGTGTCGATCGCCCGGGCCATTGTCACCCGTCCCGAAATTCTGCTGCTCGATGAGCCCTTGTCCAATCTGGATGCGAAGCTCCGCGTTGAAATGCGGACCGAGCTGAAGCGCATCCATCAGGAGCTGAACACGACCATTATTTATGTGACCCATGACCAGTATGAGGCCATGTCGCTGTCGACTCGGGTAGCCGTCTTCTTCGGCGGGCAAATCGTCCAGGTTGATAAGCCCCGTGATCTGTACAAGCATCCGCGCACCTTGCAGGTGGCGGAGTTCATCGGCAATGGCGGCCAGCATTTGAATCACCTGAACGGGCGTATTGTCATTGAGAATGGCCGGCGTATACTGAAGACACAGATCGGCCTGTTTCCGCTGGAAGGCGGGGGACTATTGCATGAAGGCGAAGTGGTCCTGACGATTAAGCCGGAGGAAATCCGGCTGAGCGAACAGAACTCGCAGGATAGCGTGCCGGCGGTAGTCGAGGCAGTATTTCCTGCCGGAGCGGAGACGCTGGTGCAGCTTAGAGCAGGCGAAGCGGTATTAATGGCCCGGGTGATGGGCGAATCGGATGCAGAACCCGGTGATATGTGCTATGCCGCGCTGCGCAGAGAGAGACTTAATCTGTATGACAAACGGACAGGTAGCCGGCTTGAGAACCTTGTTCCGCTAACCCACATATTGGAGGATACACTTCATGAAAATCGACTTTCATATTCACGTTAAATTATCCAAAAAGACGGAATTCGACTTGACGCACTTCAACAGCATGCTGGATGAGGCGCGGGCACACGGGCTTGACGCCATAACGCTGACCGAGCATTTCAACACCCACCGCTTCGGGGAGGTATACGGAACGCTGGACCAGCTGTTTCCGTGCAATAACCACTACTATGACCGGGACGGGTTCAAAATCTTCACAGGAATCGAGGTCGATGTGGCTGAAGGCGGCCATATTCTGGTTAGCGGCCCGAAGGATAAGCTTCTGGAAATCCGTGAACTGTTGGAGGAGCACACCACTGAAGGGTCCTTCATCCGGCTGGAACGTTTGTTTGAGCTATGTGAGCCCCGGGGCATGATGGTCATAGGGGGACATCCCTTCCGCGAGTCCAATCCGCTCTATCAGGTTGACCGGGAGCTGCTTAGCCGTTTCGACGCCTTCGATTTGAACGGCAAAGATCTGCATGAAATCGGCATCGAGGAGAACACTTCGAAAGTACTGGGCCTTGGCGCCAAGCTGAACATTCCCGTTGTGGCGGGAAGCGACGCGCATCAAATGTTCCAGGTAGGCTGCGTGTACAACGAATTTGAAGGAGATTTCGAGACGGTTGCAGAACTTAAAGACGCTATCCGGTCCGGTGCTTACAAACGTGTTGTGTCCCCGAGCCTTAATCTTCAGGTGCGCGCGGCAAATTTGGTCAAGCAGCTGTTGAAGAAGAAGACGGAAGTGGTGTAATCGTAACGCTCATAGCAGGAGATGTTGAATATGAACACTCTTTTTGATGGACGAAAGTTCTCGCGCGGTCACCAGCGGATCGCCGATTATATAACGAAGCATATCGAGGATATTCCGCTCATGGTCGAGGATGATCTGGCACAGGCGTGCCAGGTCAGCACCTCTACCGTATCGCGGTTCTGGGGTGAGATCGGCTCACGGAATTTGAAGGATTTCAAGCAAAAGGTCAGGGAGGAGCAGTTGTCATCGTCCGCCCGCAAGCTGCATTCCGCCTTCGACAAGCTTGGCGAAGGGCAAGGAGCCAGAGCAAGCGTCCTCGGAACGGCGGACTATTTGCGGCAGACGGCGGATCATCTGGAGGAGAGGGATTTTGAAGAGGCGGTGGAGGTTCTTAGCTCCGCAGACACCCTTCATCTGTACGGTCCGGGCTCTGCGGAATGCCTGGCCGCCCTGATGGACTTCCGGCTTACCCGGTTCGGCGTCGGCGTTCGCCGGATCAGCCGCGGCGGGCATGAGCTGTTTGAGAGCCTGCTGCAGATCGGGGAGAAGGATGTCATTGTCATTTTCGGATTCGTATCCGAATCCCCGGAAATCGCCGTATTGCTTGATTTTGCAAAAGAGCACGGCTGCAGAACTCTCCTGATAACCGATCTGGCGGTCAGCGGCATGCTGGAGAAGGCGGATCATGTGCTGTACACCGCACGCGGCCAGCTGTGGGAATTTCATTCGATGGTGGCGCCGATTGCCATGATCGAAACGCTGATTGTGGCGGTCGGCAAACGCCGGGAGCAGCAGGCCTACGCCAACGGGGATGAGCTGAACAGGCTGCGCCAGCATTACCGGAAGTGGCTACCCAAGCAGATATAATGACTAGAGACGGCAAAATGCGGACTTTCATGAAAAAAGGCGCCCATGGGGTGCCTTTTTGATGTCCATGCTATAAACTGGAAGAAGGACAGGGAAGCGGAAGTAGTCAGCCAGAGTGGAATGGCTCCAGAACATGGGGGAGAGAGCATGGATAAACTGCTGAACAGCATACATGAGGAGCTGCTGGAAGAGCTGATCCTGGAGAGCGTCGATCCGGAAGAGCCGATTAAGGTCCGGGAGGTGCCGGAGTCATGGCGGCTGCTCGGCTCGGGCAACTATGCCGCGGTGCTCTATCATCCGGAATACGAAGATTATGCGGTCAAAATCTACGCCCCCGGCAGGCCGGGAATCCGGGAAGAGGCGGAAGTCTATACCAGGCTTGGAAGCCATCCGGCCTTCTCCGAGCTGCTGCATGACGGGGGGAGCTTCCTCGTCCTCAGACGTCTTCGGGGCATTACGTTCTACGACTGCATCAAGCGGGGGGTGCCGATCGCCGAGCAGGCGGTCCGGGATATCGACGAAGCACTGCGCGATGCCAAGGCCAGGGGACTTCATCCCCATGATGTACATGCCAAGAATGTGATGCAGCTGGACGGGCGCGGGCTGGTCGTGGACATTTCGGATTTTCTGAAGCGGGAAGACTGCATGATGTGGGAGGATTTCAAAAAAGCCTATTACCGGCTGTACCGGCCGCTGGCTTCGCGCCATGCGGTTCCGGTTCCCGACGCCGTGCTCCAGGCAGTCCGCAGGGGATACCGTCTGTGGCGCAAGAGCCAGGGTCGCAGCCGATGAGGGATAGCATAAGCGGGTACTAGAGCATGATACGGTTATCCGGATCATGACTGTTCATATAGAGGAGATGTCCGAATGATAATCACATTAACCGTTAACCCAAGTGTCGATTCCAGCACCAGCATCGGAAAAGTAGTTCCCGACCATAAGCTGCGGTGCCGGGAAGCTTCGTACAAGCCGGGAGGCGGGGGCGTCAATGTATCCCGCGCCATTCACCGGCTGGGCGGCGAGGCGCTCGCCCTGTACACGTCGGGCGGGCTTCATGGCGAGCTGCTGCATGAAATGCTGCAGGAAGAAGGCGTGGGCCATGAAGCCATCCCGATTTCCGGCCGGACGCGGGAGAACCTGATCGTCCTGGAGGAATCGACCGGGCAGCAGTTCCGGTTCGACATGCCGGGTCCGCAGTTCAGCGATGCCGATATCCGCAGCTGTCTGGAATCGCTGCTGCGGCTTCCGCAGAAGCCGGATTATCTGGTGCTGAGCGGCAGCCTGCCCCCTGGATGTCCTGCGGACTTCTACGCCAAAGTAATCACCGCCGTGAAGGACTGGAACTGCCGCGTCATCGTCGATACCTCGGGTGAAGCCCTGAAGCCGGTAGCAGATGCGGGCGTCTTCCTGCTGAAGCCGAACGCCCGCGAGCTTGAGGAACTGACAGGGATGACACTTGCGAGCGACGAAGATGCGAAGGCCGCGGCCAATAAGCTGATTGATGAAGGCAAGTCCGAGACGGTTGTCGTGTCGCTGGGGCCGAAGGGCGCCCTGCTGATCTCCAGGGAGGGAACGGAGCATATCACCGCTCCGGAAGTCCCTGTGGCGAGTGTCGTCGGCGCAGGCGACAGCCTGGTGGCGGGCATCGTATACCGTCTGTCGCAGGGCGGTTCCCTGAAGGATGCCGTCACCTTCGGCGTCGCATCCGGAGCAGCCGCCGTCATGAACCCCGAGCGTGAGCTGTGCAAGCGTGAGGATACCGAGCGGCTGTACAAGGCCATGACCGGAGGGCAGAAGGGATAAGACGAACGTCAGGCTGAGACAATGAAGCGCTCTTGCCTGCCCCGGCCCATGAGAGCGCGGATATCCAGATTGTCGAGAAACCCAGGTCTTTTTACGGCCTTGGGTTTCTTTTTCGTTTATTGTTATGTGCCGCAGGGCGAAAGGGCGTTCAGTCCTCCGTTATCATTCCGTTAACGCTTGGCCGAAAGTTTTACCCCGGATTGAAGATCGGGGAGTTGTCTCTTTACATACACGCTTTACACTGGCAGAGGGTTATAGATATGGATTTCATTCCTAAAAAGGAGGCAAGCGCCTTGAGCGAATTCGATAATCACTTGAATCTGCCGGCCCGAACAGGGAAAAGCGCAGCGGAGTCCGGAAGGCGGTCTCAGACGCTTCGGGGATTGAAGATCAGGGAGAATCTGCTGGCCTACATTTTTTTATCGCCTTCTCTGCTTCTGTTCGGCGTGTTCCTGTTCTATCCGCTTCTTCGCTCGGTCTATCTCAGTATGCACAGCACCGATCCGGCCGGACGTATTCATTCCTTCATCGGACTTGATAATTTTCGCGCCCTGATGTCATCGGGTGATTTCCTCTCCGGTATCCGGGTAACGGCGCTGTTCGCCCTGTACACGGTTCCGGCAAGCATTCTGCTCGCGCTCCTGCTTGCGGCCCTTGCCCATCATCTCCCGCGCGGAAGAAGACTGTTCCAGTTCTCATTCTCGCTGCCCATGGTGCTGTCCGTCGGGTCTTCCGCCGTTATCTGGAAGTTCCTGTTTCACCCGACGCTCGGGATGCTGAATTACGGGCTGGAGCTGGCGGGACTGCCGCCCATCTCCTGGCTGACGGACCCGGGCTGGGCGCTGCTCTCCGTATCGCTCATGACAATCTGGATGAATCTCGGTTTCAACTTCATCATTCTCTCCGGCGGGCTAGGAGGAATTCCGGAGGAGATGTATGAGAGCGCGAAGATCGACGGAGCGGGTCCAATCTCGACCTTCGGCAGAATTACTGTTCCGCTGCTGTCCCCGACCCTGTTCTTTGTGCTGATCGTCTCGGTCATCAGCGCCTTTCAGTCCTTCGCCCAGATTCATATTCTGACCCAGGGCGGGCCGATGAACTCGACCGATGTGTTCGTCTACTCCATCTACCGGGAAGCATTTGTTAATTTCCGCTTCGGCACAGGCAGCGCCCAGTCGCTTCTGCTGTTCGCCGTGATCATGCTCCTGACCTTGATTCAATTTAAATGGGTGGAGAGAAAGGTGCATTATCAATGAGAAGATTCCATGCGAGAACGGCCACCGTCTATCTGATCCTTGCCGTCGCCGCTCTTCTTGTGCTGTATCCGGTTGTGTACAGCCTGTTCATGTCGGTCATGAAGCCGGAAGAGGCGAGCGCCTATCCGCCTTCCATTGTGCCCCATTCATTCAACCCGGCCAATTTCACGGAAGTGTTCGGCATCGTGCCGATCGCGGTCTTTATCGGAAATACATTTCTCGTCTCGGGTATCGTCATGCTGGGCCAGCTTCTTACGGCGAGCCTGGCGGCATACGCTTTTGCCATATTGAATTTCAAGGGTAAAAGTCTGGTGTTCAGCCTGTTCGTCGCCACGATGATGGTCCCTTGGGAAGCGACGATGATTCCGAACTATCTCATCGTACGGAGCCTGAACTGGCTCGATTCGTACCAGGGCTTAATCATTCCCTTTCTGGCAACGGCGTTTGGGACATTCATGCTGCGGCAGTTCTTTCTTCAACTGCCTAAGGAGCTGCTGGAAGCGGCCAAAATGGACGGCTGCGGCCATCTCCGGTATTTTGCAGGCCATGTCCTGCCGCTCGCCAGACCCGCTCTTGGCACGCTTGCGGTCTATTCCTTTCTGAATATGTACAACTCCTATTTATGGCCGCTGCTCATTACGAACAGCGAGAACATGCGCACCGTGCAAATCGGAATTTCGATGCTGGAGTTTCAGGAATCGACCTCCTGGAATCTGGTATTCGCCGGCATTACACTCGCCATTCTGCCTTCGCTGTTCCTGCTTGCTTTCGGCTTGAAGCAGCTCGTTCGGGGCATGGCGGCTGGCGCGCTCAAGGGCTAGGACAGTCTTCGACTAATCCGGGGAGTCAACTGCATTTTGCAGATGATGCATACAATTATCAGATAAACAAAGGAGAGATTGAGATCATGAAGAGGAAGAAACTCGGCCGGCTGTTCTTCAAGAGAAGAATGGTGCTTCCGCTGGCCTTGAGTATGGCGGCTTTGGCAGGATGCGGCAATAACTCGAACGCCAGTAACGCGGCAGCGAATTCAGCGTCTGCTAACAACGAAACAACGGCTTCGGCAAGTCCTGCCAGCTCTGCTGCGGCTGCCCCGGTCAAGATTACGTGGTGGCATTCCATGTCGGGAACGAACGAGAAGGCGATCAAGCAGCTCGTATCCGATTTTAACGCCTCTCATCCCGATGTTCAGGTCGAAGCGATTTTTCAAGGCAAGTATGACGAAAGTCTGAACAAGCTTAAGGCTTCGCTCGGATCTGACAGCGGGCCCGATCTGATCCAGGTCTACGAAATCGGCAGCAAATTCATGATCGATTCCAAAATGATCACTCCCGTGCAGCAGTTCGTCGACCAGGACAATTTCGACCTGTCGGCGCTTGAGCCGAATATTATCCGCTATTACACAATCGACGGCAAGCTGAACGCCATGCCGTTCAATACATCGAACCCGATTCTGTATTACAACAAGGATGCCTTCAAGGCCGCGGGTCTGGACCCGGAGAAGCCGCCGAAGACATTCGAGGAATTTGAGACCGCGGCCAAGGCGCTTGAGAAGAACGGCAAGCCGGGAGCGGCAATCGCGATTTACGGCTGGTTCATGGAGCAGCTGTTCGCGAACCAGAATGCCGAATATGTCAACAACGGCAACGGCCGTGATGCGGCAGCCACCGAGTCGCTGCTTGCATCGGACGCCGGTGTGAAGACGCTGGAATGGTGGAAAAAGATGGTCGACGAAGGAGCCGTCGCCAATCTCGGCCGCGATACGGACGACACGGACAGCGCTTTTGCCGCCGGACAGGTCGCTATGACGCTGAACTCCACCGCATCGCTTCGCAACATGGTCGAAGCAGTGGGCGGCAAGTTCGAAGTAGGTACCGGCTTCCTGCCGAAGCCTGCTGACGCCAAGGAAGGCGGCGTCGTAGTCGGCGGCGCCAGCCTGTACATTATGAACAACAAGCCGGATGATCACCAGAAGGCTGCGTGGGAGTTCATCAAATACGTCGCTTCTCCGGAAGCACAGGCCAACTGGAGTGTGAACACCGGCTACTTCCCGATCACCAAGGCGGCCTATGACCAGCAGGTGCTGAAGGATAACATGGCGAAATACCCGCAGTTCCAGACGGCGGTCGATCAGCTTCACGCTTCCACGGCTTCGAACGCAACGTCCGGCGCCGTAATGGGCGTATTCCCGGAAGCCCGCCAGATCGTGGAAGGCGCGATTGAAGAAGCGCTGAATGGCAAGAAGCAGCCGAAGCAGGCTCTGCAGGACGCTGCGACCCAAATTACGGATAAAATCAAGCAGTACAACGATTCCGTCAAATAATCGGATTGTACAGGAACAGCCGCCTGAACGCTGGAGAAGCGTTCAGGCGGTTTTTTGTCTGTTTTTACCTGGAGGTCCATTAAAATGGTTGTTCGTCGGGTGAAATTAGATTGTAAGCGATTTATTATTTGGTGGAGCTAATACTTTTGTAGGATAGTGTCGAAGAAAAGAGTAGGCAATATTACAGTGTTGGAGGATTTAACCGAACCGGGAGGATGCGATTTTGCTTGCCGACTCAAACCGTTTTACATAGCGCAATTTATATATTGATTATCCTGATGGCTCTGTTCATCGTGCGTCTGTACATGAAGCAGAGCCGGACCGCCAGGCATATGCTTGAACTGGAACGGAAGTACAGCGAAGAGCTTCAGCTGTATTTGAATGTCGTGGAGCAGTCTCCCTTGTCCATCGTTATTACCGACAAATTCGGCAAAGTGGAATATATTAATCCGTATTTTTCGAAGATTACCGGCTATTCAAGAGCAGAGATGGAAGGAGGCACTCTGTCCGCACTTCGCTCCAGTGTGACGACAGACGAGCAGTACCGGGAGATGTGGTCGGCGATCAGCCAGGGCGGCAATTGGGAAGGCGAGTTCGTTAACCGGAAGAAGAACGGCGATCTGTACATGGAGTCTGTGCTCATCTCTCCCATTAAAGACGGGACGGGAAGCATCACCCATTATGTCGGCATTAAAGAGAATGTATCGGATTACAAGCGGATCAAGAAGGAGCTGTCCGACCAGCTTCATTTCACCTCCCAACTGATTGATACGCTGCCCCATCCCCTGTTTTACCTCGATACAGAGGGGTATTTTCTTGGATGCAACGCCGCATATGAGCAGGCTTTGGGGGTAAGCCGCAAAGATTTGCTCGGGCTTCACGCCAGGGATTTGCCGAACTTGTCCAGAGAGAATTACCTGATTCTTGACGAGCTGCGGAAGGAAGTGACCCGAAACGGCGCCCCGGCTATCCGGGAAGTGAAGAGACCGTATACCGATGGAACGATGCATGACCTTCTGTATTCGCTCTCGGCGTACCAGATGTCGGACAACACCGATGGCGGCTACTTAGGCCTCATGATGGATATCACCGATTTGAAGCTGAAAGAGAAGGAACTGCTGGAGAACCGGAACTTTCTGGATGCAGTCATCAACCTGCTCCCCGTTATGGTGTATGTCAAAGACGCTGATACGATGGAATACCGGATTGTTAATCAGGCTTGCGCGGATTTCCTCGGTTATCCTGCCGACCAAATCCTTGGCAGAGTCGACCGCGACCTGATGCCGGAAGAGATCGCTTGCCTCTTCAATGAAAGTGACCGGAAGGTGCTGGAGACCGGCCAAAAAACAAGGGAAATCCGAATTCTCCCTGTCGACACAGAGGGGAAACAGCTCCGCTACGTGAACGAAACGAAGCTGCCGATCATGGATTCGGAGAACCGGCCGCATTTTATTCTGGGCGTATCGGAGGACATTACCGGCCTTAAGGTAAAAGAGGAAGAAATCAAACAGGCGCTGCGCATCGCCGAAGAAGCGACGGCAGCCAAATCCCAGTTCCTGGCGAATATGAGCCATGAGATCCGCACGCCGATGAACGCGATTCTCGGCTTAACGCATCTGACCCTCAAGACGGAACTGTCAGCCAGACAGAAGGACTACCTCTCCAAAATTCACAACGCCGGCACGTCGCTTCTCGGCATTGTGAACGAAATTCTGGACTTCTCGAAGATCGAAGCGGGGAAGCTGGAGCTGGAGCGCACATCCTTTGTGCTTCATGAGACCGTAACGGACGCGGTAACGATGAGCAGCCAGTCTGCTTACGACAAAGGGCTGGAGCTTATGTATTTCATACCCGCCGGCCTGCCGCAGAACTTGAACGGAGACCCGCTGCGCCTCCGGCAAATTCTCACGAATCTGGTCAGCAATGCGGTCAAGTTCACTGAAAGCGGCGAGGTGGTCGTAAGGGTGGAAGCCGTCCGGCTGATCGACAGCAAGGTGAAGCTGAAGTTCAGCGTTCGGGATTCCGGCATCGGACTGTCCCCGGAAGCGGAGAACCGGCTGTTTCAGCCTTTCAGCCAGGCGGATAACTCCACTACCCGCAAATATGGGGGGACGGGGCTCGGACTTGCCATCAGCCGAAGGCTGGTGGAGATGATGGGCGGAACGCTCTGGGCGGAGAACAATGCCGAGGGGGGGAGCACCTTTGCCTTCACTGCATGGTTCGGCCTCGGCAACGAGGAGAAAGATCTCGTCCGCCGCGTACCCCAGGAGCTGGGTTATCTCAAAGCGCTGGTAGTGGACGACAATCCGGCCGCTCGCGATATGGTGGTCGAGTATTTGCGGGACTTCGGCTGTGCCGCTGACGGCGTGTCCTCGGGATCACAGGCGCTGGAGGTTCTGGAACAGGCAAATGAAGCCAAGCCGTATGATATGGTGTTCATCGACTGGGAGCTTAAAGAAGAGTATGGCAATCAGGCTGCCCGAAGAATCAAAGAACACCGGACGCTGCGGCATATCCCTGTAATTGTGCTCATGACGGCCATCGGCCAGGATGATTCGTTCTTGCTGGAGGATGAAACCGCCCATTTTGATGAATGTCTCGTCAAGCCTGTGAACCAGTCGCTGCTCTTCGACATGATTATCGATCTGTTCGCGGCCCGGAAGGGTACAGTACAGGGTCCGGAGGTATTGGAAAAGGACTACCGGCTCAACGGATTGCGGGTACTGGTGGCGGAGGATAACGAGATTAACCAGCTGATCGCAGCCGAGCTGTTGAAGAGCCAGGGCGTCGAGACTGTAATCGCCTCTACCGGCGCGGAGGCTGTTCAGAAATCGCTGGAAGCGCCAGGAGGATTCTTCCATCTTGTGCTGATGGATATGCAGATGCCGGTGATGGACGGCTTCGAAGCCGCGCGGCGTATCCGGGAGAGCGATCCCGGGCTGCCGATTATCGCAATGACGGCCCGTACAATGCCCGAAGAACGCGAGAAGATTCTGCTGGCCGGCATGAATGATCATGTTGCGAAGCCGATTGATCCGGATGTGCTGTTCACGATCATGGGCAAATGGGTGGCGGGCCGGCAGAAACCGGAGTCCTCCCGGCCTGTCCGGCCGGGTCCGCTGCAGCGGACCGAAGCGCTGGAAGGACCTGGCCTGCGGCAGCTTGAGGGAATCCGGACGGAGGAGGGCCTGAGACGGACCGGCGGGAACGCGGCGCTGTATGCCAGTCTCCTCCGGAATTACGCCGAGCATCACGGGGAGGCGGCCGAGGGCATCCGCGCCGCGATCCGGGCGGGAGCTTACCCGGAAGCTCACCGGATCGCCCACAATCTGAAGGGCGTATCCGGCAACATCGGCGCCGCGGAAGCGGGCGAGCTGGCCGGAGAGATCGTCGCCATGCTCTCCTCCGGTCAGGCGGGAAGCAGCCGCCTGGAGGAGCTTGAGGCGGTGATAGACCGGTTGGAAGCCGCAATTGGCGGCGTCCTGGAGGCGATCCGGCTCATGAGGCCGGATACCGGAGTGCCGGTTGCAGGGGGAGCGGATAATGGAGAAGCGGATAATGGAGAGCTGGCTGCCGGGGGAGCAGATAATGGAGAGCCGGTTATCGAAGAGCCGGATAACGGGGAAGTGGAATCCGGCGGGGCAGGAGACGACATCCACCGGCACCCTCCGGCGGAACAGGCGGTGACCCGCTTGCTGGCGCTTCTCCGGGACAGCGACATTGAAGCGGTGGACGTCTTTGATTCGGCGGAGCCGCAGCTGAAGCTCTGGATGAAGCCTAAGGAATGGCAGCAGGCGAAGCGGGCAATCGCACTCTTTGATTTTGACGAAGCCATCAAGACGATTGAACGGGCGGCTGCGGACAGCCATTTGGAGTGGAAGGAGGATCCTTATGCCTGATTCGAAAGCGGTCATTTTAGTAGTAGATGATACACCGGACAATATTGTGCTGCTCAGCGGGCTGCTTAGGGAGCGGTACAAGGTCAAAGTGGCCACCAACGGCGAGAAGGCTCTCGCCATTGCGAAGGCCGCTCCGCCCGATCTCATTCTGCTTGACATTATGATGCCTGTCATGGACGGTTATGAGACATGCCGGAGACTTAAGAGCGATCCGGAGCTAGAGGATATTCCGGTAATTTTTCTAACGGCGAAGGAACAGGTGGAGGAAGAGAATCTGGGATTCGAGCTTGGAGCGGTCGATTATATTACGAAGCCGATCAGCGCTCCCGTGCTGCTCTCGCGGGTGAAGACCCATGTTACGCTTAAGCAGTCCAGAGACTTTCTCAAAGACAAGAACCATTTTCTTGAGGCGGAAATATCGCGGCGGACCAAGGAGGTCTCGCTGATTCAGGAAGTCAGCATCATGTCGATGGCGGCCCTTGCCGAGATCCGGGATAACGATACGGGCAATCATATCAAGCGCACCAAGCTGTATATTGAAGTGCTGGCTACCCACCTGAGCAGTCTTCCCGGCTACAAGGGGATGCTGAACCGGGAGACCATTGATCTGATAACGACCTCAACGCCTCTGCATGATATCGGCAAGGTCGGGATTCCCGACCACATCCTGCTGAAGCCCGGTCCTCTGACCCGGGAGGAATTCGAGATCATGAAGACCCATACGATTCTCGGCAAGGAAGCGATTCTCCGGGCGGAAGAGCTGATGGGGCAGAAGGAGACCTTCTTCCGGTATGCGAAGGAGATCGTCCTCTCTCATCATGAAAAATGGGACGGAAGCGGGTATCCCGAAGGTCTGGCCGGCGAAGACATTCCGCTCTCGGCCAGACTCATGGCGATTGCCGATGTGTATGATGCGCTGACGAGCAAAAGGATATATAAAGATGCAATGCCCCATGAACGGGCCGTTGATATCATAACCGGAGATGCGGGCAAGCATTTCGATCCGGATATTGTCGAGGTGTTCTTAAAATGCCAGGCGAAGTTCAGGGAGATTTCCCGCCGGTACAAGGAAGAGGAGATGTCCGAAACCGGAACGATCAGCACGCCATAAGGATACAATACGGCACGCATGCCAAAAGGGCTGCGGGTGCAACTGGATGCACCCGCAGCCCTTTTGTGCATCTGAAAATAGCGAGCTGAATAGGACGATTCCGCAATTTCCGCTATAATAAGCCTTATGATGAAAGAAGGAGGAAGTTTAAGTTGAACGATACGCTCAGAACGCTGATGAATCACCGTTCTTACCGGCAGTACTCGCAGCGCCCGGTGGAGGACAGCGTGCTTCAGACGATTATCGAAGCTGCGCAGGCCGCACCTTCCTGGATTAACGGCCAGCATACGACGGTTATTTCCGTCCGCGATGAGGAACGGAAACGCCGCCTCTCGGAGCTTAGCGGCGGACAGGCCCATGTCGCGGCAGCGCCGGTATTCCTCGTATTCTGCATGGATTTCTACCGGGCGAAGAAGGCCGGAGAGCTGGAAGGCATCGCCTTCGAAGCCGAGCGTGACGTCGATGCCCTGCTGACCGGAGCAGTCGATGTGGGCATCGCGATGGAAGCGGCGATCACCGCTGCCGAGTCTCTCGGGCTGGGCATTATCCCGATCGGAGGAGTCCGGCGGAACTCCGCCGGCGTTATCGAGCTGCTGAAGCTGCCGAAGTACGTGTTCCCGGTTGTAGGGCTGTGCCTCGGCTATCCGGGAACGGAGCTGCCGAAGCAGCCGCGCCTGCCGCTGGCTTCGGTCTGGCATCAGGAAGCCTATGACGCGGAGGCGGCGATCTCCGGATTCAGAGCGATGAACGAAGCCAACCGCAGCCTGCTCCGGGCACAGGGGGCGGAGGAGAAGGACTGGACCGCGCGCGTCGCATCGTTCTTCGCCGCCAACCCCGAATACGGCGATGCGAAGACGACGCTTCCCGCGCAGGGCTACACCTGCGGCAATCTGAAGAAAGGGCAGGAGTAAGCCTGGCCGGAAAGGATAACTGACCGTGACTTTGCAGCAGCTAAAATATGTGATTGAGGTGGCGGGCAGAGGCTCCATGAACGAGGCTGCCAAGCGGCTGTTCATTTCCCAGCCGAGCCTGTCGAACGCCATCCGCGATCTGGAGGAAGAAATCGGGGTCACGATTTTCGAGCGCACGAACAAGGGCATCACGCTGTCCAAGGAAGGCGCGGAGTTTCTGGGTTATGCCCGCCAGGTGGTCGAGCAGGCGGAGCTGCTGGAGAAGCGTTACCTGGGCGCGAAGCCGTCGCCGCAGCATTTTTCCGTATCGACCCAGCATTACGCTTTTGCCGTCAACGCTTTCGTGAATCTGGTGAATGTACACGGTCAGGAAGAGTACGAACTGGCGCTGCGCGAGACAAAGACTTATGAGATCATTCAGGACGTCAAGACGCTGCGGAGCGAAATCGGCATTCTGTATTTGAATGAATTCAACTCCAAAGTTATGGGGCGGCTGCTCAAGGACGCGGGGCTTGTATTCAACAGCCTGTTCACGGCGAAGCCGCATATCTTCATCAGCATTCATAACCCGCTCGCGAAGCAATCCATCGTCACCATCGACCAGCTGCAGGCTTATCCGTATCTGTCTTTTGAGCAGGGGGAGTACAATTCCTTTCATTTCTCGGAGGAAATCTTAAGCACCTTGTCTCATCCGAAGAGCATCCGGGTGAACGACCGCGCAACGCTGTTCAATCTGCTGATCGGTCTGAACGGCTACACAATCTCAACCGGCGTGCTCAGCGCGGATCTGAACGGCAACGAGATTATCCCGGTTCCGCTGGATTGCGACGAGAGCATTAACGTCGGCTGGATATGCCATAAGGACGCCGCCCTTTCCAAGCTGGCTCTGGCCTATGTGGAAGAGCTGAAGGAAGCGACCGCCGAGCAGCCCGGTAATTAAGAGATAGCACAGCCCAAACTTTTTGCGGAGATCATGGTTCAACTTTTCGGAGGATTCCTGGTGCAGGGGTCCTCTTTTTGTTGGGGAGAGAGGAGACAAGGCAAGTTATCGGGATGATTTTGCCGCAAGGAGCGGGGGTGTCCATTTTACCCCTCTTCAAGGGTAGATGGCTATACTACGTTAGAGCCATTTTTGCCGTGTTTTCTGAAAGTCCATTGACCTTTTTTCTGGCGGAAAATATATTGAGTTTAAAGACATCTCTGCCCATGATACAGATGCGAAATAACCAACGGACATAGGAATGAAGAGGGGTGCCGCAGCGATGAAACCGGAAATCAGCATCATCGTGCCTTGCTATAAAGTGGAGAATTATATCGAAAAATGCGTGGATTCGATCCTGGATCAGACTTTCCGGGACTTCGAGCTCATTCTCGTCGATGACGGATCTCCCGATAACTGCCCGGCCATATGCGACCGGTATGCGGCCCAGGATCCGCGGGTCAAAGTCATCCACAAGACGAATGGCGGATTGTCAGACGCACGGAATTACGGTCTTAACATTGCCGAAGGCCGGTATATCGGCTTTGTCGATTCGGACGACTGG
The DNA here is from genome assembly GCF_000758685.1 of Paenibacillus stellifer. Lineage (NCBI taxonomy): Bacteria > Bacillati > Bacillota > Bacilli > Caryophanales > Paenibacillaceae > Paenibacillus > Paenibacillus stellifer. The sequence continues at coordinate 2,228,942 of NZ_CP009286.1, forward strand.
ATCGCCGGGGACATGTTCGAATCCTTATACCAGGCAATCCGGAGCCAGGATGCGGATATTGCGGTGTGCTGCCATTACGAAGTGGGTGACGGCATATTTAACCGGATCAACAGCTTTGACGGCTATCCCGCCGTGCTGGATAACGTCAAGGCCATGAGCGAGCTGCTGATCGACCAGCGTATCCAGAACCTGGCATGGGACAAACTGTACAGAAGAGAGCTGTTCCGGGGCGTAGCTTATCCGGTCGGCGTTGCTTTTGAGGATATCCCGACAACCTATAAACTGTTCATGAAAGCTGAGAAGATCGCTATCGTGGACAAACCGCTCTATTATTACCTCAAACGGACGGAGAGCATATCCGGGACCTATGATTTGAAGAAGAGGCTGGATAAGTTCAACGGCACGTACGAGAAATATACAAGAGTAAAGGATCATTACGCCGATGCCATCGACAAGCCGACCTGGGACTGGTTCACCTACCGGATGGTCGACGAAGGCATGGGTATATACAACCATCTCCTGAGAGAGAAGCTTGAGACCGGCGACCACAGGGAGATCGATACTATCAAAGCCTTCATGCGCGAAAATCTGAACAGCATACTGACCGCCAAGACGATCGGCATCCAGCTTAAAGCGGCGGCGCTCATTCTGGCGACCAATAAAATGCTGTACAGCTTGTTCTATAATGCAGTCATCAGCCGGCTGCGCAGGGAGAAGAATGAGAGCTTCTCTTGAGAATCGAGGGTGAGGGCTTAAACGTGAAAGGTGAAAGGGAGGACGACTCATGAAGCTTAGTGTGATTATTCCGGCTTACAATGTGGAGAGCTATATCGAACGGACGCTTGAGTCGCTGGCCGCCCAGAGTGACCTGGATTTTGAAGCGATTATCGTGGATGACGGATCGAAGGACGGTACGGCCCAGACGGTGCGGAGCTTTATCGACCGGACTTCTGCCGGCCATTTCCGCCTGGTATCCCAGAATAACGGCGGTGTCAGCTCTGCCCGAAACAAGGGGATTGAAGAGGCGTCGGGTGACTATGTCCTCTTTCTGGACGGCGACGACTTTGTAGACCGCGAGCTGGTGTCGCTGTTTGGCCAGGCGGCGGAGGAAGAGCCGGACATCGTGTTCTGGAAGTGGCAGAAGGTGAACGAGAGCGGGCGGGTGCTTCAGGATTGCTACCGCTACGTAACGGATATGCCCCGGGTGATGAGCGGGGTCGATGGATTGAAACGGATTCTGGTGGATCATAAAATGCAAATCTGGACGGCAAGCGCCGCTTACCGGAGAGAGCTGCTGCTAAAGGAGAACATCTGGTATACGGCAGGCTGTGTCAACGGAGAGGACCAGGAATTCACCTTTAAGGCGCTGGCGAAAGCCGGTGAGATGATCTTCATTGACCGGGCGCTGTCTTTTTATCTGGAGCGGGGATCGTCGATATCGGGCGTCTATAACGTCAAGAAGTTCGACTATGCCGATGCCTTCAAGCGTGCTGCATCCTATATGGACCGTCCGGAACTTACGGAAGTACGCGACATGCTGCTGTTGCGGCATATGCTGGAGAACTATTTCTATAATTTGAAGACTTGTCTCCGAAATGCCGACCGGGTCTCGATCCGGACGCTGCTTAAGGATATTGACGGCCGGTATCCCGAGTTGAACGGAGAGATGCGGGCGCTGATGAAGCGCTGGAAGCGGGAGAAGCGGCCTTCCAAAGCGGATATCAACGCCTTCCTGATCGCGCCAGAGCTTCTGCGTTTCCTGCTGGAGGTTCAACAGCGGATAATCAAATTCAAGTCCGGCGTACGGGCGCGGCTGCGGCAGGTTACAGCTTAAGCGGCATGGAACTAAGAACGACTACAACTAAATAACGATTTACCCGGGGGAGCGCTTAACATTATGCAATGCAGCCAATACGCATCCGAACATGCGATTATTGTGACATTATTTAAGGAGGAACGGTATGATCGCGAAACGGAGCTTTCTCAATGTATCCGTCGGCTTGTTAAGCCAGTTGATTACAATTGCGCTCAGCTTCTTCATCCCCAGGCTGGTTATGCTTCATTACGGATCGGAAGCCAATGGTCTTATCGCCTCCATTACCCAGATCATCGCGTATCTCTCCCTGCTGGAAGCCGGGGTGGGGGCTGCTTCAATTCAGGCTCTCTACCGTCCGGTCGGTGAGAACGACCGCTCGAAGATCAACGATATTCTGGCGGCGACCTCTATTTATTACAAGAAGACCGGCCTTTATTATTTTGCCGCCGTCATTTTGCTTGCCGTTGTCTATCCGTTCGTTATAAAGTCCGGGTTCGACGCCTTGACGGTCATGGCGGTGGTGGCGCTCAGCGGACTGGGGGGCGCGGTCAACTATTACTTTCAGGGCAAATTCCGGGTGCTGCTGATCGCCGAGGGCAAGAACTATATTGAATCCTCGGTCGTGATGGTCGCGAACATCGTTAATAATGTCGTGCGGATTTTGCTGCTTCTGGGCGGCTTCAATATTATTGCCGTGCAGTCAGTGTATTTCATCGTCGTACTGCTGCAAATTATCGTCTACCGCGTGTATATCAAACGAAATTACAAGTGGATCGATTTGAACAGGAAGCCCGATTTTGACGCGATCAGCCAGAAGAACTCGGCACTTATCCATGAGCTTTCCTACTTAATTTTCAAAAATACGGACGTCCTGGTGCTCACGGTCTTCACCAATCTGAAGGTCGTCAGCATTTACGTGATGTACAATCTGATCTTCAACATCGTCGATAATGTGGTCGTCATGATCAACGGCAGCCTGAAATTTGCGCTGGGGCAGAGCTACTTCGGCAACCGGACGAAGTTCATGAAGATGTTCAATCTGTACGAAACCTATTACATCGCTTTTATCTTCGGTATGATCAGCATCGTAACCATCCTGATTCTTCCGTTCATGCGGATGTATACGGCAGGAATTCACGATAACAATTATATCGATTATTTTTTGCCCATTCTGTTCGCTATTGCGAAGCTTTTGATGAATGCTAGAGCACCATCGGACACGGTGATTGAAATCGCCGGGCATTTCAAGAACACGCAGGGCCGTTCCATCTTGGAATCGGTGATTAATCTCGTCTGTTCCATTGTGTTCGTCTTGCTATTCGGCATTTATGGTGTCGTATTGGGGACGATTGCCGCCCTCCTGTACCGGACCACCGATATGATTCTGTATTCCAACAAGCGACTGCTTGAGCGCAGCTCTTGGGTCACCATCAAGAAATGGCAGCTGAATATCGTCCTGTTCGTGGCGGTAGATCTGCTTGTGCGCAGCATCCATCTCCAGATCCATTCTTTTCTCTCTTTGGTACTGAGCGGAATGCTTCTGTCGGCTGTGATCTTCCCGATCTTCTTCATCGTCAATTCCCTGTTCGTCAAGGAGGGAATGGAGCTGCTCCCCGAGGTTGGCCGCAAGATCGCCGGACGCTTCAGACCGGGCAAGAAGGCCGCGGCGGAAGGCGGTCCCCAGTAAGATCGGGACAGGTGACTGCACAGAAAAAGTTCGTCCGTCTGAATTACATGTGCGGGGTCTGTCCTGGGTCAGTAGTAGGCGCTCCTGCACTTAAAGTGGTCCACCTCAATAGCATACTTCGGTTATGTATAGCCGGTTATAGCATTTAGCTATAACCGGCTATAGTTATTTGGCGTTACCTTATAACTTGAAACTCATGGTATCGTTCAACTAACGAATTCATACTATCGCATGAACAAAGGAGATCACACCGATGAGCATTGTAACCGAAGGCGCCGTACAGCGGCGTACGACCCCTTATCGTCATGATATGGTCGGGAGCTTCCTGCGTCCCGATTCCTTGAAGCAGGCCAGAGCGAAGTTCCAGCGCGGCGAGATCACCGCTGAGCAGCTGCGCGCGGTGGAAGATGCCGAGATCGTGAAGCTGGTGGAGAAGCAAAGAGAAGTGGGTCTTCACGCGGTTACGGACGGCGAGTTCAGACGGTCCTGGTGGCATCTGGACTTTATGTGGGGACTGGACGGCGTGGAGAAGGCGGAGGTTGAGCAGGGCTATAAGTTCCAGGGTGTGGAGACCAGAGCGGAGACGGCGCGCCTGTCCGGGCCAATCGGCTTCTCCAACCATCCTTTTATCGAGGACTTCAAATTTCTGAAAAAGATTGCAGGCGATGATGTTGTCCCCCGCCGGACGATTCCCGCTCCGGCCCAGTTCCTGGCCGAGCTGCAGCGCGGCGAGAACAAGGAGAGCACGCAGGCCGTGTACGGCGAGGATATCGAGAGCTTGATCGCCGATATCGTCAAGGCTTACCGAGGGGCGATTCTGGCTTTCTACGAAGCGGGATGCCGGAGCATCCAGCTGGATGACTGCACCTGGGGCATGCTGTGCGACAAGAACTACTGGGAGGCCAGACAGCAGGAAGGCGTCAATGTGGAGACGATCGCAAGCCTGTACGCCCGGGTGAACCGGGAGGCAATCGCGGATGTGCCGGAGGATCTCACGGTCACGACACATGTCTGCCGGGGAAATTATGCCTCCACCTGGGCTTCTTCGGGAGGCTACGGACCGGTGGCCGAGACGCTCTTCGGCATTGACCAGTATGACGGCTATTATCTGGAGTTCGACACGGAACGCGCGGGAGATTTCACGCCGCTTCAATCGCTTGGGAACCAGCAGGTCGTGCTCGGCCTCGTCTCGTCCAAGACAGGAGAGCTGGAAGATAAGCAGGCTGTTATCGACCGTATCCGGGAAGCGGCGAAGATTGTGGACATCAACCACATCTGCCTCAGCCCGCAATGCGGTTTCGCCTCCACGGAAGAAGGCAATGTCCTGACGGAAGAGCAGCAATGGAAAAAGCTGGCCTTCATCAAGGAAATTGCGGACGAAATCTGGAAAGACTGATCCGGCGGTGCTCCGCCGCCGGATTGTACCACAGCCCGCTGCAGCCGCAGCGGGCTATGCCGCCATGCGCGGCGCGAAGTTGCCGCCGCGCGCCGGCTCCGCCGCTCCGGCATCCTGCCGGATGAGGCGCACCAGCTCCGCGACCCGGCCATGCCGGTACGCGTCAGCCATGCGCTCCGGCAGGCCCCGGAGCGGCTGCTCCCGCGCTTCGTCTGCGGGAGCGGGGGGTTCTCCCTGCGGCTCTGCCCGCAGGGAGAGGAGGGCGCGGCGCGCGCGGTGGAGCGCCGCCTTCGCTGCGCCCTCCGACGTGCTGGAGCGGGGACAGCTCCCGGGCCAGCGTTCGGAAGGCCGCCTCTTCCATGAGGCCGGCGTCCGAAGGGGCGTCTTGCTGCGCTTCCATATCCTGCTGCTGCGCGAGCAGGGGAAGCTTGCGCAGCAGCACCGCCTGGCGGCGCATGCGGTCCAGCCAGGCGTTCCGGGCTGTACGGAGCAGCAGAGCCTCCGGGTTGGCATGCCCTGCGCGGATGGGCGCCAGCGCCTTCAGCCAGGCGTCCTGGACAAGATCATCCGCTTCCCAGGGGGAGCGGGTGAGCGACAAGCAGTACCGCTGGAGCGCGGAATGGAGCTTCAGAACCTCTGTATCTTCCATCGAACTGGCCGAGTACGGCCGTGTCAGTGAATTCATGATTGTTCCTCCCTGAGCATGATGAGCCGGATTATTCAGGCTGGGCGCAAGTAAAACTTCTGTACTTGTGAAACTTCTCTTCTTCAGTGTAAACGAAGAAGCGGAGCAAAACGATACGGCCATATGGGAGGATCGCAAATATTTATTTTTGACAGGTTACTTGCGTATCCTCCTAGCCCTCTCCCTCGTTTACGATTCGAATCACTTGAATTCGTATAGCCAAGGAGGAAGCAAAGATGAGTTACATTCCCTATGTACTGGAGCAGACGAGCCGGGGTGAACGGAGTTATGACCTGTATTCCCGGCTGCTGAAGGATCGAATTGTGTTCGTGGGCGCGGCGATCGACGACGCGCTGGCGAATAGTGTTATCGCCCAGCTTCTTTTTCTGGCAGCGGAGGACCCGGAGAAGGACATTTTCATGTATATCAATAGTCCCGGAGGTTCCACCTCGGCGGGCTTCGGCATCTTTGACACGATGCAGCTGATCAAGCCGCCGGTGAATACAATCTGCACGGGGATGGCGGCTTCGTTCGCTTCGTTTCTGCTGCTGGCGGGAGAGCCCGGGAAGCGCAGCATTCTGCCGAACGGCGAGGTCATGATCCATCAGCCGCATGGCGGGGCACAGGGACAGGCCAGCGACATCGCGATCAGTGCGAGACGGATTGTGCAGATCCGGGAACGGATCGCGCGGATTACTGCTGAGCGGACGGGGCAGTCGGCGGAGAAGGTGGAGAAGGACATGGACCGGGATTACTTCATGTCCGCTGAAGAGGCGGTGCAGTACGGCATCGTCGATAAGATCATTCAACGGCTGTGAGCTGTCCAAGGTTTAAATGGGAGATGTTAATCGCATGCATATGGGGAGTCTTCGCGGCTTAACAGAGGGATCGGGGTCAGAAGCAGAAGAAGCAGTAGCAACATTAAAGTAGCTTAGAGCAGGCGTTTGTTATATAACATTCACCCGCGTCAGCCTCGTTCCTGCTGAGAGCGGGCAAAAAGCCCTGTTCTCCGGATGTTCGGAGCGCAGGGCTTTGCGTCGTTGAGGTGAGATGATGTTATGTCCTGTTACAGGAAGGAGAGGCCTGTTAACTGCTCGCTGAGACTCCACAGACGGGCAGCCGCCTGCCCGTCTGTGGCCCAGGGACGAACGCCTGCCGTACCTTGTGACGCAGAACTGTCTTCGTGCACAAGATGGGCAATGTCGGCATTCAGACAGTAGACGCCTCCCTTGCCGTCAAGCTGCGGGCTGATCGCGCACCAGACCAGAGTAGCAGCTCCCTCAGGAATGGTCTTTCGCTCCTCGGTCATCTCGGAAAATACGCGCTGGCCCTGTTCGTCCAGCGCTCCCATTGCTTCCATCTCCTCATCCGACAAATGGCGGGAGAGACCGGTAACAATCGAGCCCGGATGAACGGAGAATGCCCGGACGCCATAGGCTTTCCCGCGCTGGTCCAGCTCTGCTGCGAACAGGGCATTCGCCGTCTTGGACTGGCCGTAGGCCTCCCATTTGCTGTATGGGCGCTGTCTGTACAGCGGGTCTTCAAAATGAATCCCGCTGAAGGCATGTCCGCCTGAAGATACGGATACGACCCGAGCGCCGCCCGCTCGCTTCAACGCAGGCCAGAGACGGGCTGTCAGCTGGAAATGTCCTAAATGATTGGTGGCGAACTGCAGCTCATAGCCTCTCTCGTCCCGCTGCTCGGGGATAGCCATTATGCCAGCGCTATTGATCAATATATGCAAAGGGCGTCCGGACTCCACAAACCGGCCAGCGAATTGATCGATAGAGGCCGGATCGGCCAAATCCAGCTCTTCCAGCTCGGCACCGGGAACCGAAGCAAGCGCCGCCTGGGCCTTATCCGGAGAGCGTGCGGGCACAATGACCTTCGCACCGGCTTCCGCCAGCACTCTCGCGGCTTCAAGGCCAAGGCCGGAATAGCCGCCGGTAATAATGGCGGTTTTACCGCTTAAATCGGTTCCTCTTACGATATCCTCCGCAGTTGTCCGCGCACCGAAGCCGGAATAGATCGGCGTTTGCGGTGTCTGCTCCATTACAGAATGTTTTATTCCACTACTTTCCGTTTCATTCCGATCCGCGTCCTTCTGCTGTAAATGATGCACTCCCGTTCCCTCCCTGTTTTCCATCCTTGATTTCCTGGAAATGATCCAGCTTATAGCGGATCAGCTCCAGAGTCGCCGTCAGTTCTTCGAGCCGGGATTCGATCGCCTGCCGGTGCTCGTCGAGCAGCGAGAAGCACTGCTCTTCATCCTGCTGGTCGTAGCGCTGCACGTACTCCCGGATTTTCCGAAGCGGCATATGCGTCCGCTTGAGATGCGTCAGAAACCGGATGCGGCCGATATCCTCCTTGGTGTAGAGCCTCTGAAGGCCCGCTCCACGGTCCGGTGAGGCAACCAACCCGATTTTCTCGTAATAGCGCAGCGTATCGGCGGGAAGCCCTGTCATCCCGGAAACCTCGGAAATAGTATAGGTCGTTTCTGCTTCCATGAACGTCTCCTTTCTGCAAATCCCTGCCGGCGATACCCACTTTAAAGGTTGGAGTATACTCCAAGTCAAGGGCCCAGTGCTTCGTGTACGAGACTGACAGTAATGGGGTGTAAATGGGGGGGAACAAGGTTACTCCGGCCGGCGCTGCTGCTTCGGCTCAGTCCCGGCGGCGGTTTGCCGGTCTGTCATCGGTCTGCCTCGGCTTCGGGTCAGCCCCGGCGGCGGTTTGCCTTAACGTCTGTCATCGGTCTGATTCGGCTTCGGCGATTTGCCGATCGTAATGCTCCAGCTTCCGGTTCAGCAGCTTCAGCAGCCCCTGATAGTCGCGGATTTGGTTCTCGATAAGCTCTTTCTGCTGCCGAATCACGCTTTGTTTCTCCTTGAGCGCTGGTTCTCCGTTAAGGCTGAGCCTGTTAAACTCTTTGATGGATTCCAGGGACATTCCGGCTGCCTTCATGCAGCGAATCATCCGGATTCTGGACAAGTCGGATTCATCATACTGCCTTCTGCCGTTTTCCGTCCGGTGTACGGGAGGCAGCAGGCCTTCTTTCTCATAGTAACGCAAGGTGTAGGACGACATCCCGAACAACTCGGTTACCTCTTTTATTGTATATTCCATAATTTGAACCTCCTCCGGCAGCTTGACCGAATTAAATCTCAGAATTAACCCCTGGGTTTCTACTCTTAAGCGGACTTAGATGAAGCTATTTCGATATAATAGGCCTACTCTCAACGCTTACGGACAGAGATGGCCTTATTCCAGTCCAGGGGTATCGAAAAAGCCTTCCAATCAACGGATATCGGCTCCCGGGTCCGTTAGTCTAGAATAATTCCCGCTGTGTCCGCAATAAGGGCTATGAAGTCCGCAGGCATCAGGAAAGGCGCAGCCGAGAACAGCGGGTTAATATGAATGAACAAAAATCTCAAACCGATTCCGCTCCGTCTTGTCAACGTGAATGAAGCAATGGCTTCAATTACAGATAACCAATCCTCCGGCTCAACTTCGTCAAGGGGAGCAGGTAGTTATAAAAATAAGATAACCCTTTTGCCGGGAACCAACAAGCAAGGCCGCTGTCGTCAGACCCTGCCGGCTCCCGATGTCCATCAACCGTCTTCTGCTGCCTGTCGCCGACCTCTGACGGAATTCCACCGAGTTCGCCCCCCCTCATTTCCCGCCGACCCTTGTCATTTCAGGCCAATGGGCGGACACTGTCAACCCGCCGGACAGAGTTGAAGTCCCCGCTTGACTTAGAGTCAGCTCTAAGATATATCCTTGGCTCGTACCGATCCGGTATGATCCAAAGTTCAAGAACAGGGAGCGATAAACATGACGGATAACAGAGTGCAAAAGCCCATCCATTCCGGATACCATGCCCATACGACCGCCTGGGAGATCGTAGACGGCCGGGATCTGACCGGGCAAATCGCCATCGTGACGGGAGGCTACTCTGGCATCGGACTGGAGACGACGCGGGCGCTTGCCCGGGCAGGTGCAACGGTTCTGGTGCCGGTGCGCAATCTGGAGAAAGGGATGGAAGCGCTGAAGGATATACCCGGGGTGGAAATGGATACCCTGGACTTCATGGACCCGGAATCCATTGACGCCTTTGCCCAGAGGTTCCTGGAGACGAACAGGCCTCTGCATATGCTCATCAACAGCGCGGGGATCATGGCCACGCCGCTCAGACGCGATGGACGCGGATACGAGTCGCAATTCTCGACGAATCATCTCGGGCATTTTCAGCTTACGGCAAGACTCTGGCCGGCTTTGCAGCGTGCCGAAGGGGCGCGGGTTGTCTCGGTCTCTTCACGTGCACACCGGCTTGGCGGCATCGACTTCGAAGATCCGAATTATGAACGGCGGGACTATGACAAATGGAAAGCCTATGCCCAGTCCAAGACTGCGAATATCCTCTTCGCACTGGAAATGGACCGGCGGGGACGGGAGAAGGGGGTCCGTGCGTTCTCCGTTCATCCCGGGCTAATACCGGATACAAGTCTTGGCCGTGATTTATCGGACGCGGAGATCGGACCGAGACCGGTCAAGGACGAGCAGGGGCGGACGATATCAAATGAAGTGAATGCCTCATTCAAGACAGTGGAGCAGGGAGCGGCGACAAGCGTCTGGTGTGCAGTAAGTCCTCAGCTGGACGGTCTCGGTGGCGTATACTGCGAAGATGCCGATATTGCCGAAGCAGTCCCGGCGGACAGCGCAAGCTCCGGAGGGGTGCGGCCATGGGCCATCGACTCCGAGCTTGCCAAGCGGCTGTGGAAGCTGAGCGAGAATCTCACAGGCGCCCGTTTTAATCTGTAATCCGTAATTCCTCAAACTTGGCACGGAGCGGGGAGATGTGGTAAACTACAGGTACTTTTAGGAATGGGGTTGAACGCGGATGTAATTTTCTTGCTGAAATAGAACCGTCGAAATCAATTTGACATGTTTTATTCGGTATGCAAGAAAGTTACGAATGCGGGTCACTCGGAATAAATATTCTCCTCAGCTTCGCCAGGACGGACGAGGCTGGGGACCGCTATATTTATTTGAGCTGCGAGAATGTAACTTTCTTGCAGCTCATTTATTTTTTTGGCGGGGAGGAACCCATAATGTCCGTAATTCAAGTATCGGATTTAACTTTTGCCTATGAGGGCAGCTACGATAACATCTTCGAGCACGCCAGCTTTCAATTGGATACCGATTGGAGGCTGGGATTTACCGGGAGAAACGGCAGGGGCAAGACGACCTTCATGAACCTGCTCCTCGGCAAATACGAATACAGCGGAACGATTTCCGCTTCTGTCGATTTTGAGTATTTTCCTTTTCCTGTCGAAGACAAGGAAGCGAATACACTTGATATTGTGGAAGGCGCTGTTCCGGATCTTCAGCTCTGGGAGCTGATGCGGGAACTCTCGCTGCTGGAGGTGTCTGACGATGTGCTGTACCGGCCGTTTGCTTCCCTGTCGAATGGGGAACAGACGAAGGTGCTGCTTGCGGCACTTTTTTTGAAGGAGAACAGCTTTCTGTTAATTGATGAACCGACCAATCACCTTGATATGAACGCCAGAAGGCTGGTCAGCGAATATTTGAGCAGGAAGAGAGGATTTATTCTGGTATCTCATGACCGGGCCTTTCTGGACCGCTGTGTGGATCATATTCTTTCTATTAATAAGACCACGATCGAAGTGCAGAAGGGCAATTTCTCCGACTGGTGGGACAACAAAGAAAGGCGCGACAGCTATGAGCTGGCGGAGAACGAAAGGCTGAGGAAGGATATCAGGCGGCTGGAGGACTCTGCAAGGCAAAAAAGCGGCTGGTCCCATGAGGTGGAGAAGACGAAGAACGGGACAAGGAACTCCGGCTCCAAGCTGGATAAGGGGTATGTCGGACACAAGGCCGCCAAAATGATGAAGCGCTCCAAATCGATCGAGCAAAGGCAGCAATCGGCCATCGAAGAGAAGTCCGGGCTTCTCAAGGATCTGGAATCTTCGGAGAGTCTCAAGCTGTCGCCGCTTCTGTATCATAAGAGCCGGCTTGTAGAGCTGGACAACGTATCGATTGCCTATGGGGAACGGCTAATCTGCGAAGATATCAGCTTCTCGGTGGATCAGGGCGAGCGGATTGCGTTGTCCGGCAAGAACGGCTCCGGCAAGTCCAGCGTTCTGAAGCTGATATGCGGCGAGTCTCTCGCTCATACCGGAACGCTCCGTATGGGGAGCCAGCTCCGCATCTCTTATGTCTCCCAGGATACCTCGGATTTAAAAGGCGATTTATCCGGCTACGCCCGGGACTGCGGAATTAACGAAAGCCTGTTCAAATCCATTCTGAGGAAGCTGGATTTCGCCAGAGTCCAGTTCGAGAAGGATATGGCGTCCTACAGCGGCGGACAAAAGAAGAAGGTGCTCATCGCGAGAAGCCTTTGCGAGAAGGCCCACCTGTACATTTGGGATGAGCCTCTCAATTTTATCGACGTGCTCTCCCGCATGCAGATTGAGGAGCTGCTGCTGGAGTACCAGCCCACGCTTCTCTTCGTGGAGCATGACAGCGAATTCCGCCGGAATGTCGCTACCCGGGTGATCGAGATTTAGCTTTCGGCAATCGGTTGAGATGAAAGCCTATGGCAGCGTGGAACGGCGGACTCGTTATTGCGGTTTCAGGTATCGTTCGCGATACTCATCCTCCAGCATGCTCATCAGAATCGAATCATGGTACTGATGATTGTAGAACAAAACGTCGCGTTGAACGCCTTCTTGACGGAAGCCGACATTTTCGTAGCAGCGCTGCGCCCGTTCATTGTAGGCATACACATTGAGCTCGATACGGTGCAGGTTGCAGATGCCGAAGCCGTAATCCAGCATCAATCGGAGAGCTTCGCTGCCGTAACCCTTGCCTTGATGCTCTGCATCGTTAATCGCGATCCGGATATTGGCGCTGCGGCTTAAGGCATCCATATCCTGCAGCGCGATATCTCCGATCACGTTATCGTTCTCACGCAGCGCAATCAGCAGCAACAGACCGCTCTGATCCTGCGATTTGCGCTCAATATAGCCGGCGATGAATTCTCTATTGAAGCTGCGCGCCGTTCCCGTTAACCGCCGGGTCTCGGGGTCAAACAGCGTGCGGAAATAGAGCTCGGTATCTTCAAGACTGATCGGACGCAGGTAGACCTGTTCTCCTTCAAGCAGCCTGACCGGCGGTAAAGCTTGGTCCAAATGATTCATGGCAGTTCCTCCCTGTAGGTAATGAGGAAATTATAGAGGAATTCTGTATACTGTAAAATATACAGTTTTCAATCTTTTTAACATGACAGATTTATCGGAGGTTAATTGCTTGAAGGAGATCATGGAGCCGTGGATGCTGGACCCGGACACGCCTATATATATCCAGATCAGCGATCATTTCAAGAACGAGATCGGCAGCGGCCGTCTGTCATCCGGGAGCAGGCTGCCTTCGGTGCGCCATCTCGCTGAGCATCTTGGCGTCAGCATGACGCCCGTCGAATGGGCTTACCGCCAGCTCGTCGCGGAAGGCTTCATTGAAAGCCGGCCTCGAGTAGGGTATCTGGCATCAGAAATCCCCCAGCCTTACAACGCTTCCGCTCTGCCGAAGATCAGCCGGGAAGAGGAGGCGGCTCATGCTAGTCGCATACGGCCCGAACGGGAGTATTTGTACGACTTTCATCTGTCGCGGAATGATTTCAGTCTTTTTCCCCTCCATACCTGGAGGCATCTGGAGACTCGTATCCTGAAGCAGGAGGGAGAGCGGCTGCTGTTCTATGGCGATCCCCAGGGCGAGTGGGGGCTTCGCTGTGAAGTCGCCGCCTATCTCAAGCAATACCGCGGTGTCGTCTGTGGCCCCGAGCAGGTGGTGATCGGTTCCGAACAGTTTCTGCTGATGTCCTGCCTGGCTCACATTCTGAAGCCGATAGAGCAGCACATTGCCGCCGAGAATCCGGTCTATCCGCTGCTGCCTGGAACCTTCAGGGAGCTTGGCTTCGATGTCTCGCCCATTCCCTTGGATAAGGACGGGATCAGCATGTCTTCCCTGGAGGCTTCCGGAGCCAGGCTCGTCGGTGTCTCGCCTTCGCATCACTTTCCTTCCACGCTAATGATGCCGATCCGCAGCCGAATGGAACTGCTGGCATGGGCTGAGCGGAAGGGGGGCTATATTATCGAGGATGACTACAGTGGCGAGTTCCGGTACTTTGGAAGACCGATTCCGTCATTGCAGGGACTGGGACCAGAGAGGGTCGTATACATCGGAGGATTCTCCCAGACGCTTGCTCCAGCGGTATGCGTGCATTACTTGGTTCTGCCTCTGCCTCTGATTGAGCGATACAAAGAACTATATCGGCGCGTGCTGTTCGAGCAATCTTCCTCACGGCTGCATCAACGGACACTTGAGAAATTTATTGCCGAGGGTCATCTAACCAAGCACATTCGAAAGCTGCGAAGGATTTACAAGGCAAAATACGAGGCGATCGTCCAGGCGGCAGGGCAGCATTTTGGAGACAAAGCTGAGATTGTCGGAGAGGGCGCAGGCTTTCATATTCTCCTTAGAGTCCGCTGCGCACAACCCGTGAGCAGGCTGATCGCCGCTGCGGAGCAGGCCGGGGTGCATGTTGCCTCAACAGCCTATACCTGGCTGGACCCAAGCGAGAAGCCGGAGGGTATTCACGAGATTATTGCCGGATTCGCCGGAATTCCGCTGGAATTGATTGATCCGGGAATGAAGGCGCTGCGGGAAGCCTGGGACCCCTTGATCTGACGTTTGTTGATAATGAAAAAAAGACCTGGATCTCCAGCCCGGAGAACAGGTCTTTCTTTATAAGTTGTCTGCATATTCCGTCTGCATATTTTCTCTGCGGTTCGCAGTATCACCAACCTCGTCAATGCTACTTGACCGGCTTCTCCTTGGCGGTATCGCCGTTTTTGCGGAGAAACGTAAAATTGCTGTACATATAGTTGTACATGAATTTCGTCTTGCTCACCATAAGTGCGAAGGCTTTGGATCTGAGATCCACATTTTTGGCGGCCAGGATGAAGGACAGATTCTTCTTCACAAAATCCTCGACCTCGCGCGCCGCGCTTCGGGAACCGCTCTGATCTTTTTCACGCAGGAAGAAGTTGTAGAGGTCCATTCCTTCATGAATCATATTGTTAACCGATGTCTCCCACACGGGCTGGCTGATCTTCCCGCTGTAGATCTTCATGAGAGCTTCATGCTTCTCAAGCACCGCATGGAATTTCTCGATCAGCTTCCGGGCGCTGGTGAAGCCGGTGATGCTGTCGCCGCGCTTGACGTAGTAATAGGTCGGTTCGTTGACCAGAACTACCCTGGTGGCCTGAACGAACAGCTTGTACGTCGTCAAAATATCCTCGAATGTAACGCCAACCGGAAAGCGCACTGTATCGAACAGCTCGCGCCGGTATAATTTATCCCAGGCATAGCTCTTGATCCGCCCGTCCACGATAATCTCTTCGATCGCCTCGGTGTTGTTCAGCACGGCCGTCTGTCCGAAGTCGTTCATCCGCTCGGCTTGACCATCAAGCTCGCTGTAATGACAGCTGATCGCAATGTCCGCTTCATGCCGGGTTATCTCCCGGTGGAGCACCTCGAACATGTTCGGGGTAATCCAGTCATCCGAGTCAATGAAGCCGATATACTTGCCCGTTGCCGCGTCAAGTCCGAAATTCCGGGCGTCGGATAGTCCGCCGTTCGGCTTGTGCATCAGCTTGATCCGCTCGTCTCGCGCCGCATATTCCTCACAAATGGCGGAGCAGTTGTCGGGAGAGCCGTCGTCGATCAGAATCAGCTCGAAGTCCTTAAAGCTCTGAGCCAGAATGGATTCCACGCATTTGCGGATGTAGTTCTCCACATTGTAGAAGGGAACGATGATACTGATTTCCGGCTGCATCTTTTAAAGACCTCCTTCTTATGATCATTTGTTCATCCGGTTTGCCGCATTCTAATAGGTTATTTTTAAACTATAGTGCAATAAAAAAGGCCGTGTCAAACCACGAAAGAACCATATCTCAGGCGTTCATTCGTATGCTTGACTTCAATATGCTACAATAATGAGATTGCATGACTGCGGGTGGCCGGGCTTCAACGAAACTTCCGTTTACTTTTGCGTGAAAAGGGTATAGCTAAGCTGTAGAGCTCATCTGATTTTACCGCTCTAAAGCGGTGAAAAACGGAGGATGTTCATGGATTTCAGAGGATTTCCAAGGAAATTTAATGATCTTCTTGGCTTATCCCGGTTTTTGTTGATTTTTATTGATTATTTGCGGCCTATTCTGTATAATCAGCGTTGTCGTTTTTTTATGGAAAAAAAGCGCCATGTATTGACATCATCCATCATCAAGCTCGCGCGGCTTTTTATTTACCGAATACAAACTTAGCTTATGCTATTTACACGAGTATTGATGAAACCACAAAACTTTGAGGAGGTCATTCATTTTGGGAAAAGCGTTAATTATCGGCGCTGGCGGTGTCGCAAGCGTAGTCGTTCATAAATGCGTCCAGAACCCGGATGTGTTTGAAGAAATCTGCATTGCAAGCAGAACGGTCGAGAAATGTGAAGCTTTGAAGCAAAAATTGGACGGAGGCCGGACGAAGATTCAGACGGCCCAGGTTAATGCCGACAACACGGACGAGGTCATTGCGCTGATCGAGAAATTCCGTCCGGACGTTGTAATTAACGTTGCGCTTCCTTACCAGGATCTGACCATTATGGATGCCTGTCTTGCAACCAAAACTCACTACCTGGATACCGCGAACTACGAGCCGCCGGAAACGGCGAAATTCGAATACAGCTGGCAGTGGGCGTACAAGCAGAAATTCGAAGAAGCCGGCATTATGGCGCTGCTGGGCTGCGGCTTCGACCCGGGCGTTACCGGCGTATTCTCCGCTTATGCGCAGAAGCATTATTTTGACGAAATCCACACGATCGATATCGTGGACGCCAACGCTGGCGATCACGGCTATCCTTTCGCCACCAACTTCAACCCTGAGATCAACATCCGTGAAATTACGGCGAACGGACGCTACTACGAGAAGGGTGAATGGATCGAGACTCCGCCGCTGTCCGAGAAGAAGGTCTACGACTTGCCGGAAATCGGACCGAAGGACATCTACCTGCTGTATCATGAAGAGCTGGAGTCCCTCGCGAAGAACATCAAAGGCATCAAGAAGATCCGCTTCTGGATGACGTTCTCGCAGAACTACCTGACTCACCTGAAGGTTCTGGAAAATGTCGGTATGACCTCCATCGAGCCGATTCTGTTCGAAGGCAAGGAGATCATTCCGCTGCAGTTCCTGAAGGCAGTGCTTCCGGACCCGGCTTCGCTCGGACCGAGAACGAAAGGCAAGACCAACATCGGCATTATCGCCCAGGGGACCAAAGACGGCGAGCCGAAGAACTACTATGTATATAACGTCTGCGATCACCAGGAATGCTACCGTGAAGTCGGCTCCCAGGCCATCTCTTACACGACCGGCGTGCCTGCTATGATCGGCGCCATGCTGATGATCCAGGGCAAATGGATGAAAGCTGGAGTATACAATGTGGAAGAACTGGACCCGGATCCGTTCATGGAGCTGCTGAATACGAAAGGGCTGCCGTGGAAGGAAGACTTCTCGCCGGTGCTGCTGGACTAGGAACGGCCAATGACAGAACTTGATTTCGGCGCTGTCCCTTCGCCCAGCTATGTCGTCGACGAAAGACTTCTCATCAAAAATCTGGAGCTGCTGAAATCGGTGCAGGACCGCACCGGTGCACATATTTTGCTCGCGCAAAAAGGCTTCTCCATGCACAGTCTGTATCCGCTGGTCGGCCAGTACCTGAAAGGCGTAACATCCAGCTCCCTCTTCGAAGCCCGTCTCGGGTATGAGAAGATGGGCAAGGAGGTTCATGTGTACGCCCCGGCGTATGTCGATTCGGAGTTTGACGAGATGATGAAGTACAGCGATCATATCGTCTTCAATTCATTCGATCAGTGGAATCGCTACAAGGCTAAAGTGCAAAGCGCATCGAAGCACATCAGCTGCGGCATTCGCGTGAATCCCGAGTATTCCGAAATCGAGATTCCGCTGTACGATCCCTGCTATAACAATTCCAGACTCGGCGTGACGCTGGATAACTTCCGGCCGGAAGAGCTGGAAGGCATCGAAGGCCTGCATTTCCACACGATGTGCGAGCAGAACTCCGACACGCTGGAGCGGACGATCAAGGTCGTGGACGAGAAATTCGGCCCGTACCTCCACGGAATGAAGTGGCTCAATTTCGGCGGCGGGCATCATATTACCCGTCCGGACTACGATGTGGAGACGCTGATCCGGTGCATCAATTATATGAAGGACAAATATGGCGTCCAGATTTACCTGGAGCCGGGCGAAGCCATCGCCCTGTTCACCGGCTATCTGGTAGCGACGGTGCTCGATGTCGTCAAGAATGGGATGGAGATCGCCATTCTCGACACTTCGGCGGAATGCCATATGCCGGACGTGCTGGCTATGCCGTACCGTCCCGGCATTATCGGGGCAGGCCAGGCCGGCGAGTACGAGCATACGTACCGATTGGGCGGCCTGACCTGTCTCGCCGGAGACGTCATCGGCGATTACTCGTTCCACGAGCCGCTGAAGGCTGGCGACCGCTTGGTGTTCACCGACATGGCGCATTACACCATGGTGAAGAACCATATGTTCAACGGCGTGAACCTGCCGTCGATCGTCTCCTTCAATGAAGAGGAAGGCATCAAAGTCATCCGTACATTTGGTTATGAGGATTACGCAGGACGTTTGTCTTGAATTGAATAGTGTTTGGTAGCTATGGAAGGACAGCCGAGAGGCTGTCCTTCTTGCGTTGAACGGGATCATACCCGCGATGAGTCCAAAGGCGATTTATGAAGAACCTGATAGTCTTCTCTTGAAGGGTGGTAATAATAGATAATGGCTTGTGCCAGAGAACGATCTACATCAAAGCGAAGAGGAGCTGGACAGGTGAATAACAAGATTATTCTAGAGCCCGCAGCACAGAAGTTTGTTGAAGATACGGCGAATCCTCCTTATTTGTATGAGCTTGGCCCGGAACAAGGCCGCAAGGCCGTCGATGAAGCCCAATCCGGCGAAATACTTAAGCCCGAGGTGGAGATCGAGGATCTTACGATTCCGGGAGGCCCTTCGGGTCAGGTCTCCATTCGGATCATGCACCCTGTCGGCTCGTCCGGACCGCTGCCCGTCATTCTCTACACACATGGCGCAGGATGGGTATTCGGCAATGCGCACACGCACGACAACCTGATCCGAAAGCTGGTAGCCGGTACCGGAGCAGCGCTCGTCTTCACCAACTACAGCCTGTCGCCGGAAGCAAAGTATCCGACCGCGATCGAAGAAATCTACGCCGTACTGGAGTGGATTGCAGAGCAGGGAGCCGGGCACGGCTTTGACCCGTCCCGCCTGGCTGTTGCCGGCGACAGCGTTGGCGGCAATATGTCTGCGGCCATTACACTGATGGCCAAAGAGCGCAAAGGGCCGGCGATTGCCCGGCAGCTGCTGTTCTATCCAGTGACGGATGCATCATTTGATACGGAGTCTTACCACCAATTCGCCAAAGGCTATTTCCTGCACCGCGACGGGATGAAGTGGTTCTGGGACCAGTACACGACGGATGAAAGTCAGCGGAACGAAATTACCGCATCTCCGCTGCGGGCAACCGTTGACGATCTGCGCGGCCTTCCCGCCGCTCTCGTCATCACCGGCGAAGCCGATGTGCTTCACGACGAGGGCGAGGCCTATGCGAACAAGCTGCGCGAGGCCGGCGTTCCGGTAACCGCGGTGCGCTATCAGGGCATCATTCATGACTTCGTCATGCTGAATGCCCTGGCAGAGACGAACGCGGCCCAAAGTGCGCTCTCCCTGGCCGCTAGCTGGCTGAAGGAAGGCTTTCAGCAATAAATCCCATAACGGGGGCGCCACCGTTATGTTTAAGCTAAAGCCCGCTCATTTTGAGCGGGTTTTTTGGACATTATAGGTGGACCGCGTGAACTTTTTGGAATACTTAATCGTACTATAATCGGTTACTAAAGAAAGATGCAGTAAAATAACCCTTGCCAGGTTACCTGGCTTGTCTACTGATTGCCCGTTCGAAGGAACTAATACGAATGAATAGAAGGGAGTCTATGCAGCTGAATTCATCTTACATTGAAGTTCGCGACGTGAATAAGAGCTACGGCGGACAGGACGTGTTGAAGGCTGTCTCTTTCACGATTGAGAAAGGAAGCATCGTTGGCCTGCTTGGGCCCAACGGCACCGGTAAGACCACCTTGGTACGCCTGCTGAATGGCGTCATTCTTCCCGACCGTGGAACGCTGCGGGTGAACGGGTACGACCCGATAACCGAGGGAAATGCGATCCGGCGCATTAGCGGTGTGGTCACAGAGGGTGCCGGGCTGTACCACGACATGAGCGGAGTCGCCAACTTGCGATTCTTTGCTAAGCTGTACAATTGTTTCATTGAGGAACGAATTCAAGCGTTGTTGGGGCAATTCGGCCTGGAAGGTGCACAAGAGAAAAAGGTCGGCAGCTACAGCACCGGCATGAAGAAACGTCTGGCCTTGGCGAAGGCGATGCTTCATCAGCCGGAGATCTTGTTCCTGGATGAGCCGACGAACGGACTCGATCCGGAAGGCATCAACCAAGTCGTGACCGATCTAAAGGCAATGAATGAGACTTACGGAACGACGATCATCCTCTGCTCTCATGTGCTGCATCAATTGGAGCCGCTATGTCACACTTATATTTTCATGAAGAATGGTACGATCCTGGATACCGGGACGAAAAAAGAGCTGGAGAAGAAACATCTGAAGACGATTCAACTCAAATTAACAACCGGACTGACCGTAGAAGGTGATGCATATGCGGGATATCCGGCCAGGCGACTGGGGCCGAGCGAGGTGCAGCTGGAGCTGGCATCAACCGATCAGATTTCGGCGTTGCTCCGTCAAGTATTGCAAGCTACATGGGTGCACTCGGCAGAGATCATGAACCATGACTTAGAGTCGCTTTATTTCAACTTGGGGGGGAACAATGATGAACCGGAGCCAAATCATCGCGATCGCACAGAAAGATATTAGGGCGATAACGAGTAACGTGCAGGTATGGCTCGGGCTTGTCCTGCTTCCGCTTGTGTTCGGCGTCCTGTTGCCGGGCATCTTAATTCTGGTAATAAAGATGGTGAACATTACCGATGGCGATCTCGTCGACATGGTACAGAAGGTGATCACTCAGCTGCCCGCTGGGGATAAGAAGGAGCAGATCACGGCGTTACCGACGCTTAACCATCAGATCATCTACATCTTCGTCAACTATATGCTGGGACCTTTTTTCTTGCTCATCCCGGTGCTGAATTCACTGATGATCGCATTGAACAGTCTCGTCGGGGAAAAAGAGCGACGGACGCTCGAAAGTCTGCTGTTCGCACCCATTGAGGTGAAGGACCTCTTCCTCGGCAAATTGGCTGCGACCTTCATCCCGACCTTCGTCGTCACATTGGTCAGCTTCTTGCTATGCGGCATTATCATCAACGGCCTGACGTACTCCATGTTCGACGGGTTGATCTTCCCCAACCTGAACTGGGGCCTTCTCCTGCTGTGGGTGGCGCCGATGTTCACCGGACTGGTTATCCAGATCAGCATCTTCATCTCCGCCCGGTCCAAAGGCTTCCAAGAAGCGCAGCAAATCGGTGGCATCGTCGTGCTGCCGGTTGTCGGGCTTGCCATCTCCCAGGTTACCGGAGTCTTGCTATTAAGCCCGCAGTTGTTGCTGGGCGTTGGTTTGTTACTGCTGCTCGTCAATCTCCTTCTGTTACGCCGGCTCACGAAGATGAATCAGCGGCATACGTTGTTTGAGCGGCAGGTTCATTAAGAGCGGAAGCTAGCCTGCAAAATGCTGCACCGGATGAAGAAACTGCGCCTCAGCAGCATGTTGTAGGCGGATGATATACAACAAGGGCAAGGGGCTGTTCCAAATGCCATGATATGGCGGTTTGGGGCAGCTTCTTTTTTCCACATCATGGATTATTGGGTTACAGAAAAAGGAAAAGCTATGAGCTTGGCGAATAGTAGGGAAAGAGGAAGAAGGAAATATATAACCCGCTTATGCTTACTTACTGAAAGGACTCAAAGGAGGACCAAAATGGCTGTTATGGGACCGGTCATCGGTACGATCCTGGCAATTGCGCTAATTTTTATACTCGGACCGACCGCCGGAATCGTGCTTTTGTCCATAATGTTCGGCATGATATTAAGTATTTTTATGAGGCAGAAGGAAATCTATAATGATTTGGGGCTTATTAAAGAAAGACTGGAACAGGAACATAAATGAAAATACGAATAATCGGCGGTTGTGGCAGCGGCAAAATCTATATCGCTCAATTGATCTCTGCGAATCTGGGCATTCCCCATATCCAGACGGACAATCTGGTATGGAACAGAGTGAATAATACCAAATATCCCGTTGAAGAGCGGGCCCGGAAGCTGGCCGAAGTTCTTGGAATGGGTTGATCCAGGACTTGAGAACCGTCAAAAGGTTCATGACAACACGCCTGGGACTCGAAGACAGCAATTACAGGCAGCGGTTTAACAATCTTGTTGTAATGCTATTTAGCTGGAACCGGAATTATCGAAGAGAGGATATACAGCACATACTGGAGCTAACCTCCGGGTTAAGCCACAAAAGATATATCGTTAAGAGCAATAAAGAGATTTTGGACATCATTACACAGACATGCAAAAAGCGATTGTAGTCTATTATTGAATCATTAGTCAAAGCGCTATGTGCGGCGTCGGAAGAAATAAATGTGGTTTTTCGTTGGTCGTCCTGGAGCGTGAATAGGAGTGACTTATTTGGCAAAGGAATCAATTCCGATACTTCTTATATGTATATTGAATGTCATAACGGGTTGCGCTTCTTCTTCATCTGCTGTAAACGAACGAATTCAGGAATCGAAAGACTTGGTGGGCAATTCGACATCATTACCTCTATTTACTATTGATCGCTCCATAAACTCTTCATTGCCTGTTCTGAACTTTAAATTATACGGAACAACAACGGATGACAATTGGAACAATGTTGATAAAATCGTTGTTTCCAAGGCAGAAGGAAGCCATCAGGTTATGCAGGAAATAACTTTTGACGATACAACTACTCCGGATAAGGAGAGCTTTGGATTAGTTGTTGAAGATATGAATTTTGATGGATACAGCGATATCAGGATTCAAGCTGATACTCCGGCTGCTCCTAACATCCCTTATTATTATTGGTTATGGGACATCCAAAGCTCACAATTTGTTCGGAACACGGATCTAGAACAGATTACATCGCCTGAATTTGATAGCAAAAACAAAGTGATTACCTCTTTCGGCAGGTCAAGCGCTGCTGAACATTTCAGGGAAACATACAAGTATGTGAACGGTATTCCTACCTTGCTGAGAAGAATGACGGAAATTATTGATCCCGAAGCTCACCTTGTACACTATGTAGTTGAGGAGCGGGTGGACAATAGTGTTAAGGTTACCAAGAAATATGATGAATCACTCTGATTCTGAAAGAGGTGCAATATGGATCCTAATACACTGTTGAACGAGCCTCGTGACTTCCAGCCAAAGAACCTCATACCTGAAGTTTTGCAAGTTATCTTTTTCGAGGTTATTTACAGTGTGATACATGCCTTGCTGCTGGATGTCTTGTATATCCCGTTTATTCTGCTCTCGAAACGAGTGCGGTCCGTCTTTGCCTAGAAGTTCACATGAAGAACCCCGGCTGCGGGGCGCCCCATGTGATGATATGCGTGTGCGTTATCTCAGTTCCCCGTCATCCGGCTTGTCATACTTGTTCAGGTGGGACGTCAGCGCCTCCACCGCCTCTTGTGCATCGGATGCCCTGGGAACTTCTTTGACGGCATCATCCGTAACATCGTGACCGTTCAGACGGTCAGCTTCGGCTTCCTGGTGTTTGTCCGTTTTCATTTTCCTCTCGCTCCTTTCACTTATTCCGTGTACTGAATCTGTTCTTGCAGCGTATACAGCGGAACTTCACGTTCCGCCTGCCGATCATGGAGCGGATAAATACGCGCCGTCTCATTCTGTGCATCCACATGCTGAATATAGACCGGCGTCCCCTCACACAGAACGTTGGCCATAACGGGTGAGGATGCGATTTCTTTGGCTCTTTGAGCATTCATACGAAGGCAAACCTCCTTTCTGAAGCGGGGTCCGGTAATACTATGCGCGAGGCGGAAGCGGGTTATACGTGCCGAGCGCAGGTGGAGGAAGTCTTTTTATCCAATGCAAATGTGATAAGAATCTCTTAAATGAAGGGAGTTCATAACGATGACACTGCATGCGGAGGCTCTGGTTGAAGAATGGCTGATCCGGAACGGATATTTTTTGATGAGAGGGATCAAGGACAAGATGAACAGGCTCGGCTTTCTGGCGATTCGTAAAAATGAAGAAGGCTTCGAGCACATTCACTGTGAGGTTCAGGTAAGCACCAAGCCTACGGCGTATATCAGCAAGCTGAGCAGGGAGCAGATGGAGAAGCTGGAGGTAAAGTCGAAGACAAGCGCCAAGCTGAGAAGCTCGGAGCAGGTGAAGGACAGTGTGAAGGCGTGGGCGCAGATTACTTTTAAATCAGATAAAAAAGCGGCCATCCGAAATGCCATCCTGCCGGAGGTAAGTTGGGAGTACTGGCTCGTTCACGGGCATGTGAAAGATCCGAATGAACTTGTCTTCATGCAAAAAGAAGGCGTCAAGCTCATCCATATCCGGGATCTCGTCAAGGAGCTTGCGGGTGACCATACGCTGCACCATTTCTCGGCCGCATCCGCCGGAGAACTTATTGAACTGGTCAAGCTGCTGGACGAGCAGGGAAGCAATCTGATATAAAGGGAGATACATTCCCTGACGATGAACGGTCCATTGCAATAATGGTTTCGGGATTGATTCTTGGCGGGGCCATGGAGGATGATCTTATGAATGCATGGAGCGGGTAGTAAATCGAGAGCTTGTATTCGGAGCTGATGGAGGCCTGGAACAAGCGGGATGCGCAGCGAATGGCGGATTTCTTCGCGCCGGAGGGCGAAATGATCGGCTTTGACGGAAGTATTGCAGTCGGGCCGGAGGATATTTACGGGCATTTGAAGCCGGTGTTCGATCATCATCCGTTTCATGGAAGACCCGAGCTCGTAGAGCAAATGAGACAGGAATTGAGCGAGGTCTTGCAGCAGCGGCGATAATCCATTATGGGAAGTACGATAGTAGCAATTGGCAGCTTGGAAGCATGGTATGGACTGGATGAAATCCGGGATGAAGCCGTAACCTTTGCCGTTATACTAACCAGTATGCAAGGCGGAGAGAGCCGGGGCGATGCGCAGCCTGACGATTTGAATTTCGGTCGAAGGGATAGGAAAGATAATTGCTGCGGGGCGTTGCATGTATGTTTTATTACTTTTATAATAAGATATAGAAGAAGGGGGCGGCTGCAACCGTCCCCTGCAACAGCCGCTTTTAAGGGCGGTTGGCTCGTTAACGGTGGAAGTTAGGCTCCCTGGTCGTCAACCTTAAGGGGGCCAACTTCTTTTTTAAGTAGGTAAGCAAAGCGAGAATAAACATCCCGAACATTAACATTAAAGTTAACGTGTCTTTAACTTCCATGGCACCACCTCCTTTCGGAAAGTGGAGCTATGCCGCCCTTGCAAGCCAATCTGCTGCATTTAGAATTATACCATGTTTTTATATGAGCAGTCTCTTCGGAGACTGCTTTTTAGATGTCATAAAATTCCATAAATCAGGAGTTATATAGAAGTGAAAGCCCGGTCGCTGGAGGGACCACACCCGCTTGGCGTAGCTAGGACAAAGAAGACGCGTTCCATGCCCACCAGCTCATTCCGGCGGATATGGAGTGGCTGGATTTGACGCTGTACCCGGAGAGGACGAGAGCTGTAGAAAAGAATGATGGATACACGAACAAATGTTTGGTATAGTAAGGTCGAGACCTGCTCTTCGTGCATTGACGAAAGGGATCGATAACATCCAACTTTCCATAGGAAGAGGCGGATCACTGTGATACAATAATCAGGTCTGTTTTTTGGAAGTGATGAATTTATTCGATCGATGTTGCGAAATTAATAGACTGCGATTGTCATCAGGTAAAGGAGCTTATACCATGAATCCCTATCATATCCCCGAGAACGCGCTGATCACGGTGGCCGGAACCGTCGGCGTCGGCAAATCCACGCTTACGGCAGCTCTGGCGGAACGCCTTGGCTTTCGAACCTCGCTGGAGCAAGTTGAACATAATCCTTATCTCGAGAAATTTTACGACGACTTTGAACGCTGGGTCTTTCATTTGCAGATTTATTTTCTGGGCGAACGCTTCAAGGAGCAGAAGCGGATGTTCGAGCTAGGCGGCGGCTTTGTGCAGGACCGCTCCATCTATGAAGATACGGGCATTTTTGCCAAAATGCATGCGGATCAAGGCACGATGTCGGCTACGGATTATGCTACATACGCACAGCTGTATGAAGCTATGGTAATGACGCCTTATTTCCCCCATCCTCATGTGCTGATTTATCTGGAAGGCAGTCTGCCTGCTATCCTTAACCGGATTCAGGAACGGGGGCGCGAAATGGAGATTCACACGGATCGCTCCTATTGGGAGAACATGTATAACCGCTATTCCTCCTGGATCGAGACGTTTGATGCTTGTCCGGTTCTGAAGCTGAACATTGAGGAATACGACGTGCATGACCCTGCTTCGATGGATGATATTTTACGGCAAGTTAGCGAAAGTATCCGGGGCACGGCGGCAACGGTTTAGGCTGCTGCTCTGACCGGAAATCCTTGTACGCCGATCTTCGAGGGAGAGGCTGACTGAAGCAATATGGAATAAGCCGGGTGGCTGCGTTCGAAGCTAACCGGCTTATTTGCATTACCTGAATTACTAAGTCGGGGCCTTCGCATAGCACTTGAACAGGCTGCGAAGCGCAAAGCTCCACATAATGGGGTTGCGATGTGCTGCAACTTCCTGCGTTTTTTTGCGTCAGTATATATGGAAAATTTTATTCAATGGTAGAATAGGAGATTCGTTAAATGAAGCATTGGGGAAGATTGCTGCTGTGCGGAGCACTGCTGCTGGGAGGCGGCGCTGCCGCTGCACCGGGGAATGTCTCGGCGGCAGGTGGCGTAAGCATTGTGCTGGACGGGTATCCGCTGCCTTTTCCGGTGGAGCCTGCGGTCATGAACGGCACGACAATGGTTCCGTTCCGGGCGATTTCGGAAGCGCTCGGCATATCGGTGCAGTGGAACCAGAGCGCTAAGGTAATTACCGCGACAGGAAAGACCGGAGAGACGACGAAGATCGTGAAGCTTACAATCGGAAGCAAGACGGCGCAGGTGAACGGCACGGCGGTTAAGCTGGCGGTGGCGCCGCAGACGGTCCGAGGTACAACGATGATTCCGCTGAGCTTCTTCAGCCAGCAGTTCGGCGCGGCGGTGTCCTGGAATCAGGCGGCCAAGACGGTCTCGATTACCTCGCCTAAGGAAGAGCTGTACACGCTGGCGTTCTACGCCATCTCTTCATACAGTCAATATAACCTGCTGGGCGGGTTCGATGACGCCGCATTCGGCTGGAGCCGGATCGGCAAAGATGGCGAGTTCACGACAACGGGCGGTGACTTCTATTGGCCGCAGGCTGCCGGTGACGTTAGCCCGGAATCCATTGTGCAGAGCGCGTCCACAAGCGGCCAGACCCCTTACTTGATGGTCTATTCGAGTGACAGCAGTCTGGAACTGACCAAGAATCTGGAGGATGCCGCGCTTCAGGCGCGAACGATTGACAGTATCGTGAATACGGCGGCAGAGAAGGGCTTTAAAGGCATTATGCTGGATCTGGAAGGGCTTGGGTTGACCGGGGATAAAGCGAAAGCGCAGAGCGACTACAACGCCTTCGTCCGGAATCTGTCTGCGAAGGCCCGCGCACAGGGCCTGAAGCTTGGCATTGCCGTTCATCCGCTGAACAGCTCGTACGGCGGCTATGATTACAAGACGCTGGGGACACTGGCCGATGAGCTTGTCATCATGGCTTACGCATACGGTGATGAGAAATCACCGGAGCCGGCCGACAAGGTGGATGAAGCCATCCGGCTGGCGCTGAAGATGACGTCCAAGGACAAGCTGGTGCTCGGCATTTCGCTCCAGAGCGAGAATTCGTCATCGGTGAACACCAAGATCGGGCTGGCGAAGCGCTATGACCTGAAAGGCATCGCAGTGTGGCGGCTCGGACTGATTGCACAAGCGGCCTGGGACCAGATGAATGAATCCATTGAATTCGGCAATTAATCTGACTTTTGGCAAGTATCTATAACCATATATCAAAAGAACAACAGCCCTCCGGCTATTTATGCGGAGGGCTGTTGTCGGTTGTACGTGTCTCAGCAGGCAGGTGCACCCTGGATCAGGGATTACCAGGCTCCTTCGGTACTGACCGTAACCGCTCTGCTAGAAATTATAGCCCGTTTCCAGCAGCGACAGGGCTTCAGTCAGTATGTCCGGATAGCTCCGGTCATGCTGTTCGATAAAAAATTTCTGCGAAGCCATCGCGATGCCTACGAATGCCGCCGCGAGGCTGCGTACCCGAAGCTCATCCTTACTGCAGCCTTGGCGCTGGGCGATCACGCTGGCGACCATTTCTCCGGTTGTGATGATCTGCTGGATCATGGCGGCCTGCAGTTCGGGAATCTCGTACGATAACGACACCCGCTCCCAGATACCCACTACTTCATCTTCGGGAATCTGGTCGAAGCCGTCCTTGACCGCCCCTTTGAGAGCTTGAATGATGCTCAGCTCCGGAGGCTGCTTCAGAAAGCTCTCGATCAGCAGGGGATCATAATCATCTTCCAGTACAACCGCTTCTTTGGTGGAGAAGTAGCGGAAGAAAGTGCTGGGCGATATTTCGGAAGCTTCGGCGATTTGTTCCACGGTCGTAGCCTGATACCCCTGCTCGCGGAAGAGGCGCAGCGCATTCTCCTGAATGGTGGCTCTTGTCTTGAGTTTCTTTCGTTCCCGAAGTCCAGGCTTCGGACTGCTGTTATTCATGTCTGACAAATCCATCCCTCCACATAGGCCTACAAGGGGATTTCCGTTCCATACACTTACAGGAGGCAGTCTCCGGTTATGGTGACACAGGACTCCATTGGTATGGATGCTTCTCTTCAGTGTACCCTGATTTCGGCGGAAGGGACAAGCGCTTAAATCAGGAGGAGAGCTTTTGCGGCTCTGCAGCAGGCTCCGCCGTTTGGCGCGGCAGGAAGACAAGCGCCAGCAGGATGCCGGCCGCTGCAATGCCGGCGCAGATCCAGAGCATATGCTGCATGCCCTGGACGAAGGCGGATCGGACCATGCCCAGCAGGTCCGGCAAGTTCAACCGGCCGGCGACCGCAGCGCCGGCCGATGCGCTCTGGCGGACGGCCGACGCGGCTTCAACCGGGAGGCCGTCCAGCCGCAGGCCGCTGCGGTAGGCGGAGTTCAGCGCCGAGCCCAGCAGGGCGACGCCGACAGCTCCGCCGACCTGGCGCAGCGCCATGACCAGCGCTGAGCCGACGCCGCTGCGCTCGGCGGACAGCGCCCCGATCGCGAGATCCATCGAGATCGGCAGCGCGAAGCCGAGGCCCAAACCGGCGAGGGTGATCCATAAGGCGGCATAGCCATAAGTGCTGCCCGTGTCTGTGGCCGTGCCAAGGAGCAGAGCCGCCGCCATGACGGTGAAGCCAAGGGCAACAATGGTGCGCGAGTTCAGTTTCTTCAGGAGAAGATCGGAGTTCTTGGCGCCGACAAGCATTCCGCCGATCATCGGGAGCAGCCGCAGCCCGGTTCCCAAAGCGTCGGCTCCGTTAACGGCCTGAAAGTACTGCGGCATGACGAACAGCAGGCCGAATAAGGCGAACGACACGCAGGTGGCCAGAATGGTTCCCCAGGTGAAGCCGCGCGAATGGAAGAGCGACAGATCAATGAGCGGGTGCTCCGTCCGGCGCTCCCAGAGAACGAAGAAGATCAGAATAATGAGACCCGCCAGCAGGGTCGTGAGAGTGAGGGCATCTCCCAAGCCGTGCTCGCCCGCCCGGATAACACCGAAGGTTACGGCGGCCAGACCGATGCTGGATGATGCGACGCCTGCCACATCGAGCTTAAGGCGCAGCTCACTGCGTGATTCCGGCATGAGCAGCCCTACGGCAATCAGCGCGATCACAATAAGCGGAAGATTGATCAGGAAGACGGCCCCCCAGTTGTAATGATTCAGCAGCCATCCTCCAAGGATCGGGCCGAGCGGAATGCCGAGCATATTGGCCGAGGCCCAGACCATCATGGCTTTGGTCCGCTCGGGGCCTTCGAACAGTACGGGAAGCACGGACACGGATAGCGGGATGAGAAAGGCCGCACCCAATCCAAGCAAAGACCGCATAAAGATCAGCATACCGGTGGAGGCGGCATAAGCGCAGCCTGCCGATGCGCCGCCGAACAGGAGGAGGGCCAGCATCAGGAAGGTTTTGCGCCCGAACCGGTCGCCAAGCATGCCCGCAGGCAGCAGCATGGCAGCCAGCACCAGATTGTAGGAGTCCAGAATCCACTGGAGACGGCTGGTCGGAGCCTGCAGGTCCGTCGCCAGCGTCGGCAGAGCAACATTGAGAATGGTCATATCAAGACCGACCGCGAGCAATCCGAAGGTGAGTGAGAAGAGCACCCACCATTTCGATTTCAGGGAACGCGTCATTAGGTGAACCACCTTTCATAATCAAGGATACATTACATAATGGGATTTTATATAAAATGATAGTTACTGTCAAATTAAATATTGTGTCAAAATATTCGACAATCCGTTTCCTGAAAAGCAATCACTATCCTGAATGACAGTAACAAATGTCACAACCTTCGGAAGTCCAACCCGCTATAATCACTAAGGTTTGCCATTGACCTTTTTCATATATGTGGATATAAGCTATGCGCTTAGAAATGGCCTTGTAATTCTTGGTGAACACATGTTGTCCAAGGGACACCGCAAGGCGTCTATTCCTTGGGCTGTATTAACTCTCGGAGGGATTTCGATATCATGACTTACAAAGCATTGGAGCTGGTCAAACCGCAGGTCTGGGAGCTGGAGGGACTGGAGGTTGGCGTAACCTCGAACTGCAATTTCCGCTGCGATTACTGCTGCGCGTACAACCGGAATGACGGCCAGAGCCTGACTGGAAGCGAAATTATCACCATTCTGGAGGAGCTTCCGAAGCTGAAACGCGTTCGGCTGTCCGGTGGTGAAGTGACGCTGAAATATGAGGATTGTGTCGAGGTGGTATCCTACTGCGCCTCAAGAGGCATTTCGACTCAATTGAATTCCAACGCCAGCCTGCTGAACGAAGAGCGGATCGGAGGGCTGGCCAACGCCGGGCTGACGACGATCCATATTTCGTTCAATTTCACATCCGAAGAAGCGTTCTCCCGGTATTACAACATTCATCCAAGCATCTACCGCAAAATCTGCGAGAATATCGCCCTCTTCGCCCAGACGAACGTTGATACCGTTCTGGAGACACTGCTGTTCAGCGAGACGGAACGGAATATGCGGGAAATCAGCGACCATGTCTATGATTTGGGCGTGCGTACGCATGAAATTCAGAACAGCATTATTATGAATCACACCGGCTGGAAGTCGATCGCCGCCCGCGAAGGGCTCAAGGCTGCCGTGACGGACCTGATTGCGAACAAGCGGGAAGACACCATTCTGTACTTCACCTGCATGGACCGCTTCATGGAAGCGCTTGGCTTCCGGGAGCAGCCGGGGGTTTATTTCCCTCACTGCATCGAAGGCAAGACCCAGCTTCATCTGCACGGCAACGGCGATATTCTGATATCCGAGCTGTGCCATCCGGTAATTATCGGCAATATTTACAAAGGAACCTCACTGAAGGATATTTATAATCCGACGCCTGAGCCGCTGGCGGCATTTCTTGAGAAGCAGCCATGCCCGGCGCTGGATGCGCTGTTTCCGGAGGGGCTGCCGGTTACTTGACTGGGGCAATATTAAGAGTATATTAATCTCTCTCCTCCGGTAATGTTCATTAGGATCACTAAATAGCCTCATACTTAGGCCGTTTGTTTCGCGCAGAAAGCGTGAAGCGGACGGCCTTTTCGTATGGAGAGAGAGGGAGGAATTGGAAGGATTATTTCGGCAGAGAAAACATTCAATAAATCGTCTGCAAAAATTGTCGAAAATGATTCATTTTTGACGGAGAAAACCCGATAAAATCAGTAAAATCGATGGCGGGTCAGGGTTGCCAAACGCAGAGACTGCGCTTAAGGGGTGCTAAAGAATGAAAATTCGTACTAAGCTGTCAATCATGATTCTAGCTGTTACACTGCTGTCCACGCTGCTCATGGGCGGGTTCAGCTATATCAAATCAGCGGACTCGCTGGAGAATATGTCCGACGACTCCATGCTGTCACTGAACAAGAGCAGTGCCGAAACCATTAACGCCATGGTCGAAAAAGAACAAACCCGCATGGCCCAGTTCGCCGGCGAGTCCGACGTCAGGACACTGCTCAGTCAAGGCAAAAATGGAGGTGCGGCGGACGCGTCGATCCAGAAGGCTGTCACGGGCAGGCTGAAGGAAATCACCACAGAGGCCGGAAATCTTGAGCATGTCTTCGTGGTCAATTTGAAGGGTGATGATGTAGCGGACAGTGATGAAGCGCTGCTCGGCGCCAATTTCAGCGACAGAGCCTACACCAAGGCGGTGCTGGGGGCAGGTGAACCTTATATCAGCGAGACGTTGAAGTCCAAGTCGACAGGCGCATTTATACTGGCCTTCGCCCATCCTGTCAAGGTGGACGGCCAACTGGTCGGCTTCGTTGCATCCGCCGTTTTTGCGGACAGCCTGACAACGTATCTGGGCGACATCCACGCGGTTAACGGCTCTTCCAGCTACGCCTATATTGTGGATGATAAAGGCATACTGCTGTTTCATCCGACCAAGGAGAAAATCGGAGGGGCGGTCGAGAATGATAGCATAAAAGCTGTTGTGGCCCGTGTCCAGAAAGGTGAGAAGCCGGAGGATGCGATTGTCAGCTATGTCTTTAATGGTCTGGATAAAAAGGCAGCCTACACAGTTCTGCCGGATACGAAATGGACGCTTGTCCTGGCGGCGGATGTTGGAGAAGTTATGAAGCCGGTCAACGACATGACTACTTTTGTCGTCCTTTTGGGACTGGTCAGCCTTGTGGTGACCCTGCTGATCGGTCTGATCGTGTCCCAGCGGATTACGGCCCCGATTCTCAAGGTGACGGAGCTGATTAATAAGACGGCAGAGCTCGACCTGAAGTATGATGCAAGCTATGAGCATCTGCGCAAGAACAAGGACGAGACCGGAATCATCGCCAATGCGATGTTCCGAACGAGGGAAGCTCTCCGTGTAATGGCGGGCAGTCTGGTAAGCATATCGTCCAAGGTGCTGCACAATGCTGAGGAGCTGGAGCGGCTGGCGGTGGATGTCAGAGAGAACGCCCATGACAATGGAGCGACTACACAGGAGCTGTCAGCGGGAATGGAGGAGACAGCGGCTTCCACCGAGGAGATGACCGCGGCCATCCATGAAATCGACAGCAATGTCGGGGCGATTTCGGAGAAGGCGAAGTCAGGAGCGGCAGGAGCGGTTGAGATTGCAGACCGGGCGCTGTCGATGCGCGAAGAGACGCAGAAGTCGGCGGATCATGCGAAAGGGCTGTACACATCGGTCCGCGGCAAGATGGAACAAGCGATCGAAGACTCCGCACAGATTGAGCGGATCAACGAATTGGCGAAGACGATTATGGAGATTACCGCACAGACCAATCTGCTGTCGCTGAATGCGGGGATTGAAGCGGCCCGGGCGGGAGATGCGGGCAGAGGCTTCGCGGTCGTCGCAGGTGAAATCCGGAAGCTGGCCGAGAGATCGGCGCAGACGGCATCCGGCATCACGGAAATCGTGAGCGGCGTTCATACCTCGGTGGATCAGATGCGCGGAAGCTCAGAGGAGCTGCTGTCCTTCATCGACCAAAATGTGCTCACCGATTACGACAACTTCCTGGAGGTTAGCGAAAAATATACGGACGACGCCGAAATGGTCAGAAATCTGATGGAGGACTTCCAGAGCTCTGCCGGCCACCTGAGCGAGACAGTGTCCGCCATTACGATCGCCATTAACGAAGTGGCGGCGACGATCTCGGAAAGTGCGGCGGGCGTGCACGACATTGCGGAGCGTACATCTGATATCGTCGAGAAGACCTTCAAAGAGGCCGAAATGGCGGATGAAAATACGGTGAGCGCCAAAGAACTGCAGCGCCTGGTAGAGCAGTTCAAGCTGTAGAATGGATTAATAAGGGAGGCACCGGCAGCCGCTGGGGATGCCTCCCCGTTTTTTATGAGCAAATGAAATTATATCTTGCATTTCATTCGTAATGGGTGTATATTCTTAATTACGGTAATTGTTGCCGTGATTACATAATTTGCGGTCGTGGCGGAATTGGCAGACGCGCACGGTTCAGGTCCGTGTGGGCTAACCCCCCGTGGAGGTTCGAGTCCTCTCGACCGCACCACCTTAACAAAGAACAGGCTCTTGAATTTGTCCATGTGACGATTCAGGAGCTTTTTGCATAATGGGGATTTGCAAAGTGTTGCTCATGACCTGTGCCGACGAAATCTTGCACAACTATGGCGAAGATCGTGGAAACGAATTCGACGCATGCCGTGTTTTTGGAGAACGAGCGGAAAATGTTGCGTAACCTCTGGCTGATACGAAAGATATGCTTTTGAGAATCTGGGAGAAGGTAAAGGCTCAGGGAGCTTATTTGGAAATTATTCTCTTCGATACCAGTGATATGCAGCAGATGTTCTGGAAAAAAACGTTGAAAGCCGACGTCAAAATTGTGGAGATGGTCGCGCATATGATGAGCGCCGGCCTTATATGATCAAAAAGCTCATTGGCAAGTATTTCAAGCTCGATGCCGGGAAAATCGTAGTGACGACACCGTTGGTAGGCGGCGGTTACGGAGGTAAAGTACCGACGCAAATCGAGATCATCGCCTATTTGGCTTCCAAGGCGGTGAACGGCAAACCGGTAAAAGTATTTAACGAGCGCGAAGAAGATATGATAACTTCCCCGGTTCATATAGGCCTCGAAGCGACTGTCAAACTGGGATGTACAAAAGACGGCAAATTAAAAGCGGCCAAATTGTTTTATTTGTTCGATTCCGGAGCTTATTCCGATAAAGGAGCAACCATTAGCCGGGCGGCTGCGGTGAGCTGCACGGGTCCCTATTCCATCGAAAACGTATGGTGCGACTCTCTTTGCGTATATACCAATCATCCTTATGCCACCGCCTTTAGAGGGTTTGGGCATTCGGAGGTTTTATTCGCATTCGAGAGGACGATGGACATGCTAGCCGACAAGCTCGGGATGGATCCGTTGAAGTTACGGGAAATGAACGCCATTCTCCCCGGACATACGACTCCAACGCAAGTTTCTTTGAACACGAGTAATGTGGGAAACTTGCCCGAGTGCATTCGTAAGCTCAAATCCTTGATGAACTGGGAGGAAGGCAGGGTCATCCCTGTTAACGAGCGAAAGGTTCGAGCCAAAGGAATTTGTTGTATATGGAAAACATCGACAATCGATACAAACGCAAGCTCTAACGCGATTCTAACGTTTAATCCGGACGGCAGCGTGAACCTGCTGTCCGGCCTAGTCGAGATCGGAACGGGAACCAAAACGGTCCTCGCGCAGCTCGTCGCGGAGAAGCTGAAAATGGACGTTAGTCAAATCCATGTACGCATGGAAGTGGATACGCAGTCGATGCCGGAGCATTGGAAAACCGTTGCAAGCAGAGGCACTTATATGGCCGGCAAAGCTGTTCTGCAAGCTGCCGACGAGCTTATCCGCCAGCTCAAGGAGCTCGCTTCCCGTATACTGATTTGTTCACCCGATGATTTGGAGCTGGGATTCGGTGAAATTTACATGAAGGACGATCCGACCAAAACATGCAAAATCTCCGACATCGCTTACGGGTTTAAATATCCGAACGGCAACGCGATCGGCCGACAGATGATGGCCGCCGGGAGTTATATGTTCAAGCATATGACTCATCTGGACCGTGAGACCGGGGCCGGAAAACCGGGCCCGGAGTGGACGGTAGGAGCCCAGGGAATCGAGATCGAATACGATACGAGAGACTTTACCTACAAGATCATAAAAGCCTGCTCCGTCATCAATGTAGGAAAAGTATTGAATTTTAAAGCAGCCGTCGGGCAAGTCATGGGCGCTATGAGCATGGGGCTGGGATTTGCGGGGAGGGAGACTTTTTTATTTGATCGGAACGGCAAAGTGCTGAATCCTCAGCTTCGAAATTATGTCCCTCTGCGGTACGGCGAGCACCCGGAGTATATCGTCGAATTTGTGGAAACTCCGCATGTGGACGCCCCGCATGGAGCACGAGGCATAGGCGAGCACGGCTTGATCGGCATGCCTGCCGCTCTTGCTAACAGCCTGTCTGTCGCTGCAGGAGTACAACTGAATCAACTCCCCCTTGTTCCGGAGCTGATCTGGAATACCAAACAACCTGGAGGAATGTGATGATTCCGTTTGATTTTTCGTACTATAAATCAACAACACCAGAGGATGCCGTGGAGATGTACCGGGTTTTGCAGGATCAAGGGAAACAACCGTACTATTACGCAGGCGGTACCGAGCTGATCACATTGGGGAGAATACGTGAAGTCTATACGGAAGCGGTCATCGATATTAAAGGGATCGTAGAATGTCAATCGCTCGAGCTGGGAAAGGACCGGCTGACGGCCGGGGCGGCGGTATCTCTTGCGCGGCTCCAGGAGTCTCAATACTTCCCGCTGCTGGGACATGTCATTAGCGAGATCGCCGATCATACAGCGCGCAACAAAATCACGATCGGAGGCAACCTTTTCGGTCATATTTATTATCGGGAAGCTGCCCTGCCGCTGCTTATTACGGATACGGACGTCGTGATCGCCGGCAGAAACGGGAGAAGGCGCGCTCCGCTGCACTCCATATTTGACGAGCGCCCCGTGCTGGAGAAGGGGGAGCTGATGATCCAGTTGACCATCGCCTCCGGCGATCTCAGCCTCCCCGGCTTCACGGTGAAAAAAAGGAGACAGTGGGATATCGGATATCCGTTGATTACCGTAGCGTCTGTCAAAAAGAACGGGAAAATCCGGGTATCGGTCAGCGGTTTATGCCCCTTCCCATTTCGCGATGAACGAATCGAGGACTGCTTGAACGATACGGAACTTGGTTTTTCGGACCGAATCGAACAAGCGATGCGGCATCTGCCGGGGCCTGTCCTGAACGATGTGGAGGGATCCCGGGAATACCGGATCTTCGTGTTGAAAAATACCCTGCTGGACGTATTACATGAGCTGGAAGGAAAATCCGATGCACCAGGTTGAAGTAAACTTGCTATCAATGGCGAAATCCGGCCGATCATTGTCAGAAACGCCGATACATTGCTATATATTCTTCGCGAGAAGTTAGGCTTGACCGGAGCCAAGCCGGGCTGTCTGAACGGAGATTGCGGAGCCTGCACGATTCATGTGGATGGAGCCCCGATGAAATCTTGCCTGATGTTGGCGGTCGAAGCGGAAGGTTGTACAATTACAACTGTGGAGGGTTTAAACTATACGGCATTGCAAGCTCAATTCGTCGATAAATTTGCATTTCAGTGCGGATATTGTACGCCCGGTTTCATTATGAATGCCGACGCGTTAATTGCCAAACATCCCGATGCCGAAGATAAAGTCATCACGGAATGGCTTGATTCGAACATATGCCGCTGTACGGGGTACAAGGAAATTGAGGAAGCGGTAAAAACAGCGATGGCGATTGCCCGCTCGGCTTCGAATGCTTCACAATCGCTGTAAAGCCTTCCCCGAGAAGACTTCATCCATTTCCGTCTGTAATCTCGTCGTTATATCGTGCTGTTCCACAGAGGTTAATGTATCCTTGATATAGCCGAACAAATAGTTGTCCAAATCGAAAGATTTCAGCCGGCATCGGGTATGAAACATGAGGTGCTCAACGATATTTACATCGGTCATGGTACAGTTGTAGAAGATGATCCGATATATACTGCCTGATGGAGCTGATAATATGACTTTTATCCAGTTGCATAACAACCGATTCGGGAACAAGCCCGGAAGAGTCATTTCCAGTTACGAAGGCACTTCAATAACCGGTCCTTCGGAAACAAGCATCGTCACGCTAGCTCCTTGAGGTACGTAGTCTTGCTTTGCAATGTTCACTACTTTCGCACCAATGATATCGGATACCGTCCGTAAAATGTTCGTCAGACGTTCAGCATTGTACTGCTCGTCGATATATCCGATATAAGTTTCACGCTCGGCCCGGGTTTTCGTGTAACAGATGTCGTACATCTTGAAACTTAGCGATTTGGTTAGATTGTTAAAGCTCTGTAATTGGATAAATTGGATAAATTGGATAACCATTCTAATCTACTCCTTATTTGAAATCAATGAAGCATTGGTGGAACTGGGCCATGGGAGTGAAGTGAGATATGCAATTCGAGCTGATCGTTAATCGAAGCAAAAAAGATATCCTTCACGCTTGCCCCCTTTGCCTTTAGCTGAGTTTCAAGCCACTGCATGTCTTTTTTCATATAGGCAAGCACCTCTTTTAATACATTTCCATCCACGATTAACGGATAGGCCAGTCCGCTGTAGCTTTTCGCCACGCCCAGATCTTCCGCAGTTACGGCTGTCTTTGACGCTTTTTTGTACAAGGTCAATTTCCCGTTCGCTTCGAGAACGGCAAGCTCAACCTCATCCAGATTAAATACGTCTTTTTCCCGAATCATCTGAATAACGTTGTCGACCGAATATCGAACCTTTTGAAGGTTTCGTTTGATGATATGACCCTGATGGACGACAACGGTCGGTTCGAACGTAATCCACTTTCCGAATGTCCTCCATTTGATAGCTAGAGTGGAAACGGCGCGCTGCAAGAGGCCAATTACTACGATGGCATAAGCTGTATGCAGATGCTCGATTTTCGGATCGGCAATATCTGCCCCCACTACGGCACCCAACGCGAGAATGACAAGAAAATCGAACACCGGTAATTCGCCGATGGAACGTTTCCCCATATACAAGGCGATCAGTAACAAGAGAGGGAATATCGTGGCGATTCGTCCTGTTACAAGCAGAAGTTCTTTTACTGTCTCCAATAACATCCCTGCCTCCCTGGTTATCGTATGAGCTTCCTATCTCATCCACATGGCAAAGAAAGACCTACGACTCACTAGAAATTCTTACTGCAATTTGGGGTCGATTGGGGTCGCATGGTGGTTTGTTTTTGATTCCTGAAATAAGCTACTCTGTTCCATTGCTATTCCTGATTTTAAATCAAGTATGCGCTCCAATTCTCCAATCGTTACAGGCTTGGCATGCCGCATTAACTCGTAACCCATCTGACCATTGGGTTCCAGTGTAGCGAATTTGACATCGCTCAAATTAGAAATTCCATTTTGCCGGAGCCGCATTTCTAACATATCCACTGTGATTCGAAGGGAACGTAAATTTTTAGGTATGATTTGTCCATTTTCGATGATGATTTTAGAACGACCGCTCATGAGATTCTCTAACCAATCAAATTTCAGTTGCAAATATTCAATGATTAGCAGAGAGACAATAAAGATCGCAGCGGAGCCAATTGCTTTCCAAAGCTCATTGTTGGCAATCGGTTGAACAATGGTTGTACCGATTGAGATCATGATTACAGTTGTAGCGACGCTCATTTGAGAAATTGATTTTCTCCCCGAAACACGAAGAAGTATCATTCCGGCAATGACCAAGAAGGCTGATTTCCAAATCCAAGCCAAATCCAAGCCATATCCATTTAGTAACCTCCCTATTTAGAATATCCAGAATTAGGGTAAGTACTTTTGTCCGGATTTATTCATCCTAATATTAATAACGAGAGCCCAATAAATGGTCGAGCCTGCCGGATAGTTGGTAGCCAACTAAACTGGGCACGAAAAAACAAAAAACAAAATCAGTCTGCCGCTGGTACCGTCACTTTGTAAAAAACCTCCAGATGGAGGGCTTTTACATCTTAGTGCGCCTGGCATGGGCGTCATCTCTAGGGTGAAAGTCCCGAAAGGGGGCCGGCGAGCGCCTAGCGTTAGCCAAAAGCAAGGGCGTCCGTCGCGAGGCGGAGTCGGGAGGAAGCTGGAGGCAAACGCTCGACCCAAGGTACACGAACCTAATTGAGGCTGTATGAGCCGGATGAGTCTGCCAAACAAGACGAAGTTCCCAAGCCGCCAAGGGCTCATACAGTACGGTGTCCGTGCTTCCGGCTGAAGAGGAGACGGCTGTGGAACGAGGCTAGGCGGACCAGCCACTGGACGTGGCCAAGCTCATCGCCGCCACCACGCTGCCGGACATATCGCCGCCTGTAGCGGGCCTTTGTATGCGTCGCATCGACAATGAGAGCACTCTTTTCAAGATCCCTTGCTGGAGGGCCAGCTCAACCGACTTGCCGATAAGCAAATCCAGCACATTCAGATCTTTCAGCCGAAGTTTGCGGAACTTGGTGAGCGAAGAGGGATCGATGACCGGCTCTCCGGCGCCATCTTAAGCAAGTACTTGAAGGACATGTCTTGCGTGAGCACTCAACGATGTCCACATCCGACAGATCGAAAATGGCTTTCAGAAGCAAATATTTGAACATTCGCACCGGAAATCACCGCTTGAAATCTTACATGGTCAACCCGTGCATGATAGTTTATATTATTAACAATAAAGCTTCAGACACGGGGGTAGAAAGTAATGCAGCTGAAAGACATTCAGGTGACGATCCAGCAGATCGGTGTCGCGATTTCATCCGTTTTAAAACTGGAAGTGGAAATAGCCGATCACGAGCTGTATCGCATTGCAGGAACGGGGGCCGTCAAGTCAGGTATCTGGCAAAAAATGAGCAACGAGGATTTCGTTTACAGGGAATGCTTAAATACGGGCAAGCCGGTCATTGTCGATCGTCCGGGTTATCACAAGCTATGCGGTCCTTGCATGCATTACCGGAACTGTAAGGAGCACGGTGAGGTGTGCTGCCCAATATTGCTGGACGGGAGAGTGCTAGGCGTTATCGGCTTAATCGCTTTCACGAACGAACAACGCGACCGGCTGTTTACCGATCTTGAGGCAAAAATCGAGTTTTTGGATAAAATGGCGGAGCTAATTGCCACTAAGATGAAGGAAACGGAGCTGCTGGAGGAGCAGCTGTTGGCCGAACGGAAAATGTCTACGCTGATCGGTTACATTGACAATGGCGTCATACTGATCGACCCCGCAGGCGAATGCACGTATTTGAATCAGGCAGCGAGCAGGCTGCTGGAACTTCCGGACGGGCAATTGCCGGACATATCCGTCGTCGAGCAATGCCTCACTCCTTTTATCAGGGACGAAACGGCGTCCAGGATGAAGCGGATTACGGATTCATCAGAATCCGATGGGAAGCTTGCGGTCGTGAAGACCGGAGGGAAATATATTCATCTGTTTTTGACCTACCATCCTTTTCATGAAGGGGGCGAAGGCCAGCAGGACGGCGTACTCGTCATCGCGGATCCGAAGCGAATGGCCGACGTGGCTATGAAATATTCGGAAGAAAGCCATAAAGGCTTCGATACGATTATCGGGAATCATCCGCTGATCGAGTCGCTGAAGGACTTGCTGCGCAAAACGGCCAATAGCTACTCCCCGATTTTGCTTCAAGGGGAAAACGGCACGGGAAAGGAATTTATAGCGGAATCGATCCATCGCTACAGCAAACGGAAGGATGCGCCATATCTCACTGTTAACTGCGCCGTGCTGACCGAAAAGGTACTGCATCACCGGTTGTTCGGCGACGAGTTGCAAAATGGCATCGTGGCCGAAGCCAACGGAGGTGTCCTGTTTCTGGACGATATTCACGAAATGCCGATGTCGATCCAGCTCAAGCTACTGCATCTGCTGGAGGAGAAGGTCTTGTGGCTGTCAGGGAACGCAAAGCCGGCGCCGCTTAACGTGCGCCTGATCGCGGCGACCGACAAAGAGCTGGACAAGCTCGTCGGCAAAGGCTTGTTTCGCCGGGACCTTTATTACAAGATTAGCGTCATCCCGATTGATGTGCCTCCGCTGCGCGCCAGAAAGCAGGATATTTTGTTGCTGGCGAACCATTTCCTCCAGGAACACAGCCAGGCTAACCGCAAGCATATCCGCACGCTTAGCGAGGACGTAAAAGCGATTTTGCTGTCCTACCACTGGCCGGGCAATATACGCGAGCTGTCGAACATTATAGAATACGCGGTTAACTTTTCGAACGCGACGACGATCGGGAAAGAGCATTTGCCGGCTTCGATGCGCAACATTGAGCTGACAACAGGCGCCGTTCAACCGACTGACTTTACTTATAATTTGCGTACTCTGGAGCGGGATACGATTCAGCGTGCGCTGGCCAACGTTCAGGAGCGTGGAGAGCCAAAGGAGAACGCGGCCAAGTGGCTCGGGATCAGCCGGGCGACTTTATTCCGCAAGCTTCAGCAGTATGATCTGAATGGCTAGGCGGGTATTGGCGATACACAATAACACATTATTCTTATGAAAAGTATCAAAATGATACCAGTATCATTTTGATACTTTTGTTGTATTTGTAAGATTAGTTAACGCCTTTGATGGAGTTCCTCGAAATTTTAGTCTCACAATGATACTTGTTGCCTAGTTTAATTGAGTGTAGCATAAAAGCATCAAATCGATATGTTAAATAACCTGACATAGTTAAGGGGTCAAAGGAGGGGTCGCGTGATCGTCAAAGAAGACGAAATGATTGATTTCTGCCGAAGGCTGCTTCAAACGGCAAGCTGTTCAGGGCAGGAAGAAGAGGTTGCCTTGCTACTGTCGCAAACGATGTCTTCCCTTGGTTACGACGATGTGTGGACAGACCACCTCGGTAACGTCATTGGTAAAATTAAAGGCCGATGTAAAGGAATGACTGTGTTATTCGACGGCCATATGGATACAGTACCGGCGGACCCATCGCAATGGACGCGTCATCCATACGGCGGAGAAATCGATGGCGGAAAAATTTATGGCCGAGGCGCCTCCGACATGAAAGGGAGTCTTGCGGCCATGGTTTATGCCGTTGCCCAGCTGAAGCTAGCTGCTATCGTACCCGAGGGAGATATTTATGTCGCCGGGACGGTATGTCAGGAGCTTTTTGAAGGAGTCGCTTTGAAGGCGGTCATGGACGAAGTGAAGCCGGATTTGGTCATTATTGGGCAAGCGACCGGACTCGATTTAAATATCGGCCAGCGGGGGCGGGCGGAACTAAAAGCGACGGCCATCGGCCAAAGCGCGCATTCGTCCAACCCCGAGGCGGGTAGCAATGCGGTGGATGTGATGCTTGCATTTTTGGAGCAAGCGGCAGCTTTTCAGCCCGAAACACATGACCAGCTTGGGAAAAGCATTGCGGTCATTACGGATATCGTTTCCTCTCCGTACCCGGGTGCTTCGGTTATTCCCGACCGGTGCACCGTTACGATTGACCGGAGACTTCTGCCGGGGGAGAAGGAAGACGATGTGATGGGGCGGTATCGCTCCATCGACCCTTCCGTCCAGGTGGAAATCGCCGAACAGATGATCGACTGCTATACGGGACATCGTCTGGGAGGCAAACGGTATTATCCGGCTTGGCTGATGGAGCTTGACGACCCGGTCGTCAATGTTGCCTTGAAAGCATTGCACGGCCAAGGCATACCGGCAAAAATCGGAAGCTACCAATATTGCACGAGCGGGAGCTACAGCGCGGGAGTAGCGAAGGTGCCGACGATCGGTTTCGGCCCATCGGAGGAGAGACATTCGCACATTGTGGACGAGTATATCGAAATCGAACAGCTGGCAAAGTCTGCGCAGGGCTATTACGCCTTGGCGAAAGCTTTTGCCCTATTACCGAGGAGTGAGAAGCTTGAACAGCTATGACATTGTGATCAAAAACGCCAAAATCGTCGACGGTACGGGGAGTCCATGGTATTACGCCGACATCGCTGTCGCGGGAGATACGATTGCCCGAATCGGAAAAATCAACGATACGGGCAGCGCATCGGTATTCGATGCGAAAGGACTTGTCGCAAGCCCGGGCTTTATCGACATGCACAGCCATTCAGACCTGTTCGTCATGGAGTCGGGACTTGTGTCGGCCAAGCTCCGCCAAGGCATTACGACCGAGCTTCTGGGTCAGGACGGCATCTCCGCCGCCCCGCTTCCGCAAGCATTTATCGAGCGCTGGCAGGGTAATCTTTCCGGACTCGACGGCATGCCGGATATCGAATGGGACTGGCATGACGTGGACAGTTACCTTTCCAAGATCGAATCGGCGCAGCCGGTCTGTAATTACGCGTATCTCGCCCCGCACGGCAATTTGCGGATGCAGGTAATTGGCTTGGACAACCGGAAGGCGACAGTGGAAGAAATCAAACAAATGAAGGAACTGCTGCGCGAGGCGCTGGATCAAGGCGCGTGCGGCTTGTCGAGCGGGTTGATTTATCTCCCCTGCATGTATGGCGACTACACGGAAATCGAAGCGCTGTGCGAGGTGGCGGCCGAATACGGCGTAC
Organism: Paenibacillus stellifer; assembly: GCF_000758685.1. Lineage (NCBI taxonomy): Bacteria > Bacillati > Bacillota > Bacilli > Caryophanales > Paenibacillaceae > Paenibacillus > Paenibacillus stellifer. The sequence goes on from NZ_CP009286.1 coordinate 2,273,303, forward strand.
CGTTTATCGTTCACCAGCGCAGCGAAGGCGACGAAATTTTGGAATCGATGGACGAGCTGCTGGTAATTGCGGAACGAACAGGCGTTCACCTGCATTTCTCGCATTTCAAAGTATGCGGCCGGCTCAACTGGCACAAAACGCGGGAAGTTCTCGTAAAGCTGGACAACGCTCGGCATCGCGGCATCGAGGTGACCTTCGACCAATATCCGTACACCGCAGGCAGCACAATGCTGAGCGCGACGCTGCCGCCTTGGGCACACGAGGGGGGCGCCGCGAAGCTGATGGAACGTCTGCGGACACCGGAGCTGCGCGAGAAGATGGCGGCGGATATGACGACCGGCTTTGCAGGATGGGATAGCATGTACGCGTGGGCCGGACCTGACGGGATTCTCATTACTTCTGTGGAAACCGAGCAAAACAAAAACTGCGTCGGGCGTACACTGCAGCAAATTACCGAAGCGAGAGGCAGCAGCGATCCCATCTCAACGGCGCTTGATTTGATTTTGGAAGAAAATAACGCAGTCGGTATGGTCGATTTCGTTATGGATGACGCATCCGTCGCGACCATTATGCAGCATCCGGCGGGTACAATCTGCACTGACGGCTTGCTAGGCGGACAGCCGCATCCGCGGGCATTCGGTTCCTTTCCGAAGGTTCTTGGCAAATATACCCGGGAGGACAAGCTGTTTACGCTGGAGGAATCAATCCGTCGCATGACGTCTCAGCCCGCTCGCATTATCGGGTTTACGGACCGGGGAACGATTCGCAAAGGGATGAAAGCCGATATCGTCATTTTTGACGAGGCAGGTGTGAAGGATACGGCAACGTATGACAATCCGCGTTCTTATTCTGAAGGCATTGCGCTTGTGATGGTAAACGGCAAGTTAGTGGTCGAAGGAGATGCCGAGCATCGCCTGCCGTCCGGTAAAGTGCTTCGCAGAAGCTATCTATAACAAAACATAATTTCATTGGGGAGGAATTTGTAATGAAAAGAAATGTAAAAAGCAAATGGATAACACTGCTGGTGACGGCGGCTTTAACAGTGATGGCAGGCTGCGGCGACAATACGGCGTCCGGCGGCAATGGTGCGAATGCAAGCGAGACTCCGGCGGCTTCCGCCGAAAGCTCTTCTCTGTCGGCTATTAAGGAAAAAGGCAAGATCATTATCGCAACGGGCAATTATTATCCATTCGAATATTTGGATCCGCAAACCCAGAAGCTGGTTGGCTACGATATCGACCTTGGCAACAAAATCGGCGAGAAGCTCGGCGTAGAGGTCGAGTGGAAGGAAATGCAGTTTACGGCGCTCATTCCTTCCGTACAAAACGGCCAGGTCGATATGGGCATCGCGGCGATGTACATTACAGACGAACGCAAAGCGGCCGTGGATATGTCGGACGTGTACATGGAAACGGGCATGACGCTCGTGAAACGGGCAGGCGACGATTCGATCCAAGGCGTAGAGGATTTGGCAGGCAAGGTCGTGGGCGTCAAGTCGGGCGCGACCAGCGAAGCCGCAGCCAAAGAGCTGAAAGCGAAAGGGACCGACCTGGAAATCAAAGCGTACAAAGATACGACCGACTATTTGATGGATTTGCAGCTGGGACGGGTGGACGCCGCGTTTAACGATTACTTGAACCAAATGGGCTATAACAAGCAGCATGCCGATGCCGGACTCGAGATCGTCGGCAAGCCTTTCACCAATGCGGGTCTCGGCTTAGCCGTCCAGAAAGGGAATACGGTGCTGCTCGAAGCAGCGAACGAGGTAATAAAGGAGATGGAAGAAAGCGGGGAAGCGGCAGCTCTATATGAAAAATGGTTGAAATAGCATGCCGGATAGTTGCGGTATTTAAACCGGAATAGGAGGTTCGCTCATGCAGTTGGATTACTCAGCTATCCTTCCGTTTTGGTCGGTGTTCCTGGAAGGGGCGTGGATGACGGTGAAATTTTCCCTCATCTCCCTTATTCTTGGTATGATCCTCGGCATTGCCGGGGGGATATGCAAAACGTCGGGCATTAAAACGCTGCAGGTGGTGGCGGGGTTATACACATGGATTTTTCGCGGCACGCCGCTGCTCGTTCAGTTGTTTATCATTTATTTCGGACTCGCACAGGTCGGGCTTAAATTTGAGCCGCTCGAAGCCGGCATTATCGGAATGGCGCTGAATACGGGCGCGTATATCACTGAAATCATCCGGTCCGGCATCCAGGCCGTGGACAAGGGGCAAACGGAAGCGTCTGTGTCACTAGGTATGTCGAAGCCGGTCATGATGCTGCGGGTTATCGGGCCGCAGGCGATCAAGATCGCCATCCCGCCGCTCGTTAACCAATTCATCATGACGATCAAAAACTCTTCCATGGTCTCAACGATCACGATAACAGAACTGTTTCGGACTGGAGAAATGGTCATTACGACGACCTTCAGGCCGCTCGAGACCTATACCGTCATAGGAGCCATCTATTTGGTCATGACAAGCATTCTGATGCTGGCTGCAAGAAAATTGGAGAAAGGGTTGACGGCGCATGATCGAGCTTAAGCAAGTCAACAAGTACTACGGCAGTCACCAGGTCTTGTTTGATGTCGATCTAACCATACAACTACAGGAGCGGGTTGTAATCATCGGCCCGAGCGGATCCGGTAAAAGCACCATGCTGCGCTGCATGAACGGACTGGAGAGCATTCAGACGGGCGACGTACGGTATCGCGGGCAGTCCCTCCTCGATAAGCGGAAACTTCGGATGATCAGAAGGGAGGTCGGCATGGTCTTTCAGCGGTTTCATCTATTCCCGCACCGGACCGCACTGGAGAACGTCATGGAAGGCCCGGTGTGGGTCAAAGGCATGAAAAAAAGCGAGGCGCGCGAACGGGCTGCGGAACTGCTGGCCAAGGTCGGTCTCGCAGACAAAATGAACAATGTTCCTTCCAGGCTGTCCGGCGGCCAGCAGCAGCGGGTCGCAATCGCGAGAGCTCTTGCGATGGAGCCGAAGGTGATGTTGTTCGATGAGCCGACCTCCGCTTTAGATCCCGAGCTTGTCGGCGAAGTGCTTACCGTCATGAAGCAGTTGGCTGCCGAAGGCATGTCGATGGTCGTGGTCACGCACGAGATGGGGTTTGCGCGCGAGGTGGCCGACCGCGTCTTATTTATGGACCAGGGGCGGCTAATCGAAAGCGGGATGCCGGACGAAGTGCTGGGCAAG